>CAZSXS010000029.1:0-41234 GCA_964611385.1 uncultured Defluviitaleaceae bacterium
CGTTAGGCGCATTGAGCGAGAAGCCCCCGCCTCTTAGGCGGCGGGAGTATGTCACCATAAAAGCAATGGTAATATACAAATGAATTGGCAAACGTCTCTTAAATCGGACAAAACAAAAGGCTTTTGGGCATCAGAACAATGCCCAAAAGCCTTTTGAATGAAGTCGCCGTACAATAAAAAGAGCTCCACCTTGACTCGGCCTTTCCTTGGATGGAGAACTATCTTTATTTATTACTCATTTTCCAATTTTTCAATTGTCTCAAGATCCAAGCCTGTTGACTTACATATCGTTTCTTTGTCTAACTTTAACTTTAATAGATTCTTTGCCATTTCTGCGATGATGGCCGGCTCTGCTTCCTCAATAGCTGTTCGTATACCCGTATGATACGCCTCAATGCTTCGGCGTTCAAGCTCATATTGAATCCAAGTCTCGTCGTCCATCAGAAGCTGGTTGTATGCCTTGTCAAAGGCTTGAATTGCTGCACTCATTTCTGCCAACTCCCTTCTTTTCTTCTCATCTTTATATTCCAAAAAATAATCCAACCACAACTCCAACGCGGTTGGAGATATTGATCTTTTTTGTTTCCTAAATTTTGGCAGCTCTACAAAAAAGAAACTCAAATCATCACTAAAAACATAATCTGTACCCTTCAAGATTAAATTCCCTACATTATAAAAACTTGGTGCATCCTTCTCGTCAAACAAGAGATAGTCCGTAATGTTGATCATGACTACAGGAGTAACCTTGCTATAATCCTCCCCGGATTCAAGCTGTCTGCTCAATATGCGAGCAGTATAGATCAAATTTCTATTGAGCATGTATTTATCAACATAAAGTTGAATCTCAAGGATATATTTGGTCTTGTTGCAATCGGTAACCAGCAAATCAATCCTGACAGGCTTTGCGCCTATATGGTCACTAAATTCGGTGTTCTCGACATGCACAGCATTAATTTTGGTAATTTTCCATAAAGCAGGCCTCATTTTACTTATTCAAATCCGCCCTCTACTTTCGGCTCCGATCCCCTTCCAGACAAGATCCGGGGTTAAGGGCCTTTTGTTACTGGCGTATTCATCAAACCCAAATCGAAATTTAGGGCAATAGTGTACTTGGATGGACTTCGTTTCCTGTGGCAGCAGCGTAAAATAATTTTCAGACAAAAAAAGATTAAAGCAGTCACTGGAATCTTCTACATGAACATGCAGTACAGCCCGGGATCCAGTGTTGGTCACTGTAAGCGTCATCTTGTTGTCTTCATTTGACACAAAGGATGCACTCAAAACACCACCGGATAAGGATTTAATTTCTTCATAAGGTCTGACTGACTTTGTGGAAAAGTAATAGCTGTTTTCCGTCTGGAAGTTTCCTAGGCTTCCTCGAATCCGTACTAAAAATAGGCCGCTTAAATCAGGAGGAATGGTAAAAACAAGCTCGCCTACCTGCTTGCTTTCGTTTGAGCTTATGGAGGTACTGTAGCACTGTTCTGCCCATTTTTGATTGTGTAAATCAATGACTTCTGCCACAAGCTCTACGGTTCCGGCCGGAACGGTAGTGTCCGTAAAAATATGAAGCATGCCGTGGAATTCTTCGCCCTGGGCGTAATCCAGTTTTGGATAGTACAAGGAAGCATGAAATGCACTAAAAGCGTTTTTGGCCCAGTAATAAGCCATTTTAGGCGTTCCGTAATACTCAATTAATGAAGTACAGGACGCATTGGGCCAAGGCTCGTTCAGTTGCCAAATAATACTACCGCTGTTATGGAATTTGCGGCGCTGGTTTGTTTCCAGGATCGCCCGCAGTCCCTCTGCCTGAATCCACTGGCTACAATTAATAAATTCTTCTATGTCGCTCATGGGACCGAACAGGGTCGTTTCCCGCTCAAAGGTACACCACCAATCCCCATGAAAGCGCCATAAGTCATTGCGATGCATAGCAGTAGGAACCAACTCCGGCTGTGGAAATATTTTGCGAAGGGTCTGCAAACTAGACAGGCCATCACAGCCGAACTCACTATGAAACAAGCTATCAGAGCCATGATAGAATTCGTAATGACGCGGATTGCCCTGATACTGCCACCAACCATGTACATCATGGCTTTCACCGGCAACCGAACTGATAAACTCACTGGGGCCTGAAGCCGATGTCGGCAGGAACAGCCTCTCTGGGTCTAACTGCATCACAATTTTATGCAATAGGGCGATGGTTTCATCTTCCAAGGTGGCTGGCTTATTGTCAGCTTGCATCAGTTCGTTGCCACCGCTCCAAACCGTAAGGCAAGTATGGTTTCTCTTTTCCTTGACGGCAGCAAGAGCTGATTTGCATAACAAATCTTGGAATGCACGATCTTTGGAGGGTACATTATCAATGCCCGAGCTTGACTGGATGAATTCTTGCCAAACCAATAAACCCAGTTGATCGCACAGTTGATAAAACGTCTTTGATTCAATCAAGCCGCCGCCCCACACTCGAACCATATTGACGTTCATCTCTGCCGCCCTACGCAATACATAGGCCACCATTTCTTCTGGGATATCGCCATAGATATGATCAAGAGGCGTTAGATTCACCCCTTTTATATACAGCTTTTGCCCGTTTACTACAAAGGTATAGGGAAAGGAATCCGCTGCGCTACCCTCGTTTTGGAGGTATTCCATTTTTCGTATGCCTATCTTCAACTCGCTTTGATCCAGAATATGGGAAGTGTTTTCGGTCTTTGACTCAAGCAAAACCTGTAAATCATAAAGGGTCTGGCTGCCGATTCCGTTGGGATACCAAAGTTCCGGGGACTGGATTTGCAAAGTAAAACAAAATCTTTCCCCGGCCTGTACGCTTGTCAAGCCGCTAACAATTTCAACCCCATCTTTGGTACAGAGTCCTCTTAGTATAAAGTCTTGATCCGACTGTTCGCTAAACACTTCGCCTAGGATCTGAATGATCCCCAATCCCACATCGTCCACAGTGCTAGTTACCTGCAAATCCTCTATGCGTGCACTATCCTCCGCAACCAAGTCCACGTCCTTCCAAATTCCCAGGTTAACCAGTCTTGTACTGAAATCCCATTTGTAGTTAAAGCGGCTTTTCTGCGTAAATACCTCGCTGGTTCTGCCAATCTGCCCGATTTCATCTGGTGCATGTTTGATTAATACTCGCAAGGTAAAGGTCTGGGCCTGATGAAAACAGGAAGTGATGTCAAAGGAGAAAGGTTCATACATGCCCACATGTTCACCCAAAAACTGATCATTTAAGTAAACCATGCAATCATAATCCACCCCATGAAAGACCAGACGGATTTTTTTGTTTCCTTCACTAGCTTTTTCAATATTTTTAAAAACGGGCTTTTGGAAACTGGTCTGATAAATCCACCATTTATTTTCTACCCATTCGCATTTCAAACTGTTCATGCCCCAATAGGGGTGTTCAATGTAACCCGCACGATACAGAGCAAGGCTTACCCCGCCCGGTACCGTTGCGGGAATCCAAGCGGTAATCCCTTCCAATTTTGCTCCTGTCTCCATGCTTTTTCCGTGAATCGGAACATAAGGACTGGTTCCTTTTAGCTGCCAGGAGCAGGATGATACATGAAATACTTCTTTCATACGATTAAACCCCTTATTTTTGAATTGTCTTTTGTAAGTTACTCTGAAGCGGTATTTTAACCTTTACGCAAGTTCCTTGATCGGGTACGCTCTCAATGCTGATTCTGTATTGGGTGCCAAACAAGCGAATTAATCGAATCTGAATATTGATAAGCGCCAAGCCTTGATCAGAAGAAGCTTGCAAGAAGTTGATATCATTAGATTGTTGCAGATAGTCGTTGATTCTTTTCAGCGTTGTTTCGTCCATGCCCGGACCATTATCTTGGATCAGGATGGTCAAGGCTCCGACTGCCCCTTCTTCCACTACACTTGTAATCTTTAGGATCCCTTTGGAGAGTTTCTGATCCAGTCCATGACGTATAGCATTTTCGACAATAGGCTGAAGGATAAGTCTTGGCAGCAGTACCGTCCAATAGGCTTCGGGTATATCAATCATAAATTCAAAGCGATCTTCGTAGCGCATATGGATAATATCCAGATAACAGCGAATGTTATTGAGTTCGCTTTGCAAGGGAACAATGTCGTCTCCCTTGATACAGTAGCGCATCATGGAAGACAGTGCATTGATAATCTCTACAATCTCAGTGCTGTTTGATAAGTAACCATAGCCTTTGATGCAATCCAAAGTGTTATACAGAAAATGGGGATTAATCTGACTTTGCAGAGCAGAAATTTCAGCCCGTTTCTTGGCTAAATCCAGTTCATACATATTGGCTTGATTGTTGAAGATCACCCGGGTCATTTCTGAGATCTTATCTAGCATAGCGTTAATCTGCTTGGCCAGCATACCCAGCTCATTTTCTTCCTTGATTTCCAGACGAGAGTGCAAGGCAAGATAAGCTTCCTTTTGTAAAAAGGAGGAGATTTCTACAATCGGCGTGGCGATACTGCGAAAAACGTAGAGGCTCCACCAAATAAAAGTAAGAATAATAGCAATAATCAGAAAAATGCCAAAGTTTAAGAGGGGCGTTAAGTCGGATTCGATTTCATGAATGGGTACAACACTGACAATATTCCAGCCCAAATAAGGAATCTCTTTAATCTGGATTGCACTCATGGTATCGTTGACGATTTGCTTGGCTTCGCTTTTATTTTTTTGTGACAAAATGCGGCTTGCCACCTGCAAAATTTCCGTATTCATGGCTTCCTTTTTAGTATTGCTAGTGATGATATTCAAGTCCTTATCGAAGATCATAAAGACGGAATTGGGAATTGTCGCTATTTTTGTGATGCTTTTCTCCAGCTTGCTTATGGAAGTCAAAATCACACAGGTACCGATTTTATTCTCCTGGCTCTTATAGGGCTGTTTTTCAGTGATGGTCTGAAAATAGGTATAATACGAAACCCCATCATAGCTGCAAAATATTTTCTCTGTAAAAGCTGAGCCTATTTGATCAGGTGAAAAAATATCGTAGTTCTCTTCTAAGTGCTTGACGATAGACTGTGTATTTTGCAAAAAGCCAATAGCGTTCCCCTTCGTATCCAGAATCGAAATGATGGCTGTATTCTGACTATCCTGTGTCAGATTCAAGATGGACTCAAAGAGCGTGCTGGCGTATATCATTTTATCTAGGGGCTTTTCAGCGAGCAGATATTTCTGAACCGTGCTGTCATTGACCACCAGTTTGGCATAGCGTTTCATGTTGTTGGAGTTATTTTCAATGTTTTCAACAATTTGATTCATAATGTTGTTGACATAGGTATTTTCTTTTTCCTGTATCAATTTCAGAACGAATGAATAATAAGACCAGCCGATCCCAACTAAAATCAAAATGGTTAAGAAAAAAATACTGATAAAAGTTACCTTAATGGATTGAAAGTAAGTTTTCTTCATGCCTCTTTCCCTCTGCTTTCCCTCTGCTTTGCCTAAATTCCGTGGGGGTCAAGCCAAAGGTTTTTTTGAAGACATTCGTAAAATGGTGATAATTGTTATAGCCCGTTAAGGTGCTGATGCTTGCGATCGGTTTGCTGGATGAAAGGAGAAGCTCAGAGGCCAGTTTCATTCGAAGTCCGCTTAGGTAAGTGGAAAAATTGAAGCCGGTGCTGGTTTTGAAGAGCTCGCTGCAATAGGTGTAATTCAAGTTGTACTCGGCTGCTAAATGGCGAAGGGAAAGATCTTCTGTAAAGTGGACATTGACGTATTCCAGCAAGCCGTCCAGTACAGCGCTGTCTTTAAGGTTGGTTCGAATCAGCGCTTGCTCCTTTGTGGTCTGAGAAAGGCCCGTCCTTACTTGTTGAATGAGTTTACCTAGCTTTGCCGACTTGTCAGCGATCACGCCAAAGGACATCCGGCACTCCAGGATCGACAGATAGCTTTGGCAGATTCCTTCCACTTGCGTAGGTTCGGCCGGAAGAAAAATAAGCGCCTCGGTTTGTGAAAGCAGAAGGCAAAGCTCCCTTTCTAAAGAGGGTTTCTGAAAAACGATTTTAACATCCGGTACAGTCAAAGCGACGACCATTAGAGATCTTGTTTCCAAATCTTCATCCACCATGCTAAGTATCTTTTCTAAGTCGTTGTTTTCAATCAGCTTCTCCAAAAACGGCCCGTCACAGGCAAAGCGCTTTTCGTATAGCTTTTGAGATAACTTGAGCAACAGGGAGTGACATTCTTTGTTTTGGACAGGCTTCAGGCAATAGTCACAGGCGCCTAGCTGAATAGCCTCCTTCATGTATTCAAAATCAGAATAGCCACTAATCACAACAAACTCAGTGTTCACCGCACTTTCTCGGCAAAGTCGAATTAAATCAAGGCCCGAAAGCTCCGGCATCCGAATGTCTACAAATGCAATGTCAAAGTGCTTTTTCAGCAACAGCTGCAAGGCCTCGTGGGGGTTAGTGGTCTGTGCGCTTAGCTTGAAACCATACTTCTCCCACTCGAAGGAACGCTGTGTTGAAACCAAGGTCATTTTTTCATCGTCAACCAGTAATGTACGAAACATAGACACCTCCATGTACAACGTTCAGATCAAATGTTTTAGAGACCAAGTATAACATGGCCTGTCAATCCGAAAAAAGTGAACATGAACCTCCGAACTCCGTGTATTGTCAATCGTCATTTTGAATGGTAGCATATCTTTCAAGAGATAGCAAGATCATAAACATAGTACGGAGTATAAAGGACATGGAGGGCTTTGTAAATGAATCGCGGTGAAAGATCATTATGGTTACGGATTAAAATGAATCGCTGGGTATATGTTTTTTTGCTGCCTGGGATCTTGTTCTTAATTATCTTTTCTTATGTGCCCATGTATGGGCTTACCTTGGCTTTTAAAGATTTTAAAATGCGAAGTGGGATCTTGGCCAGCCCCTGGACCAATCCCATTTATAAAAACTTTGTGACCATGTGGGGCGAGGAGGCTTTTTGGGGCGCATTCTTTAACACCTTTCGCATGGGCTTTTGGCATATCGCCATTGGCTTTCCGGCTCCCATCCTTCTAGCCATCTTACTGAATGAGCTGCGCTCTAAGCGATACAAAAAAGTTTTGCAAACTATATACACCTTTCCCAATTTCCTTTCATGGGTTATTGTGGGTGGCTTGATGACGACTCTTTTTGCTTCGGACGGGTTTGTCAATGGAATCATCCTTCTCTTCGGAGGGGAACCCTACAGCTTTCTGACGAACTCCAAACTGATACGTCCCCTCTTGTACCTTTCGAACGTATGGAAGGGTGCAGGCTGGAGCGCTATTTTGTATCTGGCGGCCATTGCCGGGATCAGCCCCGAGCTGTACGAAGCAGCGGAGGTTGACGGGGCAAACCGCTTTCACAAAATGCTTCATATCACCTGGCCTGGTATTCGATCAACAGCGGTTATCCTATTGATTCTGGCTTTGGGAGGAATCATGAGCGGAGGTTTTGACCAGATCTTAAACATGGTGAATCCCGTCGTACGTGATGCTGCCGAAAATATCGACACCTACATCTACCGAAAAACCTTCCTGGATAAACCGAATTACGGCTTCAGCACAGCTATGGGTCTTTCGAAATCCATCATCAATTTTGTGTTCTTGATCACAGCGAATAAGATAGCAAAGTTATTTGGTGAGGGTGGAGTAATGTAAGCTTCGTTTGGAGAAAGATATATGATCAGTAAAAGGATACTGTGAGGGAGGCGCTCTAACTTGATAAAGCAAAAAAAGAAAAAAAGGGGAGATTCATTTGACGTAGTGAATATTCTGTTTCTTTCCCTTTGTATGCTTTTTGTACTCATTCCATTTTATTTTACCATTGTACGCTCATTCTTGACGCAACAGGAATTCATGATGAATGGTGCCACGGTTTTTCCGAAGAATCCAACCATTGGAAACTATCGAGATATCTTTGTGGCCTCCAATATGGTTCGCTCTTTTATAAACTCACTGATTTATACCATAGCCGGTGTAGCCTTCAGTATGTTTATCACCACGACCCTAGCCTATGGCCTTTCAAAAAAGGGTTATCCTGGGCGGGCTCTCTTTCAGAACATGGTTATTTTCACCATGTACTTCGGAGGCGGATTGATCCCGTTTTTCCTCTTGGTAAAGGACCTGAACCTGATCAACACCCACTGGGCGATCATCATTCCTTTAGCCTTTAGCGTGTTCAATATGATTATTCTTCGTAATTTTTTTGAGCAGTTGCCCTTTGAATTGGAAGAAGCCGCTACCATTGATGGAGCAAACTTATTTGTGATCTTTTGGAAAATTCATATCCCTTTAATAAAACCCGCTCTGGCAACGCTGGTTTTGTTCTATGCTGTGGGACGTTGGAACGAATGGTTCTATGCTAGCTTATTTTTAGGCGATGCCAAGCTTTGGCCCATGCAGTTGGAATTACGTCAAATTCTATGGGCTTCCACGGCCTTTGTAGACAGCATACCAGCTGAAGTTGGCCGTGCCTCCTTTTCGGAAGGGATCAAAGCGGCTGCCGTTATTGTTACTATGCTGCCGATTATGCTTGTTTATCCCTTTTTACAAAAGTACTTTGTAAAAGGCGTGATGATTGGTGCAATTAAGTCTTGAAGCAACTAATTCTTAAAGCAACTCTGTCCTGAAAAGGATTTAAACAACTTAAAAATGAAAAAATAGGAGGAAGAAAAATGTTTAAAAAGATTTTAAGTACTCTGTTTGCAGCAACAATACTTACCTCAGCTTTGGTCGGCTGCAACAATACCACTGCGCCCCAGACCAGTTCAAGCGGTGCACCCGTCCAAGCAGACAAATCGGACAAATCAAACCCATATGCAGAGCATCTTTCCTTTAAGGTCTTCAGTATAGACGGTACCGAGACCATGATGGAATACCCCTTGGTAGCCGAAGCCTGTGAGAAATTTAACTTTGACTTTGAAGTTCAGCTTGTGGCCTGGGATAACTGGGATGAGGTCACAAGAGTACTGGCTGCAACGGATAGCTTTCCGGAGGTTATCGCTTGGTATAACCTTGGCTTTGCCGAATATTTTGAGTGGGTAAATGAGGGCGTTTTCAAAGCATTGCCCAGTGATATGAGCGCTTATCCAAATTTAAAGAACCTGATGGACAACTACAGTATCTTTAATAAGCTGAAGATTGACAATCAGCTGTATGCCTTCCCAAAAATCAAAAACAACAATCCTTATAACGAATATGAGTCTTACATGTTCGCTTACCGCAGAGACTGGGCAAAGCAAATGGGATTGGATTACGCTCCTGTCGAAGATATGACTTATGCTGAATTTGTTGATTTTCTGAAGCTGGTGAAGGAAAAAGATCCTGGGAAGCTTGGCGATAAGCTGGTACCTCTTGATTTCGACAACGGCGGCAACAGCTGGGTAGGCTTTGCAAAAAAATGGAACCCCAACATTCAGGGCTATGCAAAAGTAGACGGTAAATATCAGTGGGGTGCTCCGGATGCAACTTCCTATGATGCGCTCAATCAGATCAAATCACTCTATGATGGTGGCTTACTGGCAAAAGACAGCTACTCAGACTCAAACAATGCAGGACGTGAACGCTTTTTAGCTGGTAGAAGTGCAGTACTTTATGGAAACCTGGGCCCGGCTATTCTTATTAAGACAGCCGCTCAACTTGCCGAGAACGTACCTGGCTTTAAAGATGAAGATATGGGCTTAATCACCTTGAAAATGGACGACGGCAAGTACCATGTCAGCCAAATGGATGAATGGTGGGGCGCCTTTGCCTTTGACAGCTCCTGCCGTGATTCTGTAATGGAAAGATGGCTTGCAGTTGGCAACTGGGCACTTGAACAAGAGCAGGTTGAAAAGTACGCCTATGGGGTTCCAGGAGAAGACTGGACCAAAGCAGCTGACGGCACCGTGACCCTGAATTACACCGCTGAAGATAGTGCCTCCGGCGGCAAAAAGTCTTACATCACCACACAAAGAACATTCCAGAAGTATTTCATTTTGGAAGGTCTTGATGTATTCCTGAAAGGAAATCCCACCTCAAAGCCTTATATCATTGAAGACCTTTTCAAGACCAATATGGAAACCTGGGCAAAAAATCCTTACTATACCCCCAACAACTATGACGTGGCATTTTTCTCAGCGCCTAATAAGGATGCCTTTAATTCCGTTTTAGGTGAAGGTAAGGGAATCTTCATTCAGTCTGTACTTTCAGACGATCCTAAAGCCATTTGGGATAAGTATGTTTCTACGAACATGGCGAAATCAGAATTAGCTGCCGAGGATTTGAACAAAGAGTTTAAAAGGTAAGTTTGAGGCTCTAAGCCTATCAAAAGAAAGCCGGAAGCATGGGGATTTTTAGCCCTGTCAAAAAGCCTAGTTTCTAGGCTTTTTTTGTTGACTCTCCACTTGGGGCAGGGATTATACTAGCTTTGCGAAAGAGTAGGAAGGAGCGAAGCGAATGGAGTTTTGTAGCATTTTATTTGGTACAGAGGAAGAGCAGTTTCGAGGGGATGGAGCAAGGTTTCGGGTGCCAGAGTACTTTGTTGACTTGAATCTTGACCAGGTTATCAAAGGGATTTTAAAGGGGCGTGAAGAATATCGGCTGGAGGAATTTTTTTATACTGGAATCTCTGATGTGAAAACCCTTGAATACCGCTTGCAGATTATGAGGGATTTTGAAGACAAGGGGCTATTGGAGGGCTTGAAGGCCTTTTCTTTTGTGATGAAAAAGGTTCGGGCGTATGTGGGGTTTAGCAAAACGGTACATAAGCAAGTGCAGCGGAAGAAGTGGGTCTTAGACGCTTGCTATACCTACTGCTGCGGCGTGAATCAGCTTTGCAGTGACTTACTACGCTTTCAACCTTGTTCAAAGGGCTTGGCTTTGTTTATGACTTGGTTGCTTCCTTATCAGCAGTCTCAGGCCTTTCAAGCGGTTTTTACTCAGTCAGAGCGTTTGGTGAAGGCTTTTAAAAATCTACGATATCTGCTTCAGATTGAAAATGGGAAGCTTTCTGTTTTCCTGGACGAGATGGATACAGACTACGGGAAGGAACTGAGTGAAACCTTTGGCAAACTTTTGGGGCTTGACTTTTGCACAGAGATTCGGATGTTTACGGATTTGGAAATGTGTGCCCTAGAGGCTAGGATTCTTGAGGCCGTCAAAAATTTGAATGGCGAACCCTTCCAGGAGCTTGAAGCTTTTTGCTGCGGGAAAGAAGATTTTTTTCATAATGTGATTTTTCGGTTTGAAAGAGAGCTTCAATTTTATTTGGCCTATCTTGAATATATGGAGCTGTTTTTGCAAACAGGCCTGCCTTTCACTTACCCTTGCTACACCCAAAGCAAAACTTTGGATGTAGTGGAGGGCTACGACCTGGCATTGGCTGCCAAGATCTTGAAGGACGAAGCCAGCCCTGTATGTAACGACTTTTATTTGTACGGGCAAGAGCGCATCTTTGTCTGCACAGGGCCCAACCAAGGTGGAAAAACCACCTTTGCCAGAACCTTTGGCCAGATTGCACATCTTGCTTCCCTTGGCCTGCCTGTTCCTTGTCGAAAGGCGCTTTTGTATCCCTTTGACCATCTCTTTACACACTTCTCAACGAATGAGGATTTAAGCAACAATGCCGGCAGACTTCGGGAGGAACTTGTAAGGCTTCGAGCGATGCAGTCCAAAATGACAGACAGCAGCCTTGTGATTATGAATGAGCTGTTTGCCTCCACTACTTCTCAAGATGCTTACCAGATGGGTAAAAAGATTCTAGAAGGGCTTCTGGCGTTGGATTGTATTGGTTTATATGTAACCCACATCTATGAATTGTCCTCCTTCAGCGAAAAGCTTGTGAGTCTGGTCGCAGAGGTCACACAGCAGAAGGGGCTGCTTCGCACTTATCGCATGATCCGAAAGGCAGCCAGTGCAGAGGTGTACGCCAATTCTATTGTGGACAGGTATCGGCTGTCATATCAACAAATAAAGGAGAGACTAAGCCATGAACGTGAACTTGCTTTATGAGGTTGAAGGAAGGGAAGGATTTGGGAATGGCCGAAAGCAGCCTCCCAAAGATGTGAATGAAGTGTGTACTGACTTGAATCTGGATGTTCTTTTCCAGACGATGTCGGTTGGAGATGACTTTATCAAGGGGCTTGCCAAGACAGTTTTGTTGACTCCTTTGACGGATCGGCCAAGCATTTACTATAGGCAGGATATTCTAAAAGACTGCATGGCACAGCCCGCTGTCATTCGTGAAGTCTATCGGCTTGCAGCCAGTTCCATTCAAGACTCTGCCACATATGAGAAATGCAACAAGCCTAACTATGCTCGGATCACGCACATCTCCGCACGGGTAATCAATTCGGTGGGTATGTTGGAAATCTTACTGATCGCTTTCGAGCACTTGAAAAATACCCTTGTCAAAGCGGAAGGCAGCTTTTTATCCAAGGGGCTGAGGAAGCTTTGCGAAACCATCATAAGCTATCTGGACCCTGCCCTGCTCCAAAAGCTAAAGACCTATGTAAGCGAACTAAAGCTACTATCGGATCATGAAGCCATGCTTGTGGGTGCAAGCATAGGACTTGGTGCCAAGGGCAGCGCCTTTATACTCAGAAGCATTAATGGGAAAAAACATTTGGAATCCTTGGTGCTTGAAAAGAAAGGCAAAAATGAGCGCAAGCTCTTTGTTCGAAAGCCGGAAACCCGGAAGCAAGAAATTCTGCTTGATAACATATCCCTAGTCAACGCTGCAAAAGAAATTCAAAACGCAGCCCTGATCAACCTATTGGAAATCATTAACCATTTCTCTGAGCAAAGCTTAGCTTTTTTTCGGCAACTCAGAGAAGAAACAGGATTTTATGTGGGTTGCCTCAACATGCATGAGGCCTTTAGCACGATCTCTGTACCGCTTTGCTTTCCCGTTCCCCGTGGGATGGACGAAAGCTACCTGCATTTTGAAGGCCTAGTGGATGGAAGTCTTGCACTCAAGGAAGGAAAAATGCCAGTTCAAAACGACTTGAAACCAACAGAAAAACGCCTGTTTTTGATAACAGGGGCGAATCAAGGGGGTAAGTCAACCTTTTTGCGTAGCTTGGGGATTGCCCAACTTCTCATGCAAGGCGGTGTGTTTGTGCCTGCTCTTTCCTTTACTTCCGATATCTGTGATGGGATATATACCCACTTTACGCGGGAGGAGGATGCCAAAATGAACTGTGGCAAGCTGGCTGAGGAGCTTTCCAGAATGAATACGCTTATAGATCAAATCAGTCCTCACTCGCTACTACTCATGAATGAGTCCTTTTCCACCACCACCGAAAGAGAAGGCTCAAGAATCGCCGAAGAAACCGTACTGGCTCTTTATGAAAACCATACGAAAATACTGTTTGTAACCCACCTGTTCGAGTTTGCGGAGCGTATGGCTGCAAATCAAGAGAAGGCCGAAGCCGTTTTCCTAAGAGCCGTCCGTAGTGAGGATGGGCATCGCTCCTTTAAGCTTCTTCCAGGAGAAGCGCTCAAAACCAGTTTCGGGATAGACCTGTACAATCAGATCATGGAAGACAGCTAAAGCTGGTAAAATAAGTCTCTTGATCCACTGTTGCTAAAAAACGCAGGATGTGGCATAATTCCTACTGAGATTCGTAAAGAATACCAGTACCATACTGAAGCGATTGACGGAGGATTTTATCATCAATGACCAAAAAGAAAATTAAGGAACTCTTAAAAATACTGGACGAAACCTACGGGCAGGAACGCTGCTTTCTGGACTATGAAACACCGGAGCAACTGCTTTTTGCTACCATCTTAAGTGCCCAATGTACTGATGCCAGAGTGAATCTTGTCACCAAGGACTTGTTTAAAAAGTATCCTACGCTTTCAGATTATGCTAACGCCGACCTTAAATGCTTTGAGGAAGATATTAGGTCAACGGGCTTTTACCACAATAAAGCCAAGAATATCATCCTCTCCGCTCAAAAACTCCTGCAAAACTTTCAAGGCCTTGTCCCCCCCACGATGGAAGAGCTACTTACGCTGCCCGGCGTTGGCCGAAAGACAGCGAACATCGTCCTGGGTCATGTCTTTCAGATTCCAGGCATAGCCGTAGATACCCATGTCAAACGCGTTTCCTTCCGCTTGGGCTTAACCAAAAACACCGACCCAGACAAAATCGAACAGGACCTATTGAAAGCCTTGCCAAAAGAACACTGGATCCGCATCAATACCCAACTAATCACCCACGGCCGTAGCCAATGCATGGCCCAAAAGCCCATATGCGATGGCTGTGTCTTGGGACATCTATGTGCAATGAAAAATAAGGAACAAAAAAAGCTATAAGCACTCTGCTTATAGCTTTTTTTGTTCCCTTTTTTGGGTCTTATCTCTTGCCTTACATCATTCCCATTCCGCCTGCGCCGCCTGCTGGCATTGGAGGTTCGGGCTCTTTGATGTCGGCTACTACGGACTCGGTGGTCAGAAGAGTGGAAGCTACGCTGGTCGCGTTCTGTAATGCGCTTCTGGTAACCTTAGTTGGGTCGATGATGCCTGCGTCAACCATGTTTACATACTCTTCGTTGATTGCGTCAAAGCCGTATCCGGCTTCTTTGTTCTTTAAGGTGTATACGATTACGGAGCCGTCAAGACCTGCGTTGTCAGCAATTTGACGGATAGGTGCCTCGAGTGCCTTTAAGACGATGCTTGCGCCTGTCTTTTCGTCGCCCTTCAGCTCGCTCATTACCTTTTCAACATTCTTGCTTGCACAGAGATAGGCTGATCCGCCGCCGGAGATAATGCCTTCTTCCACTGCTGCACGGGTTGCTGCTAATGCATCTTCCATGCGAAGCTTCTTCTCTTTGAGCTCTGTCTCAGTCGCTGCGCCAACCTTGATTACAGCTACGCCGCCAGCTAGCTTCGCTAAACGCTCTTGAAGCTTCTCTTTGTCAAAATCGGAGGTTGTCTCTTCGATTTGGGACTTGATTTGCGCTACACGAGCGTTGATCTTGTCTTTGTCGCCTGCACCGTCAATAATGATGGTGTTTTCTTTTTCAACCTTAACGGTCTTTGCACGTCCAAGCATATCCATGGTTGCGTCCTTAAGCTCAATGCCTAATTCCTCTGCAATCACTTGGCCGCCGGTCAAAATAGCGATGTCCTCAAGCATAGCCTTTCTTCTGTCGCCAAAGCCGGGAGCCTTAACAGCAACACAAGTGAAGGTACCTCTTAACTTGTTGACAACGAGCGTTGGAAGAACTTCGCCTTCTACGTCCTCGGCAATGATCAAAAGCTTTGCGCCTGTTTGAACGATTTGTTCAAGGATGGGTAAAAGATCTTGAATGTTTGAAATCTTCTTGTCGGTGATTAAAATGTAAGGATTGTCTAAATTGGCAACCATCTTTTCCATATCGGTAGCCATGTAAGCGGATAAATAACCACGGTCGAATTGCATACCTTCAACCAGTTCAAGCTCGGTGTTCATGGTCTTGGATTCCTCAACGGTGATTACGCCGTCGTTGGAAACTTTTTCCATCGCGTCAGCAATCATCTTGCCGACTTCTTCGTCGCCTGCGGAAATAGCCGCAACCTTAGCAATGTGGTTCTTGCCGTCAATCTTTTGGCTCATGCCAGTGATCGCTTCAACAGCAGCTAAGGTAGCCTTTTGCATACCCTTGCGCAAAATGATTGGGTTTGCACCGGCAGCAATATTTTTGAGACCTTCTTGGATCATTGCTTGAGCAAGTACAATCGCTGTGGTGGTTCCGTCGCCGGCCACGTCGTTTGTCTTGGTAGCAACTTCTTTTACGAGCTGAGCGCCCATGTTTTCAAATGCGTCCTCAAGCTCAATCTCCTTAGCGATGGTAACACCGTCGTTAGTGATGAGGGGCGTGCCGTACTTCTTATCTAATACAACATTACGTCCTTTGGGGCCGAGGGTAACCTTAACGGTATTGGCAAGCTTATTCATGCCAGCTTCAAGGGCTGTTCTGGCTTCGATTCCGTTTTTAATTTGTTTTGCCATTTTGAATCCTCCTATTTATTATCATTTCATTCCATATCGGTTTTCGATTATTCAACAATTGCAAGAATATCGCTTTGTTTAATGATGATGTACTCATCCTTATCAATCTTGACTTCGGTTCCGGCATACTTAGAATAAATAATCTTGTCGCCAACCTTCACTTCCATCTTGATCTCTTTACCGTCGATTACGCCGCCTGGCCCAACTGCTACTATCTCGGCTTCCTGCGGCTTTTCCTTCGCTTGGCCAGGAAGAACAATTCCGGATTTTGTCTTTTCTTCAGCTTCCAATTGCTTAATAACTACTCTGTCACCTAATGGTTTAAGTTTCATGATTTTACCTCCTTGGAATAATTTTTCTTGTGGCTTTTTGCCTGGACTGCTTGCCTCGGCTATGCCTTCAATTCTGTCTTAGTTTATTAGCACTCACTTCAAACGAGTGCTAATCACAGGCAATATATTAATTAAATGACTGCAAATATGCAACAGGTAAATTCAGACAAAAACAAGGGTTTCGGAAGAATACAGATGAATTATTCAATGGGATCGATACTTTTTTTACGCTTGCTTATTTTTTTATCGTTTTTCACGCTGATTCTCATTTCCCTTGCGTAAAAAAACAAATACTGCTGCGCAAAGCCTGCCAACAACCCAAATTTTTCCCGTGCCAAGGCTCCAATGTCTTCCCGCTTGACCTCCTTTCCCTCAAAATAAAAATGTTCCATGACCCTTTTCACCCATACATCAATGGGAAAGACTTCTCTGCACCCCCAGGAATAAAGCAGGATACAGTCGGAAACCTTGTCCCCGATGCCGTGAATACGTTGTAAGCGTTCCTTTAGCTCCCCAGTGGGAAGGAAATTACTTGATTCCGCACTATAGTCTAGGTTTGAACTGTGTGCGCTCTGCCTGGAACTTGAGTCTGTATTCGAGCTGAGTATGCTTGATTCGAATGGCCTTGCTGAGAGCAATCCTAAATCCTGTGCCTTCGCTATTGCATCTACTATGTATTTTGCCCTGAATCCTACTTTTAAATTCATCAGCTCTTCTTCTGTGGCTTGCTTCATTTCTTCATGAGCTGGGAAGCGGTAGTAGGAGGGGTTCCCCGTGAGGGGGAAGTCTCTGTCTGCTTGGAGCAGGATGGGCTTTCCGTAAGCTTGAGAGATTGCAGCGATGGCATTTTTGATTTTTGGGATGCGATTGGTTTGAGAGAGGATGAAGGAGATGAGGGTTTCCCAGGGGTCCTGGTTTAAGAGGCGTATGCCTTCTGCATATCGGATGGCTTCTTTCATCACGCGATCCTCGGACAGTTTTTCCTTGATGGCCGCGTAGTCCGTGTTCAGATCAAAATAATGACACCAGAGCTGCAAAAATTCTTCCTCTGTGGCGGGATAGAATTCGATGTGGTTTTCTCTTTGAGTGATGTACAAAACCTTGCCAAATGCCACCAAAGCAAAGGTGTCCGTTGAGACCTTCTCAAAGCGAAAACACTGGCCACATTCCAGAATTTCCCGAATGTTGAAGCTGTCGAAATCCCTCAAAAGCACTCGCTTGCCCTTCGCTGAAAATTCCACCGACTTGAAATATTTATCAGAATTTTTCATTTTATTACTTCCCCTATCTTGTTTGAAGTGGTATACTGGTACGGATTTTACTGTTTTAATATACCATGAACGGGCACCGATATCAAACAGCGAGCCAGGCGATGATGGTGTACACATATACAACCCATGACAAGTACCTGATTAGCTGTGGTAGCGTAGGCTATCCGATCAACGAGCAAATAAAAGCTCAGTTTGTTCAACTCGAATACCAAGATCCAGAATGGCAGGCTGAACTGATTACGATTCCTTATGACCTTGATCAGATCATTGCTGATTTTGAGCCTAGCGGTCTTTACCAAAAGGCGAACATATGGCCCAGGGCCGTTGTAAAAACATTACAAACAGGCAAAAACTATGTCATTCTCTGCATAATGCGGGCTCACGAACTTGCAAAGGCAAAGAACAGCGCAATTAAAATGGAAAACATTCCTGAAGATTGCTGGGAGAAAGCCGCTTTCGAGTTGGGATTGATTATATAAGAGGAGGTTTTATGAAAAATAATATATATATATATCCGGTCATTGAAGCTTTTAAGGCAGGTGGGGAGTGCCCTTTTTGTACGATGTATGATCTACTTGAGACAGAGGTCATTGAATTTGTCATGGGGCCATCCTATATGGAGGATGATATCCGCATGGAAACCAACAAGGTTGGCTTTTGCCGAAACCATCTGATTCGTATGTTTGAGAACCAAAACAGACTCGGTCTCTCTCTGATGCTTCATACCCACTTGCAGACCATGAATGCCAAGTTTCCGAAACTAACAAAAAATTTGGCCGAACGTAGCCCCAAGCTTTTCCAAAAGAAAAAAGGCCCTTCCGAGGCTGTGAGCTTTTTGCAGGAAGTGGCCTCCTCTTGCTATGTATGCAACCGGGTGGAAAAGACCTTTGAGCGCTACGTGGATACCTTTTTTTATATCTATAAAAAGGATTCGGAGATCCGAGACTTGGTCAAAAATTCTAAGGGCTTCTGCCTGGAACACCTTGCGCTCTTACTGACAGAGGCAGAAAGCAAGCTGGACGGAAAACAGTACGAGAATTTTATTGACCTCTTGCTTCCGATCCAACTGGAAGCCATGAAGGCTCTGGAGGAAGACTTGGATTGGTTTATTCGCAAGTTTGATTATACCAATAAAAATGAGCCCTGGAAAAACGCAAAGGACGCCCTGCCCAGAGCCCTGCAAAAAATCGGCCGACTGAAGGTTGAGGACTGACTGAATTTACTAAGGAGGAGCTATGTTTAAAGAAATCAAAGATCAAAACATGACATGGAAGCAAAAGCTTGACCATATATGGGAGTACTATAGGCTACCCATTATCGGGATTGCCATTGGGCTTTTCGTAGTGGGAAGCATCATTAATACCGTTTTTATTAACCCTCCGAAAAAGCCCTATGTCTATCTTGCCTTTGTCGGTACTTATATTCCCGATGTGAAGCTCTCTGAATTTGCAGCCAGCTTGGGTGAGACCCTGGATTTTGACAAGGAAACGCTACAGGTTGACCATGCCAATTTCTTTTCTGTTGAAAACGATCCTCAGACCAATATGGCAATGTCCCAAAAGCTTTACGCTATGCTAGCCGCTAGGGAGCTGGACGTCCTCATCTGCACAAAAGCTGAGACTCAGGGCTTTATCGAAGCGGAGTTTATTGGCAAGCTGGATCAATTTCTTAGCCCTGAAGAATTAAAGGAATATGAAGATTTAATCGTTTATGGAGAGCAGGACAAGCTTCCCTATGCCTTTCGTCTAGAAAACGAGAAGTTTAGCCAATACTTGGGCGCAGCCGAGTATGATATCGGCTTTATCATTAATACGGAGCGTACAGAAGCTGCAGTCTTAGCGATAAAGGAGGTACTTGGATCTTGAGAGATAAAAAAAACGTCAGAAAATCAAGGATAAAACTGCTTGCGTTTTCAACGGTTTGTTTTCTTGGTACGCTAATGACTTCGAGTCTAAGCTTCGGTGCTGTCACTCTTTACGAAAAAACTTATACGCAGGATGTGGGAAACGGTATTCATTATGAATTTTCGAAACGGGTTACGGAAGCCGGGCTTTTGGATGTGTATGTCATAAAGGTTGATTTAACAAATCCCAATATCAGTGTAAAACCTGTAAGCTCCCTTGTGGATGTGGGCTTAAAGGAAGCCACCAGTAAGTTACTTTCCGACAGTGGGGCCGTTGCAGGCGTAAATGCCGACTTTTTTAATATGGCTGGGACTTATTCCTGGTCAGTGGGGCCGGAGATCAAGGACGGAAAAGTTCTCTCAGCCGACCGAATCAACAATTCAGACAAAAATAAATATGCCTCTATGCTGATCGGCTACAATAACAGTCCTTTGATTGATTATGTAAAGACCAACATTGTTTTTTTGAACGACGGAGTGGAAAACATCCAGGTTTTTAATTATAACAAAATTACGGACTTGACCTACTCTACTTATATTGACCGAAACTTGATGACGGATACCTACAGTATTGATGCCCGTTTTCCCAACACGACGAAGATTGTGGTAGATTCCGGCTTCATTAGCTATATCTCCCAAAAGGGCGAAACCGTTGTCATCCCGGAAAACGGATTTATTATCTTAATCAGTGAGCAGTCAGCGGATTATTTTAAAACACTTGTGCAGATAGGCCAAAAGGCCGAAGTGCAGCTAAGTGCCAATATCGACCTGTCTCAAATCAAATCCGGCATCAGCGGAGCGGGAAAGCTCTTGAACCGGGGACAGATTGCCTATGATGAAGGCTATGTGCCCAAGGGGCGGCAGCCAAGAACAGCCGTGGGCTACAGCCCCGACGGACGAGAATTGATCGTCATGGTGGTGGATGGCAGAACCCATAGTATTGGAGCCACCCATGAAGAAATGGCACATCTGATGTTGCGCTATGGAGCCTACGAAGCAATGCACTTCGACGGCGGTGGTTCAACAGCCATGGCTGTGAGAAATCCTGGCGACGATCATTTGAGTCTTGCAAACACACCCTCCCAAGGGAGTGAACGCAAGGTCATCAATGCCCTGGGAATTTTCAACACCTCCCCCAACAACCTGATTAGTGCCATCAAAATACGGCCAGCGAACGACAAGGTCTTTCAGTACACAGGTTTACCCTTACAGATTTATGGGATAGACCAAGCCTTAAACACCGCCCCCTTGTATGGGACTAGCCTAGGCTATGACGATGCCAATGCTATTTTTACAGAGGGACTTTTTTATCCCTCACGATTGGGAACCATCAATCTCAGCGCCAACAACTTAGGTTTGAGCGGCCAGACCAGTCTGACTTCTCTGGAACTGGCAGAGTTGATCCCGGAGCAATACAACCTGACCATGGCGGTCAGGGAGGAATATCCTCTGCGTTTCACGGGACGTAGTACCTACGGATTCTTTGCTCCTGTTTACAAGGGCGTTCAGTATGAAGTCGTACCCTATACCCTGGGCTTTGTCAGTAATGATTACTTCGTGCCCACGGAGAACGGGGCTGGGTATATCAAATGTTCAATCGGAAATATAGTAACCTACATAGATGTGAACGTGGGCATCGAAACCCACCTGCTGAAAGAAATCAGCCCTCTGCTTCCCATGGACTACATAGGCTATCCCGCCAACGTTACAGGGAATGTGTGCTTCAACAATATGCTGCTCCCGAACAAGATGGTCATTGAGATGAACTATAAGATGGAACCTTCTGAGGAGACACAGGCAGCCTATGTTCGCTTTTTGGATCCAGTGCTCTTGCCGGAAAATGCCTATGCGATCAAGCTCTCGGTCTATGGCGACAACTCAGCCAATTGGCTGCGGATGAAGCTGGTGGACGGTGACGGAAAAGCTCATTTGATTGATCTGGCCAAGACGGTGGATTGGGAAGGCTGGAAAGAGGTAGCGGGTCTGATTCCTACGGGATTAGCCCATCCTATTTATATAGAGAGAATCTATATCGCCAACCTGTCAAACCCTGTGGATACACCCCCAAGCAAGCTTTATTTCTCAGACTTGTACACAGAGAAAATTGTGAAATATGAGCCGCTGTCCCATGAGGAACCTACAGAGTTCTATGACCCGCTTAATTCAGCTTATCCCTTTGCCAAGGGTTCTGTACTGACGCTGATGGGCAGAAGCAAACCCGCAGTCAAAGCACCCCAGGGCTATGAAGCCTTGAATACGCTGGTTACGAACAAACTGAACGCTCGGCTGAATGGAAATCCCTACGCCGTTGTGTTAGCCGGTGACAGTGATGTGACCTCTCCCTTTAGCATACTGAATTATGGGAAGGCGTATCAGACCAAGACCTACGATACTGTCACCTTGGTGCGCATGACTGCTGCCAAGGGTGGATTTGTAAGTACGGATTTTAATCAGTGGTCTTCCTTCTATAAGGATATAAAAAATAGTAAATCTGACCATATTATCATACAAACGGACAAAAGTCCTTTGAACTTCGAGAGCAAAAAGGAATACGAGTACTTCCAAGAAGCCTTGTGCGACCTTTCTCTGGAAGGAAAGAACATTTTCGTTGTGTCTACGGAGAATACGGTCAACTATGCCATTATCGAAAATGGCATCCGCTATCTGAACATCAGTGCTCTCTATGATGGAACAGAAGTCAACTCGGAATTTTCCCTGCTGCGCTTCAGTGTGGACGGCAAAAATATCAACTATTGGTTTGAACAGGTGGGCGTTCAATGAAAAGCACAAAGTCTCTATCCGCAAATCTAACGGCTGGCTTGGGAGCAACGGTTTTTTCCGTTGCCATCATTTCCATCCTATCCAGACTGCTTTCCTTGGTTAGTACGCAAATGTACTTGGCTTACTTTGGAGCCACAGGCTTTGAGATCAATGTTTATCAAGTAGCAATTACCATCCCTAATGTGCTTTTCACCAGTATCGGCGCTACCCTGACCACCATCGTGGTCCCGATTTACTCCTCCCTGATCAACAAGGATCAAGAGAGCGAAGCAAAAGCGAAATCGTTCATCGACAGCATTATTACCCTGGTTCTGCTGATCAGCTTGTTGCTGATCGGGATTGGTTTCCTCCTTGCTCCTATCATGCCTGTGCTCACTGGTCATACGGGAGAGGGTGAGGCTGCCTACTTGATTTTTGCCCTGCGCGTCATTATGCCGGTCATGATCTTTTACAGCCTCAACTATGTTTTTCAGGGGCTATTGCAGTCCAGAGGGCATTTTAAGCTTCCGGCGGCGGTCAGTCTTCCGTCCAGCCTTACGCTGATCTTGTATCTGCTCTTTTTATCCGGACGCTTTCAGGTGACGGGCTTACTCTTTGCTACGCTCTTAGGGCTGTCCCTGCAAGCCGTGATCTTACTGCCCAAGGTCTTACAAAGCGGCTACCGTTACAAACCCTCCTTTGATTTGAAAAGTGAGGAAATTAAAACCGCTGGGCGACTTTGTCTTCCCATGCTCTTAAGCGCCTCGGCCTATCAGATTAACATGCTTTTCAGTACCGTTATTGCCGCCCGCTTTAATATGTCCACCTTGATCGGTAATGTGCAAAATCTTCTGCTGGCCTCTATCTTGACCTTTGTATATTCCCTTACTGCGGTTTATTACCCCCGGCTTTCGGCCCTCTTTGCCAAAAGTGTAGATGAGTACAAGGCTTCCTTGGAAGATATTATTTCCCTCCTGCTCTTTTTTCTGATCCCCGCGGTGCTGGGCTTTATCTTGTTACGGTACAGTCTCTTTGATTTCATCGCCCGCTTTCGGAATTTTACGGAAGCTGATGTTAAAATCGCGGGTGACTTGATGGGCATCTTTGCCTGTGGCATTCCGGCGTTGGGCTTGAAGGAAGTCTTTGACAGAGCCTTTTATGCCCAAAAGAATCCCAAAATTTCTGCGATGGTCGGCTTTTTGATTATGGGGCTGAATGTGCTGGCCACCTTGGCCTTTATGAACTTCGTATCCTTCTACGCCTGTGCCTTGGCCTACAGTCTTTCCAGTACGACGGGCGTTTGCGTCCTTTATCTTTGTATGCGAAAGAAAATTGGTGCCTTTGATCGGCAGGTGTTTGTAGGCATTTTGAAATGCATTCTAGCCGCAGTCTTGATGGGCGGAGCCATTTATTTGATCAAGCTCTTTGCCTATCCTCTGATTGATAATGTTTCTATCATCAACCGGGGGATACGCCTATTTTTGCCGGTGCTTGTTGGTGTGTTGATTTACTTTTCTGCGGCCTATGTCCTAGGGATTAAAGAATGTAGGAAGTTGCTTAAGTTTAATTTGAAAATATGATAGCCATGGAGAGCGCTTGCTTCAGTTTTCATGAAAGGCGAGCGGGTGAAAGCAGCCATAGGCTGTTTAGGAGAAATGCATGAATATTTTACATTTGATTAACTATGCCGGAAGCGGAGGAACTGAAAAATATGTTCTTAATACGACCAAAGCCCTGCTGAAAAAGAAGCATAGGGTACATTTTATTTACAATGAAAAGGGGCCACTTTTTGAACAGATACAGCGACTGGGGATCATTCCAGTTCGGTTGAGGCTCCGTCACCCTTTCGACCTCCTCGCCGCCAAAACTCTAGCCGCTTACTGTAAGGTGAATCAAATTGACCTCATCCACTGTCACTTCCTACGGGAAAATTATATTGCCTTGCTGGCTAAAAAGATTTATCCGGTGAAGGTGATCTATACCGCCCATATCATTACCCACAACAAGCGGCTGATCAAGCTAACTAACCGCCTGCTGACAGGGGGAAATGCGGCCATCGTTGCCGTCTGCCAGGCAGAAAAGCAGGCTCTGATTGAAAACAAGCTTCCGGAGAACAAAATCAAGGTTATTTATAACGGAGTGGACTTGAGCCGGAAATTTTTTATGGGGCAGACGATCACGAACGGGAAAATCAGGAGAGAGTTTAACATTGCCGAGGACGAGTTTGTCTTTGTATGCCTGACTCGCTTTTCTGAGGAAAAGGCCCCTTTGTTTTTACTCCAGGGGGCACAGTACTTAAAAAGAATCTGCAATAAAAAGTTTCGGGTCATCTTCTGCGGCGAGGGACCCTTGTTGGAGGAAGCCAAGACCTTTGTTGCTACCAACAACCTGGAGGGGACGATACTCCTTGCCGGATATCGGAATGATGCGGAAGAAGTGTTGATGGCCTCCGATGCTTTTGTCAACTCCTCACAAAATGAGGCTCTGAGCCTTGCCATTTTGGAAGCCATGAGCAACTCCTTGCCCATCATTGCCTCTGCTGTGGGCGGGAATACAGAAGTCATTAACAGCACCAACTGTGGCTTGCTGGTTCCCTTCAATGATGTTCATGCCCTGGGTGAGGCCATGTACCGCATGATGACAGACACAAAACTCTATGAGATTTGTAGAATGAATGCCTTCAATGGGGTTAAGCATTTTTTTGATTTGAATATTTTGACAGAGAAATTGTTTGAGTTGTACGAAGGAGAGTAGAAATGATTATTGACAAAAAGGGCCGTTTGTTCGGCAAGCTGAGTATTATTGATTTAGCCATTGTCCTGGTGATTGTGGTAGTGGGTGTCTTTATTTTTAGGCGCTTTGTTTCCAACGGTATTTTGAAGCAAGATAAGGAGATTCTGGTCACCTACTATTCGGAGGATACCCTAGACTTTGTGGTGGATGCGATTCAGACCGGTGACAAGATTGAGGATGAAGGTAAAAACCTTGACATGGGTCTTGTCTCAGACATCGAAAAGCACCCCGGCTTTTATTATGTAACGGATGATCAGGGTGTTATGAAGAAATCCATGAGAGAAGGCATCACCAACTTGATCCTGACCGGCGTAGCAAGAGGTCAGATGTTTGAAAACGGTTTAATCATTAACGGAAACAAATATAATGTGGGGCAAGGCTTGACCATACGTGCAGGAAAGGCCAAGGTATTCATGAGAATTTCTGCTATTGAAGAGAAGAAATAGCAAATGAAGAGAAAATTGCTTCAAAAGCTGAAAGCAATAGCTTATAAGGAGAAAATAGCAAAAGGAGAGTAAATATGCTAATAGACAAAAATGGCCGCCTGTTCGGAAAGTTCGGCCTGATTGATTTAGCCGTGGTTTTTGTGCTGCTGGTCGTGGGGGCTTTTATCTTTAAGCGCTTCGTGATTGATGGAGCCTTGAAGCAAGGCGAGGAGATTGTGGTTCAGTATTATACAGAAGATGTCCTGGACTTCGTGGCAGATGTCATCAACCTGGGTGACAAAATTGAGGACGAGGGCAAGAATCTGGATCTGGGAGTGGTGACGGATATCGTAAAGAACCCCGGCTTCTACTACGTGGCTGACGATCAAGGCGTTATGCACAAAGCTGAAAGAGAAGGCATCACCAACCTGATTTTGACCGGCGTGGTAAAGGGACAGATGTTTGCCAACGGCTTTATGATTGACGGCAATAAATACGGTGTCGGGCACGGCATGACCATTCGAGCCGGTAAGGCAAAGATCTACCTGAGAATTTCGGGCATAGACAGAAAAAGCGATATCGAGAGCCAATAGGCCTAAGGGAGAATTTTTATGACAGAAAGTATAGTAATCAAACTGATCATACGAGCCTATTATCTGTTGAACGAATATTTTGAAAACAGCTTTGCCTATCGTTTGCTTTGTAAGCTGGGCGAATATTTTGGCGCCTCCAAGATCATTCAGTTTTTCAGAGACCTGCTCTTGGTCAAGCCAATTGTATACCAAAATAAATTCATACGTATCGTCTGCACGCTTTGGGACCTTTTTTTCTCTCTTTGTAGAGGCGTGATTACCTTTGTTGCCAAAATGCTGCCTAAGAGCATTTTTTTAGGGTCTCTTTCAAAAAAAATAAGCACACTATCCCAACAGGTCTTTACCCGTGTCAAACCCCTTGAATTTTTCCTGGGCGCTTTTTTTGTGGTAATGAGCATTACGCCTCATGGCCTTTGGAGTAATCCTTTAATCTTTGTCGCGGCGGCCTTCTTTATGGTTTTTGCGCTGTCTCATGCAGTGCTGACCCCCTTCCCCGGCAAACGGGAAACCATCAAGTCCATGCCTCCTACCAGTTTAATCATCTACTGCATGGTTGTTATACTGAGCTTTTTTTCATCCTACGCTTTTATGGACAGCATACGGATTATGCTGATCTTTTTATCCTGCATTGTCTTGTCCCTTTGCATTGCCTATGCGGTGAAGAATCAGCGCATTTTTAATGTTTTAATGACCGCCATTTTCATTGGCATGTTTTTGACCTCCATGCTGGGGATTGCTCAACGGGTACTGGGCATTGAAATCCGGGCAGAGTTTGTAGACATGAACGCCAGTGAAGGCTTGCCCGGGCGCATTTTTTCCACCATGGACAACCCCAACAACTATGCAGAGTATTTAATCTTATTAATCCCCATTTGCATCGCCTACATTTTAAGTCTCAAATCGGACATCGCCCGCTTCATTTACACCGGAATGCTGGCTCCCTGTATGCTTTGCTTACTGCTTACGTATTCCAGAGCCTCTTACCTTTCCTTTCTGATTGCGGCCTTTGTATTTGTTTTGATTGTCAATCCCAGGCTGGTTCCATTTTTTATTATCCTTGGCCTGGCCGCCATCCCCTTCATCCCCAGCACCATCCTCAACCGCTTCTTGACCATCGGAAAGGACACCTCCAGTAACTACAGGCTTTTAATCTGGAAGGGCGCTTCCCGAATGATGAAGGAAAACTGGTTGATGGGCATTGGAATGGGGCCTGCCACCTTTGAGCGAATATACAAAGGTGTTGCCGACCCATATGCCACCAACGCCATGCACTCCCACAATTTAATATTTCAGATCATTATAGAGACAGGTATCTTCGGCTTATTATCCTTTGTTATATTTGTATTTTCCATCTTCAAGCGGAACCTAATCACTGCCCTAAAGACGCCCTCCCAGGAGTACAAGTACTACGCCGCGGCATTCTGCGCCACCATTGTATCCTTTATCTTCTTTGCCATGGTGGAATACGTCTGGTACTACCCCAGGGTAACTTTAACATTTTGGATAGTCATGGGTTTATCCATGGGTTTCTTCAATCTACAACAGCCGAGGATAGAGGTAGTGAACAATAAGAGGAAACGGCTATGAAGGTATTGCACTTGATTAGTGGAGGGGATACAGGCGGGGCCAAAACCCATGTTTATACGCTCCTGCGCTCCTTGATGAAGGAGATTGATATTAAGGTTATTTGTTTTATGGAAGGCTCGTTTTATCAGGACTTGCCCAAAACGGGCATCCCCTACGGCCTGATTAAGCAGAAGTTTCGTTCGGATCTGACCGTGATCCGTACCCTGGTGAAGCTCATTCGCTCAGAACGGTATCATCTCATTCACGCGCACGGGGCCAGAGCCAATTTTGTCGCCATGTTTCTGCGCCCCTTCATTAGTTTGCCCATCATTTCTACCATGCATAGCGACTATCGCATGGACTTTACCCAAAACCTCTATAAGAAATTGATTTTTACAAAACTGAATGCTGTTTCCTTGAAGTATATTGATTACTTCATTGCCATATCCAGAGATTTTAAGGATATGTTGGTGAACCGCGGTTTTGATGAAGAAAAGATTTTCACGGTCTATAATGCTGTGGATTTCAACCAAGACATCTCTTACGTGGATCAAGAAACCTTTTTGAGAAAACACAAGCTTGAACCTGCAGAGTACCGGGGTAAAACCATTCTGGGGATCATTGGTCGCTTTGATAAGGTGAAGGGGCATGAAATCTTTGTCCGAGCGGCAGCTCAGGCCTTGAAGGAAAATCCTAATTTGCTCTTTTTGCTGGCGGGCGAGGGCGTTGAAAAGCAAAGCCTGGAAAAGCTCTGCAAGGAGCTGGGGATCTCGTCCAAGGTGAAGTTCCTGGGCTTTATCCAAGATATTTTCAGCTTTATTAACGCCATTGATATTAACCTCTGTTCCTCTTACAGCGAAAGCTTCCCTTATATGCTCTTGGAAGGGGCGCTGCTGCAAAAGCCTACCATCAGTACAGCGGTGGGCGGGATTCCCGACTTGATTAAGGACAGGGAGACAGGACTGCTGGTTCCTTCCGGCGATCATAAGGCTATGGCTAAAGCCATGGTTCTTCTTTCAAGAGACAAGACCCTTCGGGATCAGTTGGGGCAGGGGCTTTACAGCTATGCCAAGAGCAATTTTTCAACGGAGAACATGAAGAATACCCATATTAATATCTACCGTTCTGTGCTTGAAAAGCAAAAGGAAAAAGGGAAACTCTTTGATGTAATGCTGGCCGGGTACTATGGCTTTAATAATAGCGGGGATGAGGCTCTGATCACCGCCATCATTGACAGCCTGCGTAAGGAAAACCAAGCGTTGCGCATCTTGCTTGTATCAAAAAACCCGAAGGCGGCCACTGAAAAGTATGGCGTTTTTTCGATCAACCGCTCCGATTTCTTGAAAATTCGTAAGTATATGAAGCTTTCCCGCCTTTTCGTTTATGGAGGGGGAAGCATTATTCAAGATATCACCAGCACCCAGTCCTTGATTTACTATTCGACCCTTCTAGCCTTTGCAAAGTCCCTGGGACTCAAAATCATGCTCTATGCAAACGGAATCGGCCCCATTACCAAGAAGAGAAACATTCCCTTGGCAAAGGCTGCGCTTCAATTATGCGATGTGATTACCCTCCGTGAAGAAGAAAGCCTGGCGGTTCTGACAAAGCTGGGGATAGAAGAAAAGGAAGTCATTCTCTCTTGCGACGCTACACTGTCTCTTTTACCGGCTTCAAAGGAGAAAATCAAAGCTGTCTGTACGAAGGAAAAGCTAGACATGGGCAAGAAATATTTTGTTCTGTCCTTTCGTTATTGGAAGAGCATGGACCCTGGCTTTGTGCCAAAGATTGCGGCTGTTATTGACAGCATTAGCACAAGCTACGGGCTTACCCCTCTCTTTGTCCCCATGCAATACCCCGACGATGCCACCCTTTGCAAAGAGGTAATGGCACGGCTGCGTGTTACGGCAGAAATCATCAAAAACGAGCTTCCTGTCCATGAGCTTTTGGGAATCATCGGTCTGGCTGAGTTTGTTATTGCCATGCGCTTACATACGCTGGTGTATGCTTTCAGTGTGGGTAAGCCCCTAATCGGTTTGGTCTATGACCCTAAGATCAAAGCTTTTATGGAATACATCAAGCAGCCCTATTATACGTCGATTGATTCCCTGGATAAGGACAAGGTGCTTCAAATGGCAGCAGAGATTATGAAGGAGTACGCTCAGATCAAGAAGGAGATTAGCGAAAGCGCAGCCCGGTTGAAGGAAATGTCAAATAAAGATGCAGCGATTGCTATGCGTTTGTTGTAGGAGGCCTTATGATCAAGCATACAGTTACTCAATCAGCTATACAACCAACTTCAAAGTCCCCACTTAAGTTCTCTAAAACCTTTTACCTCATTTTCCGCTTTGCGAAGCCGCATTGGCGGAAATTTTTTATATTGCTTTTTTGTGTACTTACTACCAGCTTCTTTGGTGCCTCCTACCCCTTTATTTTCGGAAAGCTAGTAGACGAGGTTTTCTATGGCAAAAACATGGAAAAGTTTTTGCAGATTGTTCTAATCTATGGAGCTTTGTTTCTCCTGTCCCAGGGGCTGCACTTCTGCCTGAACATGTCCTGGGCCTCCTTGATGACCCGATTCTTGTTTGATGTTCGGCGGGCGATCTTTAATCAGGTTCTTTCTCTGAGTGGGAAGCAGCTTTCAAATCTGAGGACGGGCGACCTGCTAAGCCGCATGAACGAGGACACGGAGCAGTTCATGAATCTGATTCACTGGAATATCTTTTATACGTTGGGAGCCCTAATTAACACGCTTATTTCCATGGGTTTTGTGTTCTTTTTGAATTGGAAGCTGGGGCTGGTTTCTCTGGTGCTGGTGCCAATGGTTGTGTTTGTGTCAAAGCATTTTTCCCAGAAGGCCAAGGCAATACATAAGGAAAAATCAAAGGAAAACGGACTCATAGCCGCCTGGATCTATGAAATGCTGAAAGGGCTTACAGATAGTAAACTTCTGTGTGCTGGAGATCGGGTGCTGAACTTGCTGCTCAAGCGCTCGATTTCGGTTTATCGTATGAAGGTTTCTGTTACGAGGATTCAAGTGCTGTCCGAGCGAATTAGTGCTGCCTGTACGCTTTTGGGAACGCTGTGCGTGTATGGCTTGAGCGCCTTTTTCATTGCAAGGGGGGATCTTACGGTAGGCGGCTTCATTGCCTGCGCAGATTATTTCAAAAGATTGTCTGGAGGTGTTTCCAATCTGAGCGGAAAGGCTCTGGCCATCGCCGAAAACATGGCTGGAATCGAACGTGTCCAAGCCGTGTTGGAAGAAGCCGGAGAGGTAGATGTGGAGCAGGCACCTAGTCTTTCCCTTCAACGGGGAGAAATCCGCTTCTCTCAGGTGGTCTTTTCTTATAGCCAAGACTTTCCTGTACTCAGAGATATCAGCTTTCACATTCAGTCGGGTGAACGAATTGCGCTGGTCGGACGCAGCGGTGCCGGAAAAAGTACCATCGCCAACCTTTTAATCCGGCTCTATGAGCCGCTCAGCGGTTGCATTTGCCTTGACGGGCAGGATATCGCTGCTTGCAGCCGAAAAAGCTTACGGGCACAGGTGGGAATCGTTCATCAGGAAACGATCTTGTTCGAGGGAACCCTACGGTACAATTTGATTTTTTCAGACGACAAGAGCCAAGACGGACGTATTGAAGAGGCTTTGAAGGGGGCGCATCTGTGGGATTTCGTGGATGCCTTGCCGAAGGGTCTGGATACCCCAGCTATCGGTCTGTCCGGTGGGCAAAAGCAGCGTCTGGCCATTGCCCAAATCTTTTTGAAGAATCCGAAGATTCTGATTTTTGATGAGGCTACCAGTGCCCTAGACCGAGAGGCCGAGCAGGTTATACAGGCTTCCTGGGAACTGCTTTGCAGGGGGCGTACCATCGTAATTATTGCCCACAGGCTCTCCACCATTTTGAATGCGGATAAGATTCTGATGCTGGATGAGGGACGCATTCAAGGCTTTGACACCCATGAACGGCTGATCAAGCACAGTGCAGCCTATCAACTGCTTTTTTCTGAGCAATACGAAGAGCACAAAGCTTCTCAAAAGGCGGTGACGGCCAATGTTTAAATCCATCAAAAGCTCCGAGCGTTACCTCTTTTTCAAACGCTTCTGGGTGTTCACTAAACCCCTAATCAAAAAGCTCTATGCCCTGGGCTTCTTGAAGCTGTATAAGATGCTGCTGACCTTGATTACGCCGGTGTTTTACAAGCTTTTGATCGACAATGTTTTGATTCAAGGGCAATTAAAGCTGCTCCCCTACATACTGTTGGCTTACCTAGGCGTATATGCCCTTCAAAGCCTTGGCGTGGTTTTGGACACACGATACAACCAAGGATTTTACATGCCCTTTACCCTACAAATTCGCAAGGCTCTCTTTAAAAAGTATCTGCAACTAGACAGCCTTCACTATGAAAGCTTTGGCGTTGGCGATCTCAACACCAGGTTGACGGATGATGTCAGCAAGTCCCGGGATTTTATTTTTGAGCATATCATTGAATTTTTATTTTCCTTGGCAAACATCACTGTCATAGGTCTCATTATGCTGGTCTTGAATCCTTGGCTTTCCCTGTTTGGTTTTTGCATGGTTCCCTTGTCCTTTCTTTTTACGAAGGTCATGGGTAAAAAGGCCAAGGCCGTAGGAGCGGCTTACCGAGAGGAATGGAGCCGCTATCAAAGCTTTTTGCACGGAAGCTTCCAAAACTGGAAGGAGATCAAAGCAAACGGCTTAGAGGATAGCGAAGAGGCGGTGTTTTCTTCCTATTGGGATCGGCTCAGCCCGCTTTTCATCAAGCGGCAAGTGCTGTGGTTTATCAACCGGGGATTTATTGAGTTCAAGAACATGTTTATCACCAAGATGAACCTTTACTTTCTGGGCGGCTTGCTGATCATCCAAGGGCACTTGACCGTGGGAAGCCTATTGATCTTTATGAACTACTATGAGCAGTTTTTCGGACACATTTCAAAGCTTTCCGAGCTGCATATGGGTCTGAAAAACGATGTACCCTCCTATGAGAAGTTGTTTCAGATTTTAGACACCGAAACCCCACCAAAGGAAAGCGTAAAGAATCTGGAAGGCGAAATCCGGGTGGAGGGCTTGCACTTCCAATATCCTTCCGCCGAAGCGCCAATACTACAGAACCTAAGCTTCAGTATACGCAAGGGCGAACGGGTAGCGCTGGTAGGGAAAAGCGGCTGCGGTAAATCTACACTCGCCAAGCTGTTGGCCGGTGCCTACACGCCAACCAAAGGAGACATCTATTTGGGTGGCCGAAACTTAAAGGAGCTGAGTGCGGCCTCCATCAACCGAGTGCTGAGCTGCGTAATGCAGGAGCCCATCCTCTTTAATCTGAGCATTCGGGAAAATCTACTGATCATTAAAAAGGATGCTACGGAAGAAGACCTGATCCGTGTCTGCGAAAGAGCGGACATATACACTTTCATTCGCAGCTTGCCCCAAGGGTTTGATTCTGTTATTGGAGAGCGGGGCGTAAAGCTATCCGGCGGGCAGAAGCAGCGCTTAGCAATCGCAAGAGTCTTACTGCTGAATCCACCAGTCATACTTTTCGACGAGGCCACCAGCTCTCTGGACAACGAAAACGAAAAAGCCATCGTCGAATCCATCGACAGGCTCTCCAAGGACAAAACGATAATCATAATCGCCCACAGGCCTTCGACGATTAAAAACTGTGATCGAATAATAAAGATAGCAAAAGAAGATTAAAAAGCGGCTGTGCCGCGGAGGAGGATAAAATGCTAGTTTTTGAGAGACAAAAAATTATTACAGAACGGATTCAAAGAGATAAGACCGTAAAGGTGTCGACCTTAAGTAAGGAGTTTGGGGTCACGGAGGAGACGATCCGCCGAGACTTGGAAGCGCTTGAAAAGATTGGACTGTTAAAACGTACCTACGGGGGCGCTGTTTTTTTTAACCTTGAGTTGAATGAACGGGAGGATACTCCTTTTACCGCCCGGATGAACCAAAATATAGAAGGGAAGGGACGGATTGCTGAGCTACTGACGATAAAGCTTACCAAGAGGCAGGTGCTTATGCTGGACTCCAGCACAACTTGTTTGGAGATTGCCAAGAACCTTCCAAAAAACCTGAGCCTAACGGTTATAACCAATTCCGTCAGCATCATAACAAGCCTGAGTCAATATGAAAAGATAACCATCATTTCTTCTGGCGGTACTCTGCGTTCTGCCTCCTTGTCTTTCATCGGTGCCACAGCCGCAAGTGCTATGAAAAATTATTACGCTGATACCGCCGTAATCTCTTGCAAGGGCATGGACATGGAAAGAGGCATCACGGAATCCAGTGAGCAGGAGGCAGAAATCAAACAGACCATGATGGCCTCCGCTCGTGAGGTGATCCTAGCGGTAGACTACCGCAAGGTAGATCGAATCTCCGTTTATAAGATCACAGACATTGAAAAAGTCGGAACCATCATCACAGACAGGAAGCCCAGAGAAGAATGGATTGAGTACTGCGCCGGAAAAGGCATAGAACTTCTGTACCCATCAGAATCTATTTAAGGAAGACCTTGGGGGGAGGAAGGGAAAAACTTTTTCAAACGGCGAAAAAGTTTTTCCCTTCCTCCCCCCAAGGTTTTATTTCCATACCAATACTTACATCCTCATCGTAAGACATGAATCACTTGAATATAAAAAGAATATAAGCTATAATCTCTGCGTACTTATGTAGGGTGAGTCTTACCCTGCAGTGAAAAGAAAAGGAGATTACTTATGTTTAAGCTAGGAATTGATATCGGTTCAACAACAATAAAGTTGATCGTCCTAAACAAAAATAACGAGCTGGTCTTCAGTCAGTATCAGAGGCATTTTTCCAATATCCAGGAAACGCTTCTGAAACTCATACTGTTTGCCAAAAGCACCCTGGGAAATATCAGCTTTACTTCCATGATTACGGGATCCGGCGGATTGTCGCTGGCAGCTTGGCTGGGTATACCTTTCATTCAAGAGGTTGTGGCGGTCTCAAAGGCGATTACCACCTTTACGCCCACGACGGATGTTGCCATTGAAATCGGTGGCGAAGACGCTAAAATTATTTATTTTAATAATGGGATAGAGCAACGCATGAACGGCATCTGCGCCGGTGGGACGGGCTCCTTTATTGACCAGATGGCGACCCTTCTGCAAACTGATGCCAGCGGGCTGAACGAAAAAGCCAAGGAATACAATGTAATTTACCCCATCGCTGCCCGTTGTGGGGTCTTTGCAAAGAGTGACATTCAGCCCTTGATTAATGAGGGTGCGGCTATCAGTGATATTGCCGTGTCCATCTTCCAGGCCGTTGTCAGTCAGACCATCAGCGGATTGGCCTGCGGTAAGCCTATTAAGGGACGAGTTAGCTTTTTGGGCGGCCCCCTTCATTTCTTGTCTGAGTTGAAGGAACGCTTTGTTTCCGTGCTGGGTTTGACCTCGGAGGAAGTTGTAGAAAGTGAGCATTCTCACCTCTTTGCAGCGATTGGTAGTGCATTGAGTGCAGAAGCGATGGTTGAACACAACGCAAATGGAAAATTAGATTCCTGTAATGGTAGCTTTGATCAGCTGATTGAAAACCTCAATAAAGAGAAAAAAGCTGATTTTGAAATTGAACGCTTGCATACCTTGTTTGATAATGAGAAAGAATATGAGCGCTTTAAAGAAAGACATGAAAAAAGCAAGGTGAAAAAGAAAGCCTTAAGTGAATATGAAGGGAATGCCTTTTTGGGTATTGATGCCGGCTCCACCACGGCAAAGCTGGCCTTGATCAGTGAAAGTGGAGAACTGCTCTACTCTTATTACAGCAGTAACCAAGGGAATCCCTTAAGTACCGTTATGGCTGCCCTGGATCAGCTGTACGATTGCTTGCCGGATACGGTCAAAATTCAATCCTCCTGTGTTACCGGTTATGGGGAACACTTGATCAAGGCCGCTTTGCTGGTAGAGCATGGGGAGATCGAAACCGTGGCTCACTATAAGGCTGCTGCCTTCTTTTGCCCCGATGTAGATTTTATTTTGGATATCGGTGGGCAAGATATGAAGTGTTTGCGGATTAAGAACGGTGTAATTGACGATGTCTTGCTCAATGAGGCTTGTTCTGCTGGCTGTGGCTCCTTTATTGAAACTTTTGCTAAAAGCTTAGACTTACCAATAGCCGATTTTGCAAAAAATGCCCTCTTTGCTAAGAATCCCATCGACCTAGGTTCCCGTTGTACTGTCTTTATGAATTCCAGAGTCAAGCAAGCTCAAAAGGAAGGGGCTTTGGTTTCTGATATTTCTGCCGGACTGGCCTTCTCTGTAATCAAGAACGCACTTCAAAAGGTTATCAAGATCACGAATCCAGAAGATATGGGTACTAAGATTGTAGTTCAGGGCGGAACTTTTTATAATGATGCGGTCTTGCGTAGCTTTGAGCAGATCAGTGAACGAGAAGCCATCCGGCCGGATATCGCCGGTATCATGGGTGCCTTCGGAGCCGCCATTCTTGCCAAGGAACGAGCCGATGCGCAGCCGAGCCTGCTTTCCAAAAAGGCCTTGCAAGACTTGAAAATCTCAACCAGCCTGACCCGCTGTAAGGGTTGTGTGAATAATTGTCTCCTGACCATTAATAAGTTTAAAGAAGGCGAGAGTAAGCGGCAGTTTATATCTGGAAACCGCTGTGAAAATGGAATGCAAAGCGGTACACAAAACCAAAAAAGCAGCGTTTCTCCTTTGAAAGTCGCTCAATCCAAGGACAACGAAGCCGTGCCCAATCTATATCGCTATAAGCTTGAGCGGTTGTTTTCTTACGAGCCCCTGCCCAAGGAAAAGGCCAAGGCTACAATAGGGATTCCAAGGGTTTTGAATTTGTATGAAAACTATCCTTTATGGTTCACCTTCTTTACGGAGCTTGGGTACCGAGTTTTGATTTCGCCCCCATCTACTAGGCTTGTGTACGAAAAGGGTATGGAGTCTATTCCCAGCGAATCTGTTTGCTATCCGGCCAAGTTAGTACATGGGCATATTGCAGAACTTCTGGAGCAAAAGCCGGACTTGATTTTCTATCCCTGTGTAGCCTATGAAAACAAGGAATTTAAGGAAGCCGACAGCCATTACAACTGCCCCATCGTAACTTCTTACCCAGAGAACATCAAAAACAACATGGAAGGCTTGGGTAAGTTCTTGAATCCCTTCCTTAGTTTTCGGGATAAGGAAATATTGGGCAAACGTCTGTTGGAAGTCTTGCAGACAGAGGAATTTAAAACGCTGTCCCCCTTCCAGATCCTGTCCGCTTTGGATAAGGCTTGGGACGAGCAAGAACGGTACAAGCTTGATGTTCGAAAAAAGGGTGAAGAAGCCCTGGAATACATAAAGAGAGAAAAGAAAACCGCTGTCGTTTTGGCCGGGCGTCCCTATCATGTGGACCCGGAGATTAACCATGGCATACCTGAAATGCTAAATAGCTATGGGATTGCCGTGCTCAGTGAGGACAGCATTGCTCATCTGGCAAAGGTAAACCGCCCTCTACTCGTGCGGGATCAGTGGGCCTATCATTCCAGACTCTATGCGGCTGCAAGTCTAGTAGCGATGAAGGAATATGAGGATTTAGAATTGGTGCAACTGAATTCCTTCGGCTGTGGTCTGGACGCGGTGACCTCTGATGAGGTTCACGAGATTTTGAAGCGTAGCGGCAATATCTACACCCTGTTGAAGATAGATGAAGTCAACAATCTGGGTTCTGCCAGAATTCGAATCCGTTCTCTTTTAGCTGCGATTAAGGAAAGGAAAGCAAGTGGGTCGCTGAACCGAAAGCCATTGGAAATTAACACCTACTCCCGGATCAGCTTTACCAAAAAGATGAAAAAGACCCACACGATCCTCTCCCCGCAGTTGTCGCCTGTCCATTTTGATTTTCTGGAGGGTGCCTTCCAGTCGGCCGGGTATAATCTGGAGGTTCTGAAAAACACGAACAGAAGTGTGATTGACACTGGTCTTAAGTACGTGAATAACGATGCTTGTTATCCTGCTCTGATTGTGGTTGGACAGATTCTGGAAGCTCTAAAATCCGGAAAGTATGACATAAATCATACCGCCGTCATTATTACGCAAACCGGCGGAGGCTGTCGGGCTTCCAACTATATTGGATTCATCCGTAAAGCCTTGATCAAGGCCAATATCCACATCCCTGTTATTTCCCTCAGCGCCCAGGGTTTTGAAAAAAATCCCGGCTTTCGCATTACACCCTCCTTTACCATTAACGCTTTCAAGGGCTTACTGTACGGTGATTTATTTATGCGCTTGGTTTATAGAACCAGGCCTTACGAAAAGGTTAAAGGTTCAGCCGACCAGCTTCATGCCTACTGGCGGGAAATTTGCATCAATGATATTCAGCATGGGAACATGAAGAGCTTTAAGCACAATGTGGCAGCGATTGTTAAGGATTTTGACCGTTTGCCTTTGCTGGATATTGTGAAGCCCAAGGTTGGTGTGGTAGGAGAGATTCTGGTCAAATTCAACCCCATAGCCAACGGAGATATCGTCAGTCTCTTAGAGAAAGAAGGAGCCGAGGCCGTAGTGCCTGATTTTACGGACTTCTTGATGTATAGTTTTTACAATACAAAGTATAAGGAAAAGTACTTCGGCAGCTCAAAGCTGTCCACTTGGCTGTCCAATGCAGCTATCAAGGGCATCGATTTCTTGCGTTCCAGTATGAGTAAGGCCCTTGCGGAAAGTAATCGCTTTACCCCGCCGGTGGCTATCAAGGAACTGGGCAAACTGGCCGAACCGATCGTCTCCTTGGGAAATCAAACAGGTGAAGGCTGGTTCTTGACAGCGGAAATGGTTGAGTTGATTCATTCCGGAACGAATAATATCATCTGCACTCAGCCTTTTGCTTGTCTGCCCAACCATGTGACCGGAAAGGGAATCATCAAGGAACTGAAAAAGCGTTACCCTCTTTCCAACATTGTAGCCATCGACTACGACCCAGGGGCCAGCGAAGTGAACCAAGTCAATCGAATCAAGTTGATGCTTTCCACAGCTCAGCAAAATTTGGATCGGCAGGTGGAAACAAGAAAGACGGAGAGCAAATATATACCGACAAGCATGGGAGTACAGCTGCCGGTAAACGGATAATATAGGAGGTACCAATGAACAGTATCTTTTCGATTTTGGGGCCTGTAATGATAGGGCCTTCCAGCTCCCACACGGCCGGCGCTGAAAAAATCGGTCGCATTGTTTATATGTTAACCGGAGGGGATCTTGAGAGGGTGGAATTCACCCTCCATGGCTCCTTTGCCAAGACAGGTCGAGGGCACGGAACAGATAAGGCCCTGGTTGCCGGAATCTTAGGTATGGAACCTTATGACGAGCGGATTAAGGACGCAATCCATCTGGCTGAGGAAAAAGGAATTGAAATCCGCTTCGAAGAAGCGGATTTGGGAAACGTACACCCCAATACAGTGAAGGCTCTGGCAACAAAGTCTGACGGAACTAGCCTGGAACTGGTGGCCTCATCCATTGGTGGAGGAAACATCAGTGTAGGCAGCATCAATTCTGTCAATGCAACCTTTACAGGGAAGTACACCACACTCATCATCTCTCACTATGACAAGGTGGGGATGATCAGCCAGATTACTCAAACCTTGGCTGTTAAAAAGGTCAATATCGTCACCTTGAGCCTGACTCGCGAAAGTAAAGGAAGTACAGCTACCTCCGTCATTGAGGTGGATTCCCCCGTCAGCCCAGAGATTTTGGACTGGATTCAGGGATTTGAACATGTGATCTCGGTTATTTATATGGATAAGATTTAAGTAAGCTATTAACGATGATAAAGAAGTAATATCTGTTCCTGCCCTCACATATATTTTATTGATAAGCAAGTAAATTTACCTAGGAGGGAACAGAATGAGAAGAACAGAGTATAGGCGTAAGTATCAGGCAACAGCAGAAAAAGGAAGCTATGCTGAGACCATTGCGTCTCAGATCCTTGTTGTGGCAGTGGGGCTTCTTTTGGTACTGATGGTTTTTGTAATTAAGACGCCCTTTACCAACAATTTGCGGGCACAGGCAGAGGCATTTTTTCAAAACTCGCCTATTGCTGGCTTTATGGAAGCAGCCGGAAGTTTTTTTGATGGGATCTTGGGGAAGGAGCCCGTAAGCAACGATGATCCCCTTGATCTTCAAGGCAAAAGCAGTGGTGTCGCTAACAGCAGCTTGGCTACGGGTGGTAAAGGCATCACCATTCCAGAGGCTGGATTAGATGCTGTTGGGCTTGGTGGGCTTGCTGGATTTGGTGGAACTAGCGGGCAGGAACTGGGCGGCACAGGGGTCACACTTCTGAGTACAGAAGCCGGAAATCTGGGGGCAGCATCTTTGGATACCACTTCGAATAGCGCTAGGAATGCAGCCCAAGGCCTCAATGCTGACAATGCTCAAAGTACAGTGGATACTTCCAAGTTTGTAAGCCCAAGAATTGACGAAGATATTTTGAATGAATTAAACGCAAAAAAAAACTACTAAGTATTTTTGAAAATCTGACAATCCTCAAGGATTTTAGTGATTCTTCCGTTTTTACATATGCAGCAGAAACGAAAGAAAAGCCGGTTCCCCCGCCCATTCAGTGGCAGTTCCCCGTAAAGGGTGTTATTACATCTGCTTTTGGAGATAGAATAAACCCCATCTTAAAAAAGCAGGAGATCCACACGGGGCTTGACATTGCCTGTCCAGAGGGTACGCCTGTCAAGGCCATGTTCGATGGTTCTGTTCTGGAAGCCGGTACTTCAAAAACGTACGGGAAATACATCATCTATGGCAACGGGGTTTTCAAGGTAATGTATGCCCATTTAAGCAAGCTGAAAGTTACCAAAGGAAAAGTAAAAACCGCTCAGGTGCTGGCAAACTCCGGTAATACGGGTTTATCCACCGGCCCCCATGTACACGTGACTGTGTGGTATCAGGATGTACTCAAGGACCCTTTAACCTACATAGCCCAATAATTGTCAAGGGCCGGAGGAGGTTTCATGCCGAAAATCCAAGTCAATCCTTTATTCATAGTGCTCGTACTACTAATGATTGCTCTAGGTTCCATAGAGCAATTTTTTATTCTGATTCTTTCCATCAGTCTTCATGAGTTCGGCCATGTCCTCGTGGCTCTTTTCTTTCGGCTGTCCATCTCCGGCATCAAATTTTTGCCACTGGGGCAGGTGGCTGTCATCTCAAAAACCGAGGAACTTTCAGCCTTCCAAAGGGTTTTATTGGCTGTAGCCGGGCCTTTGGTAAACGGGCTGCTGGCCTTGGTTTTTTTTCTGTTTAAGGGTAGCTCTCCCCAATGGGTTTTTAGCAATGGAATTGATCTGGACTACATTGTTATGCTAAACCTGGTTTTGCTGCTGTTTAATCTGTTGCCCATCTATCCTTTGGATGGCGGACGGCTCTTGCAGATTTTTTTGTACCGGAGCACAAGTGTTGTCAAGGCCAACAAGCAAATTATCACGGTTGGAAAGGCGTGCAGTTATGGTCTTATGGCCTTGGGGCTTGTGCAAGTGGCGCTTTACCCCTTCAATATCAGCTTATATTGTATCGGGTTCTACATTTTAAAAAGCCTGGACACGGAATATGTTCATCTGACCATGGAGTT
>CAZSXS010000030.1:0-41021 GCA_964611385.1 uncultured Defluviitaleaceae bacterium
TGATGTTGTTACACTTGTTGCTTGATGCTATTTTCATTCCGAAAGGCGTATAGTTATAAATCAGCAGTTCATAAATTTTATTACTGATTCTGATATCATTATAAACGCCGTTTCTTTTTCGGAATATCCCATATATAAAGCCCAAATTCACAAGCGGATTATGAATATTCGGTTGAATACTTTCCCCTAACACGCTGATCCTATAAGTTAAATCATAAAGTTGTCGATTATTTTCAAGATTTTTAAACAAATCATCAAAGAGAGTGTTTTTTTCCTCAATCATGAGCTTAACCGCCACTTTAATGCCCTCAACAGACCAATCTTTTGCCAGTTTTTCATCAATATGTTTACAAATTCTCGAAGCATGCCCAAAAAACTTAAAAACACCTCGTTGTTGCTTGCCTTGTCCACCTCGTCAATCATTAATACCAACTGATGATTTTGACACAGGTTCGTTATTTGTTTGCTTAGTTGCTTAAAATCATTCGGTTTGTATTCATTCCATCTCCTGGTAAACGTCTCCGTTGCAGAACTAAACTGTAAGGCTTCCCCGATGAGTTCGGCGAAGATTGAGCAAAAAGCTTCTGATGACTGACAAAAATCCGTTCCTAGGCCTTCAAAGCTTAGCATCACGCAAATATACTCGCGAAACAGAAGCCGTCGCAAAAGATTTAGGGTAGTCGTTTTTCCATATTGTCTAGCTCGGTTGATAGTAAAGTACTTACCCTTGTCAATGAGCTGCTTGATCTGAGACAACTTTTCGCTAGTATCAACCATATAATGCTCGTCACTGACGCATAAGCCTGTTACATTAAATTCGCGCATGCGCATGTCCCACCCTTTCAAACTTTTCTTTATATTATACATAAAAAGCTTCGCCTTTCAAAGGACTTTTATACGCAGCTACTTAAAACTCCCATTAATAGGCGTCTTGGTATATGTTTTAAAAGCTGGGTATAATGCACTTTGTATTAGAATCAGCACATAAAAAGCGATTATTTTCAGGAGAGACCGACACTTTTGGTTTTATTGACACAGTAAGGATGCTGCTATACAATATGAATTGCAGAATTATAGTTTGAAAGAAAAGGCACGACTAGAGCAAAAAGCAAATACAAAACCACGAGGAGAGTTCAAAATGAAAGGTATTATTTTAGCCGGAGGGGCCGGTACTCGATTATTCCCATCTACTATTGCAGTCTCGAAGCAAATTCTGAGTGTGTATGACAAACCGATGATTTATTATCCTCTATCAACCTTAATGCTTGCAGGGATCAGGGAAGTGCTGATTATTTCAACGCCAAGGGACATACCGATGTTTGAAGCCCTATTAGGAGACGGTTCCTCTTTGGGCATGAAGTTCTCGTATAAAATTCAGACAGCGCCAAGAGGCTTAGCGGACGCTTTTATTTTGGGAGAAGACTTTATCGGTTCTGATAAGGTTTGCCTTGTTTTGGGGGACAATATTTTTTATGGTTATGGATTTTCAGTAAGATTAAAAGCTGCATGTGCGACAAATGATGGGGCAACCATCTTTGGCTACCATGTCAGTAATCCAAGTGATTTTGGTGTAGTTGAATTTGATCAATCAGGCAATGTCATTTCTATTGAAGAAAAGCCAAAGTTTCCAAAATCTAATTTTGCAATTCCCGGTCTATATTTTTATGATAACGATGTAGTTCAAATAGCAAAGAGCGTAAAACCATCTGCACGGGGCGAGTTGGAAATCACCGCTGTTAATATGGAATATCATCGGCAGGGCCGACTAAAGGTGGAGCTTTTCGGCCGGGGAATGGCTTGGCTTGATACAGGGTCACCTAGGGCCATGTTGGATGCTGCCAACTATATAGAAGCAGTGCAAACCAGGCAAGGACTGTACATCTCATGCATTGAAGAAATTGCCTACAGAAAAGGCTTTATTAATAAAGCGCGGTTACTGGAGCTTGCTTCAAAATTAAAGCAAACAGAGTACGGACAATATTTACTGCACATAGCAGAAACTGTTGCAGAATCGGTTTAATAGTTTATCAAAATATAAAAATGGAGGCTAAACATGAACGTATTAGTTACCGGAGCAAAGGGCCAATTAGGCTACGATGTAGTAAAAGAATTAGAGAAAAGAAGCATTGATTGTGTAGGGGTTGATATTGAAGATTTTGATATCAGTGATTATTCAAGCACAATAGATGCTATAAGAGCAAAGGCTCCAGACTGTATCATCCACTGTGCCGCCTATACGGCAGTCGATAAGGCAGAAGATGAACAAGAGCTTTGTGCAAGGATCAATCACAAAGGCACCGAAAACCTTGCAAAAGCTTGCAAGGAAATGAATGCAAAGATGATTTATATCAGTACGGATTATGTACTGGAAGGCACTGGAACGCATGAAATTGAGACGGATCAGGAACCTATGCCCCTTAGTATTTATGGAAAAACAAAGCTTGCGGGTGAGACTGCAGTAAAAGAACTTTTGCAAAAGTACTTCATTGTAAGAATTTCATGGATCTTTGGTCAAAACGGTAATAATTTTATCAAGACTATGCTGAAACTTGCCGAAACAAAAAATATAGTCAACGTTGTTTCTGATCAGTTTGGTTCCCCGACCTATACAAAGGACTTGGCCGTCCTACTTTGTGACATGATTGGTACAGAGAAATATGGTACTTATCATGCCACCAGTGAAGGATTTTGTTCTTGGGCTGAACTGGCGCAATACGTTTTCGATGTAGCCAGGTTAAAGACTACTGTCAATTTTATTTCCACTGAAGAATATCCCACAAAGGCCGTACGTCCAAAAAATTCTAGGCTTTCAAAGAAATGCCTTGACTTAAATGGATTTAGGCGTCTGCCACATTGGAAGGATGCAGTTCAATCCTTCTTTACAGAAATGCATAACACAACCAAAAACTAAAAAAGGGGTATTGTATTGATGAAAAAATATTTGGTTACAGGTGGAGCTGGATTTATTGGTTCCAATTTCATTCATTTTATACTAAAGAATTATGAAGACATTCAGGTTATCAATCTTGATGGCCTTACCTACGCAGGAAACCTAGAGAACTTAAAAGCCATTGAAACACATCCGCACTATCATTTTGTTCAAGGCGATATTTGTGATTCTTCCCTTGTAGACGAGCTGTTCTCGAAATACGCCTTTGATGTTGTTGTGAATTTTGCAGCTGAGACCCATGTGGATCGTAGCATTAAGGATCCAGAAGTATTCGTGCGAACAAATGTATTTGGCACGGTAAATCTTTTGAACACGGCTAAAAAGCATTGGCAAATCGGGGAAGATCAATATAAGGCTGGTTGTAAGTTTCTACAGGTGTCCACCGATGAAGTTTATGGCTCATTGGGGGAAACAGGCTATTTTACAGAATCAACGCCCCTTGACCCAAGAAGCCCTTATTCTTCCAGCAAGGCTTCGGCAGACTTGTTTGTCAAGGCTTACCACGATACATACAAATTGCCTGTGAACATAACCCGCTGTTCCAATAATTATGGGCCCTTTCAATTTCCAGAGAAGCTGATACCACTCATGATTAACAATGCACTAACGCATCAAAAGCTTCCGATTTATGGTGATGGCATGCAGATCAGAGATTGGCTTTATGTTGAAGACCATTGTAAGGCCATAGATTTGGTGATACGTAAGGGTGAGGATGGGCAGGTTTACAATGTGGGTGGACACAATGAGCGGCATAATGTGACCATCGTAAAGACGATTATTCAATATTTAAACGAAAAAGTAGATACTACGATAGACGAAAGCCTCATTCAGCATGTAGCAGACCGGAAGGGACATGATAGACGGTATGGGATTGATCCAGAAAAAATCGGAAAAGACCTTGGCTGGCATCCGGAAACCTGTTTTGAAGAGGGAATACAAAAGACGATCAAGTGGTATTTGGAAAACAAAACTTGGCTGGAAAACGTAACAGGGGGACTATACTTAGAGTATTACAAAAAAATGTACAATCTGCCATCATAGAAACAAGCGTTTTGAGAAACAAGTATTTTAAGAAGCAAGCACGATCAATGACAAAGAGCGATCCGTATTAAGAATAATGATGTGAGGGGAACTATGGATAAATTTAATTTTATCAAAACAAAAATAGAGGGCTTAGTTATCGTTGAACCGACGATTTTCGGTGACAATCGCGGCTACTTTATGGAAACCTATAATCAAAAGGATTTTTTTGCTGCCGGCCTAGACATGAACTTTGTGCAGGACAACCAGTCCAAGTCCAAAATCGGTGTTCTTCGCGGCCTTCACTACCAAAAAAACAACCCGCAAGGTAAGCTCGTGCGGGTGATCAGCGGTGCGGTCTATGATGTTGCAGTGGACATCAGAAAAGGGAGTCCAAGCTATGGGCAATGGGAGGGAGTCTTGCTATCTGCCGAAAACAAGCTTCAATTCTATGTTCCTGAGGGCTTTGCCCACGGTTTTTTGGTTGTTTCCGATACAGCAGAGTTCGTGTATAAGTGTTCACGATTCTACGATCCAGGGGATGAGGCAGGAATTGCATATAATGACAGTGCTTTAGGGATTAATTGGAATGAATATTATAGCGGCGATGTGATTTTGTCTGAAAGGGATTTGAAGCATCCGGAGTTTTATTGCTCTTAAAGCATTTTGTACCATCCGAACCAATGCAATAAAAATTTTTTTGTAAGGATATAAATTTTGTTAAGTTTTTAAAATTCCTGACGATATATTATTTTGAAAAATATAGAAGTATTTTTCAAGTCAGAATGCGGACTCTTTTTCGTCGAGCAAAATAGTTTATTCAGTACGTACACTTTTTGCTTGTTCGATTAAGATCTATAGCCTGCTTTTTGACATTGAAACATTGCTTACCCTAGCTTTAGCATGAGCTTACTCAGAGGGGTGCAGCTTTCGGTTTTTTCTAAATACCGAGGGGAATCGTAGCAGACGGATTTCTGCGAATAGTATATCTAAGGAAGGATGACGAAAATGAGTAACATGGTAGTAAACACAAACGTATTAGCTTTAAACAGCCACCGCTCGATGAAGCTGGTTGGCTCTGCCCAATCCAAAGCAGCTGCCAGGCTGTCTTCTGGTATAAAAATCAACTCTGCAGCCGATGATGCAGCAGGACTTGCTATTTCCGAAAAAATGAGAGCACAAATCAGAGGCTTGGAAATGGCTTCCAAGAACTCTCAAGACTCAATCTCTTTGGTTCAAACCGCTGAAGGTGGTATGCAGGAAATCGACAACATGGTTCAGCGTATTCGCGAGCTTGTTGTTCAATCCTCCAATGATACAAACGAACACAACCCTGTTGGCACAGGCGACCGTCAGAAGCTGCAAGACGAAGTCAATCAGCTTATTGCCGAAATTGACTCCATGGCAGGCAGAACAGAATTTAACAAGAAAAAATTAATTGACGGTACTTATGCAGGCTCCAATGACAAAATCCGTCTGCTCACTGTTGCCTTGGACGCTACGACTAAGGCATTTGACAAGGCGAATAAGGCCGTTTTGCAAGCCAGTAATATCGCTACAGCAGCCTCCGACAGTTTTAGTAAGTTTACGAACAGTACGAACTGGCAGAGTTATTCGGCTACGAACAACGGTGCTTATTCAGTCGCTAATGCCGCATATACCAACGCTTTAGCAAGTGTAACAGCTACAAATGTACTGGCCAACTTGGCCAATGACCTTGGCTTGAATACGGCAACGTCTAGCGTAGCTGCAAGTGCTATTACATCGACGTATGCATATTCAGCAACGAATACTACAGCTGGTAATACAGCCGTTATGACAACACTTCAGATAAGCGGTGCAACTTTAACTCTTACTAATACAGGATCGTATCCCACATCAATTACAGCTGGCGGGTTTACGGGTACTGGTACCTCTCTAGTGACTGCCACATCTGCTGCTTGTACCTCTACTGCTACGGCAAATTCTAATTATACTGCCATTAATACTGCATCAGGCACTTCCGTATTTACTGGTACAAACGCGTCCGATCTTGCATACGAAGCTGCCCAGGCAGCACTTTTAAGCGGTGACAATTACAAGGTACAGAAAGCGAATGACTATATTAATGCATACAATTTAGCTGCTGCCAGGAAATTGGCGCTTGATGAGGTAGCCAACGTTATGAATGACAGAGCGAAGGTGTTCAACAACCTGAGTGAGATTCAAAGAGACGCTACCGTTGATTTGAATGAGTCTATTCAGGCAAGGACTGATGTCGATACAGAAAAGATTAACACGAAAACAAAACTGGATGCCGAAGTTGCTGCAGCAGCAGGTAAGGACACTGCGAAGGAAGGCCTCTACATGCAGGTTGGCGCCAATGCCGATCAAGGCATATTCCTGACCATCGGTTCCTTAAAGTCGGATGCTCTCGGACTGAAGGACAGCAGAGGTAATATTGCAATTAACGTCTTAAAGGGAGGCGGCGGGGACATTACCGGACTGCTTGACAGACTGGACACGGCTCTTTCTTACGTTACCTCAGAACGTTCTAAGCTGGGTGCTTTACAGAACCGTATGGAATATACGATTAAGAGCCTTGACATTTCCGCTGAGAACCTGTCTGCTTCCGAATCACGTGTTCGTGATACAGATATGGCTAAGGAAATGATGACCTTTACGAAGACAAACGTTCTTCAAAATGCTGCTATGTCTATGCTTACCCAAGCGAACCAGAATCCGCAGAATATTTTGCAGCTTTTGAGATAAGCTATAACAGTAAAATGTATACGGTAAAAAACGCCTGTGTTGATCACAGGCGTTTTTTATAACCGAGACTATTTAACCTTGAGGTGATGTATGAAATGCTATATTTGCGACAACGAGGAAAACAACAAAACCATTACGGCGCGTGAGATGCATTCGGGTACAAGGGAAGCCTTTGATTATATGGAATGCAGTAAGTGCAAATGTATTCAGATTGTGGAGAAACCATCTGATATTTCAAGGTATCTTGATGCCGACAGACAGGCTTTTGCGTCTGTTTCTGTCTTGGATTTCAGCAGCTATGACAAATCAGATGAATTTAAGTTTATCTTGTGGGCGTCCTTGTATATGTACCCCTACTTACACGGGTTTGAAATGAAAAGCCTTAACCATTCTATTCTTGAAATAAACTGCGGTAATGGCCAGATTACTAGAACCTTGGGTGCTATGGGCTTCAAAAAAGCAGTCGGTATTGATGAACAGTTATTACCATGCTTCGAGTATGAGTCTGATAACTGTGTTGTTTATAAAGAAAATTTTTATGAAGTAGACGGCAAATTTGATTTTATCATACTAAATGATTGCTTGCAGCGAATGGACAGACAAAGAGATGCTCTTTTAAAAATTAAGGAATTGTTGAGTGATACTGGCGTATGTTATATCTCCATGCCAATTGCCGCATATACCTGGCATAAATACGAGAAGGATTGGCATTGGCTACATCCCCCAAGACACCTGATGATACACTCTTTTGACAGTCTGAATCTGCTGCTTGAACAAACGGGTTTTAAAATCAAGGGCTATAAAACTCAATCCTCAAACGTGGGGTTTGTGTTTAGTGAAATGTATAAGAAAGACATATCCTGGAAGGAATACATGAGCCAAGGCTTGTGGAACCGCATACCGAAGGAAGAAGCTGATTTTTACAGCAGCCTTGCTAATAAACTTGATGCGGTGTATCAGGGCGATCAACTAATACTCTACATCATCAAGGACAGGGAGGAGAATGCATGACCGATTTAAACAATTTTTATAGCTTGATAGACAGGGAGCTAGCTGATTTTAAAGAGCGGCAATCAAAGGCTGACGAGCAGTACAACAGCGTTCTGGAAGAGTTTCTCCAATACAAATCATGGGATGAGCTGATGGCTGCCTATGCAGAGATTGACGATGAGATGCTGGAGTTCTTTAATGAGATGTATCCGCAAAAAGAGTATACTAGGGATTCTTTTTCTGAGGAAGACGATGAAAGAGCCATACGCCTGTTACAGGAAAGTCTCAAGTCTATAGAGCAGATGGAGTACGAAAAAGCAATTGATCAGCTCAGCAAGGCGCTTGAATATGATATCACAAAGCCTCTCTATATGATTTTATATGAGCAGCTTGAAATCAGTTATAGAAAAAACGGTAACTTTGATCAGGCTGAGGAGTGTCTTAAATATCTGTTTTCCTTAGACGAAAGCTTTCAAACGATCAATGACTTAATCAAAATTCATGAGCTTTCGGGAAATAACTTAAAAAAGTTCGAGCTGAGGAACAAAATACGAGTTCTTGAATGTGACACTCAAATCAAGGAGCTTATGAGAATTGAGCTGCTTTTAAAAGTTAAGGATTACGAGGGCGCCATTGAGGAAATCAAAAAGCTTCTGAAGAAAGCCCCTAATGATGTAGGTTTGAATCAAAAGTTGTTTGATATCTATATTGAAAAGGATGACTACGAAAGTGCCTACAAACTTGCCCAGAGATGGAAGGAGGTAGGCATTGAGGAGGATTTGCTATACAGCATGTTTATCCTGTACAGTAAAATGTATGACCTAGATAAGGCGTCCAAATATATTATTAAATACTTGAATGAAAAAGATCCGCAAACAGACAAAAACTATTATTCAGCACTTGGCCTTGGCTTGGTTTCATCGACGTATAATCATTATTTTGATGATGAAGAATATGTCAAAAGAATGTGGCAGCAATATAACATTCACAAACCGGCTGTTACAAACACGTTTGATATTGATACCTCGTATTACAGAGATATGCGGATAGGCTTTTTATCCTATGACCTAGTTACCCATCCCGTCGGTTATTTTATTCTTGCTTTATTTAGGGGCAAGCATGCCTACAGCGGTATGAATGTCTATTGCTATTATACGCGCCCAGGGATCAGTGACAATATTACGAAGTCAATCGAAAAAGAATCAGAAGTATTCAGGTATGTAGCCAATCTGAACGACGAGGAAATGAGCCGGACTATTTTAAATGATAAACTGGATATATTAATTGATTTAAACGGCTGCACGGTAGGCACAAAAACGAATATAATGATGAAGCGATTAGCTCCCGTTCAAATAACCTGGATGGGTTTCCCCTGTACATCGTTTACACCGAATGTTGATTATCTTATCGGTGATTATTATACAGACCCGGTTGGTGTAACTGAACAGTTTTTGGTTGAAAAACCATTACGGATGTCAAAGAACTTTATTTGTTATCCTTTGGCATTTGATGAGGAGATCAAGGATCCGCCTTGCCTGGCAAACGGGTATATCACTTTTGCTTGCCTTAACGGAGCCAACAAGATTTCCGGTAAAATACTGAGACTGTGGGCAGAAGTATTAAAAAGAGTTCCTGGTTCAAAGCTGCTCTTAAGAAATTCAATGATAAACAAGCCCTTTTTGTTGGAACAGCTGAAAACCCGCCTTGTGGAAAATGGGATCGACCTGGACAGGGTTATCTTTGAAACGGTATTGCAGTTTAAGGATTATTTACGTTCCTATAACGAGGTTGACATTCTATTGGACACTTATCCGTTTAATGGAGCTACTACTACCTGTGAAGCATTTTATATGGGCGTACCGCTTGTTAGCCTGAGGGGAAACAGACGTCCGACGCGGGTAGCGTACAGCATACTGGCGAATGTAGGCTTAGAGGATTTATGCTCGGACAGTGAGGAAGGTTTTATTGAAACCGCAGTCAACTTAGCAAACGATAAGGAAAGGTTAAAAACCATCCGTAAAACATTGAGGGAAGCCACGTTTCAGTCACCTCTTTGTGATACAGCAGCATTTAAAATAGAGTTTGAAAATGTATTAAGGCGGGTATACGTTGATTACTGCATTCAAAACAAAAAGGAATTTACACCGGAATACGAAAGCTGGGACGAACTGGTTAAATCGGTAATTTTAGCGTTGCATTTCATTAAAAGTCTAATAGCCGACAAAGAAGCTGGAGAAAGAATGGAGCCTCTGATAAAAGAATTAACCGTTTTGTTAAATTCGCTTCTTGTTGAGCTTGAGGCTGCGTATCAGGAGGATTCGGCAGTGTTGAGCTTTGTTCAGTCTTTAGACAGGCTAATTGTGCTTTTACCGATTTTTATCAATAATGATGAAGCACTAATAAAGGTATGTGACAGCCTTATCGAAAGCATACTTAGAATAGTATAGGAGGAAGCGTACTTGAATTGCAGAATATGCGGAAACAATACAGGCAATACATGCTACACAGCTTTGGAGATGTATTATGGTACTAGAGAGCCGTTCGAATATATGGAATGCAAGGATTGCGGCTGCGTTCAAATCGTAAACGTCCCCGAGGATATGGCAAGTCACTACCCATCCGATTACTATACAGCTCAAAAATCGGTTGAATATGATTTCAGCAGCTATAATAAATCTGATATAGAGCAGTATATTAATAACGTTGCGGTACGGTACTTCTCTTTTTTAGGGAATTGCGGGATAAAAACGCTTGATTACTCCATTTTGGATATTGGCTGCGGAAACGGGGGTACGATACGAGGTTTAGCCTCCATGGGTTTTAAAAGAACAGTGGGTGTAGATATGTTTTTACATCCTCAGCACGCTTATGAGGATAAGGGCTGCCGGGTTTATCAAGGGGATTTTTATGACATAACAGAAAAATTTGATTTTATATATTTTCAGGATTCCTTTGAGCATTTGGACAAGCATCGGGATGTCTTGTTAAAGGTTAATGAAATTTTGAACGTCGGTGGTATTTGTTGGCTCGTCATCCCTGTTGCGGGCTATCCGTGGCACCATTACGGTGTAAACTGGTATGGTCTGGACGCACCAAGACATTTTACACTACATTCAAGAAAAAGCATCAGCATGTTGCTGGATCAGACTGGTTTTCACTTAAAAAGCTTTAAGGCTACATCAAACTCAGCTCAATTTATTATCAGTGAAATGTATAAGCGTGGAATACCATATGTGCAATATGGTCATGCCGCCGGAAACTTGCCGCAGAAGGAATTAGACTTTTATAGCAAGCTTAGTGATAAGCTCAACGAGAGAAACATTGGGGATCGATTAGAACTTCATATTGTTAGAAAATAAAATCGTGGGATGTGGAGATAGTATGAATTATAAAAACGAGCTCACAGACTTGCTGAATCAGCAAAGCGATACTAAGAGCAATGATATAGAAGGATTACATGAAAAGCCGGTATACATTTTCGGAGCTGGGCTGTTCGCAGGTTATGTATTTACTGTCTTAAATGATAAAGGGGTCAAAATAAAAGGCTTTTTGGTGAATCGCAAATATTTTGTATCGGAAAGATACTACGAACATGATGTAATGATTTTGGAAAGCTTAACTAAAGAACAAATTAAGAATTCGATAATAATCATTTCATTTCAAGCAGATAAACAAAGTATTGAAAAGAAAAAACAAGAATTAGTTCAGATGGGCTTTGAAGAAGTATATCATTACGGCGTTTTCGGCAAGGAAATTTACAGCCCCGCAAAACTATTCAATGCAAAGGAACAGGTATTGGAAGCGCTGGATTATTTTCAAGATGATGAAAGTAAAGAAACCTATTGCGCCTGTTTAAAAGCTATCATTAAGGGAAATTTTGACTATTTCAGCTCTCCATCAAAAGAGCTTCAGTATTTTCCAAATACATTTAAGCTAAGTAAAGGTTACTCCAAATTTATTGATTGTGGCGCATTTAACGGGGATACGGCACTCTCATTAAAAAAACATTCAGGATTAAATCAAGTCAACAAGGCTGTTTTTTTTGAACCTGATTTATATAATGTTGAAACTCTTTCCAAAACGGTTAAAGATAACAATGTTGCGTTAGAAAGTATAATATTTCCATGCGGCGTGTCCGATAAATACGAAATGGTCAAGTTTATGGATAAATGTGGAACAGGCGTATCCGGACATATTTCAGAAGACGGGGAAACAATTATTCAATGCGTTCCTATTGACAGTGTTCTGCCTACTTTTTCTCCTACGTTTATTAAAATGGATATAGAAGGTTCTGAGATAAAAGCACTGATTGGCGCACAAGAAACTATAAAACAGGTTAAACCCGACTTGGCAATTTGTGTATATCATGACGTTGAGCATTTGTATAAAATTCCATTACTGATAAAGTCGCTTCATCCTGATTATAAATTATATTTGAGATCACATGCATACTATTTTTGCGAAACGGTTTTGTACGCTACAACAGAATAAAGGCTACTGAAAAGCGAGCAGATTCAACTAAAACAAAAAAAGGAGATAACCATCTCCTTTTTTTGTTTTTAAAGCTTGCAGTTAGAATAATGCCTATAGCAAAGCGAAACGTGACTGAGTATAGCAAAAATCGATAAACTACTTTCAACATGGTTCTCATATATTTAAGTAAGATCAAATACACTCATCCTCTTTAACATTTACCAAGTTGCCATTATTCAAACCATATAACTTCTATATGTTTTGCGTGTCGGTTATGTAAATGGTTAAAAAGTCTGAGTAAACAAGTCATTCAGAAGGGAAGAAAAGGCAATGCCCCAAAAGTTGGCGATTGACGGAGGAAGTCCAGTAAGGGATACGCAAATTCTATACAGCAAGCAGTCCATAGACGAACAAGATATTGCGGCCGTAGTTAAAGCATTGCGTTCGCCCTTCATCACTTGCGGTCCTGAAATTGAGAACTGCGAGCAAAAGCTTTGTGCTCTAACCGGTGCTGCGTTTGCAGCAATGGTATCCAGCGGCACAGCTGCCTTACATGCAGCCTGTTCTGTGATCGAAATCGGCAAAGGCGATGAAGTCATTACGACGCCCATAACCTTTGCCGCCTCTGCAAATTGTGTCTTGTACTGCGGTGGCACACCGATTTTTGCTGACATCAATCCAAAAACATACACGATCTCACCGGAAAGCATTGAAGAAAGAATTACCAGCAGAACAAAAGCAATCATTGCTGTGGATTACACCGGACAGGCTGCGGACTTAGACCCTATCAAAGAAATCTGCGCCAGTCACAAGCTCATCTTAATTGAAGATGCGGCCCATTCGATCGGTACAAGGTATAATGGGTACTGTGTCGGAAGCATTGCAGATTTAACCACCTTTAGCTTTCATCCGGTTAAAACGGTAACCGGCGGCGAGGGTGGCGCTATTTTAACGAATGATGAAATCCTCTACAAAAAAATGTTACGATTCCGAGCACATGGCATCACAAGAGATTCATTCCTTTTTGAAAACAAATCCAACGGGATTTTTTATCATGAGCAAATTGAACTTGGGTACAATTATCGATTGACTGATCTTCAGGCCGCGTTAATCAGCAGCCAGTTAGACAAATTATCTATTTTTTCAAAGCGAAGAAAGGAAATTGTCGGACTGTACAACCAAGCTTTTGCAGATCATCCCATTCTTACAGTCCAAGAAGAAATCAGTCAATCCGATTCGGTAAGGCATTTATATGTTTTGCGGTTTAACTTAGACAAACTGAATACAGACAGAAAAGGTATATTCAACGCCTTATGGGCAGAGAACGTTTGCTGCAATCTGCATTATATACCAGTCTATTATCACCCTTATTACCAAAAGCTTGGATATAAGAAGGGCTTGTGTCCAAACGCTGAAGGCCTATATGAGGAAATCTTAAGTCTTCCGCTATACTATTCTCTGTCAAACAAGGATGTCAGTGATGTGATCACAGCCGTTTTTAAGGTGATCGATGAATACAAAAAATGAAGGTGAATTGCGTAAATGAAATTATTTGATAAGATCAAGTCAGGAGTCTATACAATCGCTGAACTATCAGCCAACCATTCCGGCAACCTTGACAATGCGTTTAAAATAGCCGATGCAGCAAAGGAATGTGGTGCCGATTGCTTGAAAATTCAAACCTATACAGCAGATACCTTAACCTTGAACTGCAACAAGGAATATTTTAAGATCAAGGGTGGCTTATGGGATGGATATACTTTTTATGATTTATATCAAGAAGCCTACACCCCTTGGGAATGGCAACCTCAGATCAAAAGATACTGCGAAGAAATCGGTTTGGATTTTCTGTCTACGCCTTTCGATGTTACAGCTGTAGACTTTCTGGAAGAAATGGGTTTGGAATTCTACAAGATTGCTTCCTTTGAATTGGTCGACTTACCTTTGATAGCGTATGTGGCCAGTAAGGGTAAGCCGATTATCCTTTCCTGTGGGATGGGAAGCGTCGAGGAAATCGAAGACGCTATAGATGCCTGCAAAAAACAAGGGAATAAACAAGTGATCCTGCTGAAATGCTGCAGTGATTATCCGGCTCATTTTGCCGACATGAAATTGGCAACCATTGCGGATATGATGAAGCGCTTTTCCTTACCCATAGGGCTTTCGGATCACTCTATGGGCAGTATGGCGGCTGTGGTTGCAGTTTCCATAGGGGCCTGCGTGATCGAAAAGCATCTTTGCCTCAGCCGGGACATAGACAGCCCTGACAGTAAATTTTCTATGGAGCCACAAGAATTTAAGCAAATGGTAGAAGCTATACATACGGTTCTTACGCTTAAGGGCGAAAGTAGCTATGAGCTTACGGAACAGGAAAAAAAGTCCAGTGTGTACCGAAGGTCTATTTTCTGTTCTAGGGACATCCAAAAGGGTGAAAGGTTTACGGAAAAAAACATCCGCATTGTTAGGCCCAGCTATGGCGCTAAGCCTAAGTATTATCAGGAGCTGATGCAACAATGTGCGGATAGGGATTATGCTTTTGGTGAACCTATTGATTATCAATGCAAAGAATGCAAGGTGCATTAAGTCCAATTTTTATTTCGATAACACTTGATATGCTTCTTATGATGATTTATACTCATTCAATATCAAATTCAAGTACAGTTTTGGAGGTCTTTGCACATGGGAGCGCTAGCCTATCAAGAAGAGGTAAGAGAAGAATTGCTTGACGGTCGAATCATTGCTATGTCTCCACGTCCCACCGTAAATCACAACATGATCGCTTTTACGATCGCTCGCATATTCGGAAACTTTTTAGAGGGAAAGTCCTGTATCGCTTTTAGCGACGGCGTTGATGTTTTCTTAACAGAAAATGACAGGGTCATACCTGATGTAATGATTGTATGTGATAAAAACAAGATTCAGAAAAGTGGGATACACGGCACGCCGGACTTGGTGGTAGAGGTTCTTTCCCCCAGTACCGCCAAAGTGGACAGAGGTTATAAAAAAAGCCTGTACGAAAGATGTGGTGTTAAGGAATACTGGATCGTAGAACCCGAAGCTCGTTCCATCGAAGTCTATCTATTGAACGATGGCAAATTTATTCTCGATGAGGTTTACTCTGTATTCCCTGAGTACTTAACGGAAAGAATGACAGAAGAGGAAAAAAGCAAGATCATGTACGAGATTAAAACATCCTTATATTCTGATCTGACTGTTCGTCTTGAAAAGGTGTTTGCCAATACCTTTTAAGAAACACCTGACAAAATTACTTTACAAAATCACTACTCTACAAAAAAGGTCACCAAGCAGATACAACATCCGCTTGGTGCTTTTATATCCTACCAAATCAAAACTCCCTTGTAAACCCATCATAAGCCACCAAGAAGCCCTCATCCTGTAGGGCTTCTTCTATTTCATAATGCAGCATTTTGCCGTTGTGAGAAAAGTGGGTCACGATGAAGCAGGTGTTTTCATCGGCGCAGTTTAGTTCTAGCAGGCGATTTTTAACCCAGACGACATCCACTAACCCCATATGATTGTTACCGTCAGCTTTGCGTAGGGTGGTGCAGTCCAGGCTGACAAGGCTTAAAGGCTTTCCGTTCAGGCTACTCTGAATGCAAGCCCAAGTTTCTTCATAGAAACGGCCTGTATCGTTGCCGAAAAGGATGGTCTTGCCTTCTTTTTCAATGAGATAAATGAAGCACTTTTCTTTTTTGTTATGATTGGCCAAAAGCGGTGTAACTTGATACCCTTCGATATCATGAGGCTTAAACTCTGTCAACTCTTTGCAAGCCAGTCTGCCTGCATACAACTCTACTCTTTCATCACTATCCATGTGTTTTCTAAAAAGGCTGTTTAAGGCATCGTTGCCGTAAAGGGTCAGTTCTGCATCCATATGGTTGGCAAAGTACTTATTTCGAAGCATTAAGTCCTCTAAGTAAAAATGGTCGCTATGCGTATGCGTAATTAGCAGACTATGGATATGGGGCAAATCCACTCCCAATTTTAGCATATGGGCATAGCTGTCCGGTGGAAAATCAATCAGCAGATGATCATCTACCAAAGCCTGGGAACGGGTTCTGATCTCCTTCCCGCCAAGTCGTCTGGCCTCGGCGCAAATCTCGCAATTGCAAAACAAGGCCGGGATTCCTTCGGCTGCTGCTGTACCCAAAAATTGAATCTTCATAAAATAATCTCCTCCATACTAACCGACTTTTACGCCTCTGGCGCACTCAAATCAGAAATGGAAAAAGCGCTCTATGCTTTTTCCATACTATATCTTAAAGCTTGATACCATTTGAACCAACACTTCTGCTTGGCTATTAAGCTCTTCAGCCGCAGCCGCAGATTCTTCCGATGTAGATGAATTGTTTTGAACAACCTGTGAAATTTGATTGATCCCAACAGCAATTTGCGAAAAACTTTCCGTCTGTTCTTTTGTAGCAGTGTAAATATGGTTTATTATGTCCGAAACAGAATCAATATCCCGCACAACTTTTTGCAAAGAGTCTGCCGTTATCTGAGCCGCAACCGTACCGTCATTAATTTTTTTGATCGTATCCTCTATCAAAGTGGCTGTATCTTTTGCAGCTTGGAGACTTCTTCCTGCAAGCGAGCGTACTTCTTGTGCAACAACCGCAAAACCTTTTCCCTGCTCTCCCGCACGGGCTGCTTCAACAGCCGCATTTAGGGCCAAAAGGTTTGTTTGGGAGGCGATATCATCAATAACCTTAATAATTTTAGAAATGCTATTTGAAGACTCCTTGATCTCAGACATAGAGTTTAGCATTTTTAACATTTCACGGTTACCATCTTTTGCACTGAGCATTGATTTTTGGGAGTACTCATTGGCGGTCTGTGTCTCTTGGGCTGTCTGGTGATTTTTTTCGTTGACGATTAGAATGGAAGCGTTCAGCTCCTCAATAGAGCTGGCCTGTGTACTTGCACCACTGGCTAGATCCGCAGAAGAATCTGAAATTTGTTTTGCGCCTGAGAGCACATTGTCCGATGATAGTCTAATGTCGTTGATCGTTTTTCTGAGACCAAGATTGATGTTGGTTATTGACTGCTTAATGAGGTCAAACTGTCCTACATACTCACGGGATATGCTTTTACGCAAATCGCTGTTTGCTATGGTGTCAAGCGTTTCAGTGATTTCGTTTATATACGATCCGATGGATCGAACCATCAAATCCAGCGAATTCATCATCTCTGCAAATTCACCCTTGTAGTTCTGATTCACCCGTAAGTCAAAGTTGCCTTTGGATAGCTGGCTTAATGTTACATTGACTTCTCGAATCGGATGATTCACAGCAGCAAGCAAGTTATTAAGACCTTCTGTTATCTTTCTCCAGCCGCCCGTGTAAAGCTCAGAATCAACTCTTGTTTCCAACTTTCCATTGATAGCAGCCTCAATCAATTTTAAAACATCCGCATTCAGCAAGTGGATATTTTTCTTAAGCTCGTTAAATCTCTCGTTGGCAACCCCTTTTTGTCCAGGAAACTGCTTAAGATTCGCATCAAAATTACCATTCCCAACCGCTCCAAAGCCATCCAAGATCATCAAGGTATCTTCAACAAAATGATTGCACAATAGATTAATCCCCTTTGCAACCGTCCTGTATTCACCGTTGAAAAGCTGCTCATTGATTTGTTGATCAATGTTCCCCTTATCATATTCAGAGGCAAGCTTACCCAAATGATCGATTAGCAAGGAAATGGTAGCATTCACCGTTCTTACGGAGTCTGCAAGTTGGCCTATTTCATTTTTGCTGCTATAAGAAATATTTGAGTGTAATTTACCCTCGGACAACTCTTTGGTTGCTACCATAAGCTCAACAACAGGCTTGCTGATCCCGCTTGATACATTCATCGCCAAAACAAGGGCGATCGCTAATGAAAGTACAATGATAATAATGGACGAAAGAATGGTATTTCTTGTTTTTGCGTCAAGTTCTTTGCTTACTCTTTCTCCCTCTTTAATCTTTGTTTCCATGATTTCATTGAGCTTTCGAATAGCATTATCCATAGCCGGAGCCCCTTCTCGAATCCATAAATCATATGCTTCGGGATTGACTTCGTTCGGCACTTTCATTGTTAATTCAACAACCCGATCACGAGCAGCTCTATAGGTAGCAATATAGTCTAGAAATTCCTTCCAATTGGCTTTGTTTTCATTTGTTTGGAGGCCTTCCTGTACGACAGGGATTAACTGATTGAACAAGGTTGCAGCTTGATCCAGTTTGGTCAAGGCTTCTTTAACTGCTTTCTCATCAGGTAAAAAGATGACATCGCGGATGTAGGCCCTGGCAGCATTTGCTTGCATTCCCATTTCTGCTAAATCACCCAAATTAAAGCCGTAGTAATGCAATGCATCTGTATATCGGTTATTGGTTCCGTAAAGAGATACTGTTGCCACGATGCCCGAAATACTTGCTACTATAGATACAACAACAAACATAATGATCAGCTTTTTTCTGATCTTCATATTCTTAAACATAAGCTATTCCTCCCCATTGTAACTGTTGTTTTGCTCAAAACGTTTTCCAAGCGACTGAATCGGTTATAGACTTTACGATGAATCAACACAGGTCTCTTTTTGACATTCGATCAGAAACATGATCTTTTCTCCTCTCCGGCGTTGTTATACTCAGTATCCTAAAACAGTTACCAAGCCGCCTTCATTCAATCCAGATAAATCCGACTGTTTTTGGCGACTTTACAAAGCCAATGTGACTGAGTATAGGTCTTGGTTTTTGATCCATATTAATCTATCAGTAAAAACTCTTTGGAAGTATAATCTATTTTGTGCTGAAAATCTACTGCATTTCAAAAAAATATAAAAAGACTTATTCATTTCCGTCTTTTGTGTCAATTGTTCTTGACATATCCAAACTTTATGTTATCATATTAACTAAATAACAATCATTCTGGAGGCTTTTCATGGGCATAAATTTTGGGTCATTATTTGCAGAATTAAATGTAGTTTCAATTATTTTCAGGTTGTTGCTAGCAACCATTTTTGGTGGCATTATCGGCTTTGAGCGGGGACAGAAACGACGTCCTGCGGGATTCAGAACGCACATGCTGGTCTGTATCGGCTCTACGTTGGCCATGTTAGTGAATCAATATATTAACCTTAAATACGCCAGTGTTGATCCGGCTCGGCTTGGTGCCCAGGTCATCAGCGGCATCGGCTTTCTGGGTGCTGGGACGATCATTGTCACCGGAAAGCGCCAGGTCAAGGGTCTTACTACGGCAGCAGGGCTTTGGGCCTCAGCTTGCATGGGGCTTGCCATCGGAATCGGCTTTTATTCTGCTGCCATCATTGCCTGTATTTTTATCTTTAGCGTCATGACGCTATTACATAAAATTGACAGCCAAGCCTTTTCTTCTTCAAAAACCATCAATCTTTATTTGGAATTTTCTGCGGCCAACAGCTTAGGCACCTTCATTGCCGCCACCAAGCAAAAGGAGATCAAAATTGTTGATATTGAGATCAGCCGGGCTAAAACCACCCAGGGCAAGACCACAGTAGCCCTTGTAACACTACTCTTGCCTGTGGCCACCGAACATGCAGAAATCATCGCATTTGTGGGCTCCATTGAAGGGATCACGGCCATAGAAGAGATCTAGCCAAACAATGCATAAAACATAGAAAAATTACACAGTATAACCATGATTTAGAGATTCGGCATAGCCCGAAACTACGTCATGGTTATTTTTTTCTTCAGTATTTCTTCTTCAGTAATGGAGGTTTTTATGTTAAGTGAAAATCTGGATCAAAATATCAGCCTTGTTGAAGCTTGTTTTGAAGGCAGCGGCGATTTTATGAAGAAAAAGTTCTTCATAGACAAAGAGGGGAAAATTTCTGCCTACGTTGCTTATATTGATATGCTGATTAACAGGGATATTATAGAGGTAAACATTATCAACCGTATGGTGAATCGGCTTCGCAACGATACTGTAGATATTGTGGCTGTCAAGGGCGCTTTGTTCAATCCCATACAGGACGGCGGCATTACGGTTGCGGATCTGAAAGAAGTGGAGACCATTGAAGAGATTACCCAAGCCATACTTGGCGGGGATACGCTGATTCTGTTTGACCACTGCCCCAAGGCCATCATTGTTTCCACCAAGGGCTGGCCCAACCGGGGTGTGCCCACCACGGATAACGAGGTCGTTGTCCAAGGCTCCAAGGAAGCCTTTAGTGAGGTTTTCCGTATCAACACCATGCTGATACGTCGCCGCATCAAGGACACCAAGCTAAAGGTGAAGCAACTGACGGTAGGACGGAGGGGTAATTCCAATTTGGCACTGATGTATTTGGACGACGTGGTGCGGCCGGACATTTTAAAAGAGGTGGAAAGCCGAATTCAGCAAATTGATATTGATGCCATTCTAGACTCCGGGCATTTGGCGCAGCTGATTGAAGACAACCAGTTTTCACCCTTCCCACAGCTGCAAATGACAGAAAGACCCGACAAGGCGGCTTCCGCCGTTTTAGAGGGGCGCATTGCTATCGTTCTGGACAACTCCCCCTTCGTCATTCTGGCTCCCTCTACCTTTAACACCTTCTTTCAATCCTCCGAGGATTATTATCAGCGCTTTGAGATTATGTCCTTTGTTCGCTTTATTCGCTATATTTCCGGGGCTATGGCTTTATTGTTACCGGGCTTTTACCTGGCGGTTTCCCTCTATAGTCCCTCTATGCTTCCTCAAATGCTGATCCTGAAAATGGCCGAGGCAAGACAAAGTGTTCCTTTCCCCGCCCTGATCGAAATCCTGCTGATGGACTTGGCCTTTGAGCTTTTGAGGGAGGCCGGTATTCGTCTGCCTGCTCCCGTCAGCAGCACCATAGGCATTGTGGGGGGCTTGATTATTGGGCAGGCAGCCGTTGAAGCCGGACTGGTGAGTCCCATCATCGTGGTGATCGTGGCCTTGACGGGTATTGCCGGCTTTGCCATTCCCAATGTTTCCCTTGTTGCGGGTTTTAGGCTTTCTAAATACTTGGTTATTTTATTTTCAGCAACCTTCGGACTCTTGGGTTTCTGGGTGTCGGCGCTCTTGATTCTGATTCACCTGGTATCCTTAAAAAGCTTTGGCTTTCCCTATCTCTTTCCTTTTGCTGGTGGGGGCTTGAATGATTTTTCGGATTTAAAGGACAGTATTTTCAGGCTGCCTGTTACGAAGATGGTCAAGCGTCCTTATTTTGCAAACCCCAACCAACAAACAAAGATGAATCCTTCCCCTTTGAAAAAGAAAAAGCCGGATAAAAAACACCCATAGGAGGACTTATGCTAAACGGGAAAATTTCGCACAGACAACTGCAAATGCTACTAATACTGGATGTTTTTGGCACCGGCATCATCACCTTACCCAGAAGGGTTGCGGACTATGCCAATCAAGATGGTTGGCTGGTCATGGTGATGGCCGCGCTCTTTCTAGTGATTTCTGTTTTTTTAATCTCCTCTTTGGCGGCACTTTTTCCCAATAAATCCTTTATAGAATATACCGCCAAGGTGATTTCAAGACCAATCGCTTACCTGATTGGTCTTGGCTTGGTGTTTAAATTCTTACTGTTTATCTCCCTGGAACTGCGGGTGTTTGGAGAAATTGTTCGGGAGCTCATACTCCCACAGACCCCTTATGTCTCCGTTTGTATCCTGATGCTTCTGGTGGGGACTTATATTGCTTCCCGTGGCTACGAAGCCCGCGGACGCCTGGCAGAAATTTTGTTTTTCATCGTCTTTGCTCCTTTAATTTTCATCCTGCTGCTGGGCTCCAGAGAGGTTGACTTTACCAATATCATGCCCTTTTTTACCAACAAGCCGATCAATTTTCTTTCTGGCGGCTTTTTAACGGCCTTAAGTTTTACGGGTTTTGAATTTTTGTTCCTGGCTGTTCCTCATTTAAACAAGCCCAAGAACGCTCGAAAGGACCTGTTCTTTGCGGTTCTCTTTGTTAGTGCGTTGGCTCTATTCATCACCATTTTGACCATCGCAAAATTTGGGCCTGCTGATTTAAGGCAGCAGATTTGGCCTGTGCTTGAGCTGATGGATTTAATCCATATATCCGGCTCCGTTATGGAAAGACAAACGGTTATTATTGTTAGCTTTTGGATCGTCTCTGTTTTTTTCAGCGTGAACGCCTGCCTTTTCTTTTCCTCCTTAATCTTACGGGATATCATAAAAGCAGGAACCCATTCTTTTTTCTCTGTCTTATGCGCCCTTATAGTCTTTGCGGTTTCCGTTTTTGCTTTGCCCAAAGGCATTGAACAGGTGTATAAGCTCTTGGAGCTTTCTTCTGTTTATTTAGGTGTTTTATATTTGTTTATTATTCCTCTTCTGCTATTAACTTTGGCTAAGCTTAGAAGGTTGGGTGATTTGAAATGAGAAAAATATCGATTCTCTTGGCTGGACTGCTAGTGCTACTCCTGCTGACAGGCTGCTATGACAGGGTTGAGCTTGAAAACCGTCAATTGGTGCTGGCCATGGGCATAGACCGTGAAGGCGAAGACTACAAGCTCACTGTTCTGATGCCCAGTCTAAATGCGGACTCCAACAAGCAAAAGGAAGATGCCAAGGAGCTGACCAAAAGTGGAACAGGAAGAACCTTGGCAGAGGCCATTGATCACATTGAAGCCTACACCAGCCGTAGCTTATATCTTGGGCAGGTAAAACTTTGTATTCTAAGCAAAGAGGTCTTAAGCTCTCTGAATACCCTCACGCAAGAATTGGAGGACAACAAAGACCTGAGCCGGAAAATCATTATCTTGGAAACAGACAACAAAGCCTCAGAGCTTTTGGGCGTGAAACAGGAGGGCGAGCCCTCCATCGGCTTGTATGTCCCCAGCTTTTATAAAAACAATGAAGTAACCACTTCCTTCCAACTGGATCTGGAGGGCTTGCTTGGGCAGTTGTATGCTTCTGCCTTCGTTAATACTGATCGTGTTGCCGTAATACCTAAGATCTCCTTTACGAAAAAGGCAGCCAATCAGCAGAAAGCAGCCACCAAGGGCGAAAAAACGCAGAACAGCAGTATGCAGGATAATGATACCCAAGACAATAGACAAGAGAGTAGCTCGGAAGACAGTAGCACTACCGGCGACAGTATGCAAGACAGCAGTATGGCAGGAGGTTCCGATCCACCAGAAGAAGACAAGTTGGAAATCAAGGGGGCCGTGGTAGTAAAAAACGATCAGTTAATAGGCGAGCTAGATGAAAGCCAAATGCGGGCCTACTTACTTATCCAAGGGGAAGCAAAGGGTGCAAGTATTGAGTTTGATGACATGCACCTCAAAATCTACAAAAACAAGACTGACAAAAGTCTCAACGCGGATGGCCTTGATATCCATGTATATGTGGAAGGAGCCATGGACGGCCCCACAAGCGGGAAGCACAGCAGCGCAAGTAAGGATGCTTCTTTTGGAGCCTTAAAAGAACTTATGAAGGGAACACTGTTACAAAAAAAGGACACGGAAGCAACAAAAAAGATTCCTCAAATTGAGGAATCTTTGATGAAGGATATAGAGAACATTGTAGACTATGCCAACAAGCTTGAGGCAGATATCTTTTATTTAAACAATTACTTCTGGAAGCACAAGCTTGAGGCTGCTTTTAATCAGATTAAAATAAATCCGCAGGTCAAGGTTGAGATTATTCTATAACTCAGACCTTGAACTTCGACACCATCTGAGCCAACACTTCGGACTGACTGTTCAGTTCCTGCGCTGCCGCAGCGGATTCTTCAGAGGTAGAAGAGTTTCTTTGGACGATTTCAGATATTTGATTGACACCCTCTGTAATTTGTGAAATGCTTTCTGTCTGTTCCTTGGTAGCTGTATAGATGTTGTCGATAATCTCAGATACGGAGTTGGTGTCTACTACAATTTTGTTTAAGGAATCGGCTGTCAACCTTGCCGTCTGCATTCCTTCATTGACTTTGTGGATGGTGTCCTCAATCAACTGGGACGTATCCTTGGCCGCCGCTAAGCTTCTTCCGGCCAAGGATCGTACCTCCTCAGCAACCACAGAAAAACCCTTCCCATGCTCTCCGGCTCGGGCAGCTTCTACGGCTGCGTTCAAGGCCAACAGATTGGTCTGGAAGGCGATATCGTCAATAACCTTAATGATCTTGTAAATGTTGTTCGAGGCTATCTTGATTTCATCCATTGATTTGAGCATCTTCGTCATTTCTTCGTTTCCATCTTTTGCATTAAGGATTGATTTTTGGGATAGACCGTTGGCCTCCTGTGCCTTTTGGGCGGTATGCTGGGCTTTCTCGTTGATAGCGATGATAGAGGCGTTCAATTCCTCAACCGAGCTAGCCTGGGTACTCGCTCCGTTGGCCAGATCCATTGAAGACTCGGATATTTGCTTTGCCCCAGAAAGCACGTTGTCGGCTGATGATTTGATTTCCGATACCGTACCTTTTAAAGTGTCAAAAATTTGGTTGATGGATTCCTTGATGGCGTTAAATTGCCCTACATAATCTCTAGTTATCTTCTTTTGTAAATCACCGGCTGCAATGGTGTCAAGCATTTGTGTAATTTCACAGATATACGAGCCGATGGAGTCAACCATCTGATCAAAGGCGCTCATCATAGATCCAAAGCTACCCTTGTAGGCCTTCCCGACTGAAACATTAAAATTACCGTTTGAAAGCTGAGCCAGAACTTCATTGGCTTCGTCTATGGGTGTATTGACCGCTTGCAGCAGGTTGTTCAGTCCCTCTGCAATCTTTTTCCAGTCTTCTTTGTATAGGCTTGCATCTGCTCGGGCATGCAGATTTCCGTCGATCGCACCAGAGATCAGACGCTGTACATCACCGCTTAAGGCGTTTAAGGTTGCTTTTAGTTTATCAAATTCCTCGTTAACAAGGCCTTTCTTGGCTGGAAGCTTGATCAGCTCAGCCTTGAAATTTCCGTTCCCAAGTGCGGTATAAGCAGCAAGGATGGCTAAGGTATCATTAATCAGTGCATTGACAGTGGAATTAATCGAAAAGGCTACTGCCCTAAATTCGCCTTCAAACTCCGTTTCTGGTATCCGAGCTTCAATATCGCCTTTATCAAGCTCTCCAGCCATTTCATTGATCTTGCTGATGAGCAGCAGAATGGTGTTTTTGAGCTTTATAAAGGACTTGGTAAGCATGCTGATTTCGTCCTGACCTCTTACTTGGAGGTTTACATTCAAATTTCCCTTTGCGATATCACCAGCCACCTTTTCAATCTCCTTGATAGGCTTCAAAATGGAGTTGGCAAGGACGATGGCACTTACTACACTTGCAACAAGCGCCAGAAGAACCAAGAATATGGTTATATAGATAGCCGTATAGGTACTCCCTAAGAAGTCGGACAGGGCGGTTGAGATGCCTATGGACCAGTTTTTACTGTTGGTAATGGGTGCATAAGCCAAAGCTTTCTTTTGTCCGCCATACCCATAAATTCCAAAGCCACTTTCGCCTTTGATCATTTTTTCTTCCAAAGCACCCAGCGCAGCAAGGGATTTGTTTGTCTTCGCTGCCTCTATCATATTGTCTTTGTTTATAACCAAGCTTTCATCTTTATGGGAAATGGTTACCCCCTTGGAGTCTATCATATAGGCGCTGCCTGTTTTTCCGACTGTGATGGTATTTGTGATTTGGGACAGAAAATTAGCGTCTAAGGTGATGAAAATCACTGCATCCACTTGATTATTCTTCATAACCGGAGCCGACATAACGATGACCATCCGATTATAAACATCGCTCATAAAGGGCTCCGAAAGATAAAATTCTCCTCTTTTGGAAGCAACAAAATATTCCCTGTTGGAAAAATTCAATCCCCCAGGATAGGCGATACCCTCTAAGGTAATATAACCGGCATCGTCAAAATGATAAGTCTTTGCTTTTTCGGCTACAATCTGACCTCTTTGTTCATAACTGTAGTCGCTGGAAGTAAGTCTAGTCAGTAAGGAAATTTCATTTAGTAGGGTATGATAGGTTGTAATGGCTTGATCGACGTAACCTGCTGCGGTATTGGCAGTCTCCGTCATGGTTTGCTTCAGCGTATCAATAGAGCTCGTGTACATCAAGTATGATACCGTACTGCCGATGATAGCCATTGAAACGATTACCAAAGTACAGATTGATAGAATAATTTTAGTTCGAATGCTTTTCATAGTTTCCTCCCTCTATGTACTCAAACTGTTTCCTTCTTTATATACTACGAGCGGGCATTATATCACAGCACGTGGCAAGTAACATGGAAATCCACGCCCAAGCATCAGAGGGGACACCGCCCTCCACTAGTGCTGATCGCAAGCCGTTACGGGCGGTATCCCCTCCGATGCTTTCATCGGATCGCCCTGTGCAATTTGTGCCCGTTCACAGTATAGCATAAGGCCTCCTGGTCAATATTACAACACGTTAGTTGCTTTTTCAAGTCCTTTTTGTTGTAAAGTAAAGGAAATATGGTATAATTCAGTGGTTATGCTTAGTAACAAATGGAAAAGCGATTCCCATCCGGCAAGCCCGGCGGAACCTGATTAAAAAGAGCTTCTTTGATTATTTTATGAATGGTCTTTGGGGAGAGGAGTAATGTTTTGGGGGGCGGCTTTGCAAAGCTGAATGTGACTGAGTAAAGTACTAACAACATATAGAAAGGTGGTAAGCTATGAATATTGCCAAGCAAATCATTGACAACCAGGTTATGAATATGCTAAAGGAAAACCCTGACTTTTTTGCTGCTGTTACAGACGTTGAAAGAAAAAAGTCAAAAGCTTTTTTGCTTTTGGCTGTTTCGGCATATCTTGAGACGGAAATATCTGATACTGTAAAATATATAACCGAAGGTGGGGCAGATGGAGGATTTGATGCTGCCTATATTTCTACTGATCAAGATTCACAGATCAATGTTACCTTTTTCCAATCTAAGTACACAAGAGATTTGGATAAAGATTCAAATTTCCCAGCGAATGCAGTGGAAAAAGCTGTGAATACGATTAAGGGCGTATTTGATCCACAAAAACAACTTGACTTAAATGAAGGTAGTAAAAAGGTTGTCACAGAAATCCATTCCTACCTATTAGATGGCTATATTCCTAACATCACCTTTGTCTGTATCAATAACGGCATACGATGGAGCAAGGAAGGCCAAAATCATATTGACAACAACTTTGGGGGTCAAAAGCAAGTTGAATTCGTTCATTTCAACCATGACGATATCATTAATTATACAAGCAAAACCAAAAAGGTTGACGCAACCATACACTTTAAAGGCAGAGCCATCAGAGAAGACTTTAACTATAAAAGTGTGTTATTAGGTAGAATTTGTGTAACCGAAATTTATAAACTATTAAAAGAACACGGTGATGTCCTATTAGAGAAAAACATAAGGCGCTATCTTGGCCGCAATACTGTAAATGAAGGCATTAGAAATTCTCTGATTGATGAAGACAAAAGGAATAATTTTTTCTTCTTTAACAACGGAATTACGATTATCTGCAAAAAATTTACTGCAAATTTCTTGCAAGAAATCAACTGGATCGTTAAGCTTGAAGATATGCAAATTATCAATGGGGGTCAAACATGTAAAACCATATTGCAGACAATAACAGACTTCCCAAACAATGATTACTCCAATGTTGATGTTTTAATCCGTCTTTATGAAGTAAATGAGGATGAACAAGTCATTCAGGACATTACCTTTGCAACGAATAGCCAAAATCCGGTCGATTTCAGAGATTTGAAATCCAATGAATCCGAGCAAATTTTACTAGAACAAAGCGCTAAAGAACTAGGCTATGTATACAGGCGTAAAAGAGACACGCTAACAGGCGTTCAAGGAAGCATGGATACGATTCCCTCATCGGTTGCAGCCGAAGCCGTTTTGTCTGTGTGGAGAAACAAGCCGCATTTAGCCAAACATAAAAAGAATGAGTTTTTTAGCACGTATTACGATGATATCTTTTTGAATCTAAACGCTGCGCAAATGATCATCGCTGTGCTTATTTTCAGATTTTGTGACAACAACAGAAGAAAATCTGTAGCTGATGAAGAAATCCAAGCGCAAAGAGGATATAATCAGTATTTTATGGCCTCTCTTATGGGTAGACAACTCTTGCTTAGATTCGGTATAAGCATTCAAGAGCTTACGCACAGAAATTTTGAGCAGGTTAAGGTGTTGTTTGAATCAACAAAAGATGAACTATATGCTGTGGCAGAAAAATATTTAGTTGATTGCTTGCGCAGCTACATTCATGCAGAGTTACGCGATACAGATGGTCGAACCATTGCAGCGATCTTTCGCAGGTTTGATGTCGTAGAACGCTTTATCAAAGATTGCCCCTTACTACCTGTATTCAAATAATTTAATCCATGCTCTGATTTTACAAACGGAACGTCCATTCGGCGGTCCGTTTATTTTTTTGAAAATTTACATTGATTTTACATTCCTCTGATTCTGAATTTTACATACGAATCTTAAAATATGGGCATAGTAAAGAAAGTTGAATCTACATAAAATAAAAAACAAGGAGAGATTATGATGAAGTATTCAGTAAAGAAACTATTTGCAGCTGCTCTGATGGCGGCTTCCCTAACGGGACTTTTAAGCGGGTGTGACGCCTTAGCGGGTGACGGAAAAGCCAAGGATACGATTACAGTTGTTTCCCGTGAGGACGGAAGCGGTACCAGAGGTGCCTTCATTGAGCTGATGAAAATTGAAGTTAAGAACGAGGATGGCAGCAAAAAGGACATGACCACTAAGGAAGCAAACATCGTTAATAAGACAGATGTTATGCTCACGACCGTTAGCAATGATAAAAATGCCATTGGTTATGTTTCCTTAGGTTCCCTGAATGACGGGGTCAAGGCTTTAGAAATTGATGGTGTCAAAGCTAGCACAGAAACAGTTAAAGATGGTAGCTATAAGGTTTCCCGTCCTTTTAACATCGCCGTAAAGGGTGAGGCTGAAGGAATCGTCAAAAACTTCATGGACTTCATTCTTTCCAAAGAAGGCCAGGAAGTCGTGGCTAAAAGTTATATCAAGGTTAAGGATGATGCAGAATCCTTCAAGGGAATTAATGGAGAAGGCAAGATTGTGATCGCTGGTTCTTCCTCGGTTACCCCAGTCATGGAAAAGCTGAAGGAAGCCTACGAAGCTTTGAATGCCGGAGCTAGTATTGAAATTCAACAGTCCGATAGCACAACCGGTCTGAGTGCGGCTATAGACGGAACTTGTGATATTGGTATGTCCAGCCGTGAGCTGAAGGACAGCGAAAAGGAAAAGCTGAATGCCACTAAAATCGCTTTGGACGGAATTGCAGTCATTGTCAGCAATAATAATGACTTAAACGCATTATCCAGTGAACAAGTTAAGAAAATCTTTACAGGGGAGATTACTACATGGAGCGAAGTGCAAAAATAGTATTTTTGGTATCCGCTCTGACTTCCATCCTTGCGGTGTTCCTCATCTGTCTCTTTTTGTTCGCCAATGGGTTGCCGGCCATGTTTCAAATTGGCCTAAGTGATTTTCTTTTGGGGAAGGAATGGTCCCCCCAAGATGTACCACCCCTCTTTGGCATACTGCCCATGATCCTGGGCAGTGTCTATATCACCCTGGGAGCCCTCCTTGTAGGCGCTCCCATTGGGATTTTGACCGCAATTTTTATGACCGCCTTTTGTCCAAAGGGCGTAGCTCCTTTTCTGAAACCCGCTCTTTCCCTCTTGGCCGGGATTCCCTCTGTCGTATATGGATTTTTCGGCATGGTGGTCTTGGTGCCCTTTGTACGAACCTTTATCGGAGGTAACGGAAACAGCATTTTGACAGCCTCTATCCTTTTGGGCATCATGATCCTCCCCACCGTCATTGAAATCAGCAGCAGCGCCCTCCAAGCCGTACCCCAGTCTTACTACGAAGGTGCCTTAGCTTTAGGTGCAAGCCATGAGCAGGCGGTGTTTTTTGTTGTGCTTCCGGCGGCAGGATCAGGGATTCTGGCAGCTGTAACCCTTGGCATCGGTCGAGCTATTGGTGAGACGATGGCTGTAGTGATGGTTGCCGGTAATCAAGCGCTGATTCGTATGCCGAATGAATTTTTAAAGGGCGTCCGAACCCTCACCGCCAACATCATTACAGAAATGGGCTATTCAGAAGGCTTACATCGGCAAGCACTCATTGCTACGGGTGTGGTCTTGTTTGTTTTTATCCTACTCATTAATTTAGGCTTTTCTTTGTTGAAAAGGAGGGTCAAATGAGTTCAAAAATCTTAAAAGCTCTTGTGTATCTCGGGGCTATAATCACCTTTTCAGTACTGATTTTTATCATCAGTTACATAGCGATTAAAGGCATACCCAATCTCTCCCCAAAGCTCTTTGCGCTCAAATACACCAGCGAAAATGTTTCTCTCTTACCGGCCCTGGTAACCACGGTGATGATGACGGCTTTAGCCTTGCTTACTGCCGTGCCCCTTGGGGTCTTTTCTGCTATCTACCTTGTGGAATACGCCAGTAAATCCAATCCACTGGTTCGCTGGGTCCGTATCACAACTGAAACTCTTTCCGGTATCCCATCCATCGTTTATGGGCTTTTTGGTATGCTGTTTTTTGTCAGTTATTTAAAGTTTGGTTATTCCCTTTTGGCCGGATCCTTGACCCTTTCCATCATGATCCTACCCTTAGTCATGCGTTCCGCAGAAGAAGCACTCCTGGCTGTATCGGATACCTTTCGGGAAGGCAGCTTCGGACTGGGAGCCGGGCGGCTTCGCACTACCTTCAAGATTGTTTTACCTTCTGCCGCCAAGGGGATTTTGGCCGGGTGTATACTGGCCATAGGCCGCATCGTTGGCGAGACAGCCGCCCTGATCTACACCGCCGGAACCGTTCCCCAGATTCCTGGAACATCCAAGGGTGGTAACGTATTATTTGATTCGGGGCGTAGCCTCTCCGTCCACATGAACTCCCTATCCAGTGAAGGGCTGCACATGGGAGAAGCCTATGCTACAGCGGTGGTATTGCTGCTGACGGTGCTTTTGATCAACGCGTTGGCCGCTTATTTGGCCGGAAAGCTGTCGGGTGAAAAATGAACGCAGAAAATCAAATTCAAAAGGAAACAACTATGAAGCATAAAGTGCTTGTTCAGAACTTAAATTTATGGTATAACGACTTTAATGCCTTAAAAAACATCAACCTTCCGATTGAAGAAAAGTTGATCACAGCCTTTATCGGTCCCTCCGGCTGCGGTAAATCCACGCTGCTGAAATCCATGAACCGCATGAACGACCTAATAGAAGGCTGCCGGATTGAAGGCAGCATTTTATTGGAGGATGAAAATATCTTCACGCAGCGTGATGTAAACCTTCTACGGAAACGGGTAGGAATGGTCTTTCAAAAGCCGAACCCTTTTCCCATGAGCATATACGAAAACATTGCCTACGGGCCTAAGACGCACGGGATTCGAGGAAAGCTGAAGCTGGATGAACTGGTCGAAAAGTCTCTGATGGATGCAGCCATCTGGGATGAAGTGAAAGACCGCTTAAACAAACCGGCCTTAGGTCTATCCGGTGGGCAGCAGCAGCGTTTATGCATTGCAAGGGCTTTGGCTGTACAGCCGGAGGTTTTGCTTATGGACGAACCCACCAGTGCGCTGGATCCGATTTCCACGAACAAGATCGAAGATCTGACCCTGGAATTAAAAAAGAAGTACACCCTGATCATCGTTACCCACAACATGCAGCAGGCCACCAGAATCTCGGACAAGACGGCTTTTTTTCTTTTGGGAGAGGTCATTGAACATGGGAACACAGAGGAAATCTTTTCCATGCCAAAGGACAAAAGGACAGAAGACTACATAACAGGGAGGTTTGGATGATGAGAAACAAGTTTGAAGAGCAGCTACAGTTATTGAACAACCGATTAATTGAAATGGGAGCGCTCATTGAGCGCGCCATTTCCACGGCCATAGAAGCGATGAAAAAGCAAGACACGGTTCTTGCGGAGAAAGCGATTGAATTTGACAGCGAAGTGGACCAAAAAGAAAAAGACATAGAAGCTCTATGCCTAAAGTTACTATTACAGCAGCAGCCGGTAGCCAAGGATTTACGGCTGATATCGGCAGCGCTGAAAATGATCACAGACATGGAGCGGATTGGCGACCAAGCAGCAGACATAGCAGAGATCACGATCTACTTAGCCGATGCGCCCTACATCAAAAAGCTAGAGCACATACCGATGATGGCAAACGCCACGATCAAGATGGTAACGGACAGCATAGATGCCTTTGTACAGAAGGATTTGGAGCTAGCGTACTCCGTAATCCGCTACGACGACGTAGTAGATGATCTATTCTACACCATCAAAAGCGATCTAATCCAACTAATCAAGCAAGATAATGGAGCCGGAGAGCAAGCCATTGATCTACTGATGATAGCCAAATACTTTGAGCGGATCGGCGACCATGCCGAAAACATAGCGGAGTGGGTTGTTTTTTCAATAACAGGAAAGCATAAAGAAGAATAAGAAAAAAAGATCGTGGGGGGACAAGGAGTTGGCCAAACAAGTTGGCCAACTCCTTGTCCCCCACACCCCCTTCCTCCTCTTTTCAAAAAAGCCGGACATGGAGGGGTAAAATGATCGCACTGGATTTAGAGAGATAGGACTTTCATAATGAAGACATAAGAAAATACCGCTCCCATGTTCGGCTTTTTGAAAAGGGATAGAGGGGGGGTGGGGGGAGGAAGGGAAAGACTTTTTCGCCGTTTGAAAAAGTTTTTCCCTTCCTCCCCCCACGGTTTTAACAAGGAAAGGAAGCAGGGGTTGAAAAATGGCAAGAGTTTATGTAGTTGAGGATGATGAAAACATTAGGGAGCTTGTAAGTTACGCTTTAGGTAGAGGCGGCTTTCAAGCTTTTTCTTTTGAGAATGCGGAGTTGTTTTATAAGGCGCTTCATGGTGAGTCTTTGCCGGACTTGATTTTGCTGGATATCATGCTCCCAAAGGAGGACGGGCTTTCCATTATAAAGCGCTTAAAGCAAAGCAGCAAGTGGATGGACATACCCGTCATTATGGTGACAGCAAAGGGAAGTGAGCTGGACAAAGTGAAGGGCTTGGACTTAGGTGCAGACGATTATGTGACAAAGCCCTTTTCTGTGTTGGAGTTGATGTCCAGAATCAATGCCGTTCTCAGACGGATACACAAGCCGGATGATCAGCTACAGACTTACAAGGACATTGTATTGGATCAGCGGAGGCACAGCGTGAGTGTTAAAGGAGAAGCGATCCAGCTGACCCTCAAGGAGCATGAGCTTCTGCACTATCTTATCAAAAATGAAGGCCTCGTACTGACCAGGGATAAGCTGATAGAGTCGGTTTGGGGCTATGAATACGAAGGCGAAAGTCGCACCATCGACATGCACATCAAAACCCTCCGCCAAAAATTAGGCCCAGCTGGAGAGTACATCAAAACCATACGAGGTTTGGGCTACAAATTGGAATAGGCTCTGGAATAAAACACTTAGGATTTTACAAAACATTTACATGAAACCACAGTAAAGCTAACAGAATTTTTACAATCTTATAGTAAACTGTTCCTCGTTAAGAAAACGGGCTCTTTCTAAATCACTTGGAATGTTTTGGGAAGACTCAGAAACATAAGGTTAATCAGAACCATTTTAGGAGGATAATTATGAAGAAAGCAAAAATTTTGTCAGTAGCCTTGGCATTTTCAATGGCAGTTTCCACTGTGGTAGCCTTTTTACCAACAAAATCTGTAAAGGCATCTGAAGCAAAGACCGTAAAGAATGTCATCATGCTGATACCGGATGGTATGAGTGTGAACGCCACTACCTTAGCAAGGTATATGCTGCCGGGTAACGAAAACGGAAAAGAGAATTTATTTATGGATGAATTTGTAGTCGGGCTGGTAAAAACCTCCTGGGCAAACGGACCCATTACTGACTCCGCTCCGGCCGGCACTGCTTATGCCATCGGATACAAATCTTTGGCCGGTTCCCTGGGCGTCGATTCGAATAAGAAGCCCAGAGCTTCCCTGCTTGAAGCTGCTCAACTAATCGGTAAATCGGTTGGACTGATTGCAACCAGTGAATTTATGCATGCAACTCCGGCAGCCTATTCGAGCCATGAGCTTTCTCGTTCAAACTATGCCACTGTTGCAGAGCAAATGCTTAACACAGATCTTACCGTTTTATTGGGAAGTGGCGCCGGACATGAAAAGGTCAAGGATTTGGATGTTTTGAATCGGGCGAAGGAAAAGGGCTTTGATGTCGTCAGAAGCAAAACAGAGTTAGAGTCCTATCAAGGCAGTAAGCTTTGGGGCGATTTCAACAACGCCTTTGGTAAAAACACAAATTTGTCTTATGACTTAGACAGAGCAGCTGAGGAGCCAAGTTTAGCTGAGATGACCAAAAAAGCCATTGAAGTGCTTAGCAAAGATGAAGACGGATTCTTCCTCATGGTAGAAGGCAGTAAAATAGACTGGGCTGCTCATGCTAATGACACCATCGGTATTCTTTCAGATGTAGCAGCCTTTAATGAGGCTTTTGAGGTAGCTATAAACTTTGCGAAGGCAGATGGTCAAACGGCTGTTTTAGCCGCTACAGATCACGGAAACAGTGGTGTTTCCATTGGAAGTTATCATTTAGAAGGGTATGACAAGGCTCCCTTCAGCATCCTTGAGCCTCTGAAATCAGCACGCATGACCGCTGAAGGAGCCATGAGCTTACTAGACGAGGCAAAGAGCGAAGACAGCATCATTCAGGTTTTAAACGCCTATGGCATTGACCCTGCTGATGAAAGCATTGCAGCAGAAATCCAAGCCTTTAAGAGTGAACCCACTACCGCTCATTTAGTAAAGACCATGAACAAGAAGGCATACATAGGCTATACTACAGGCGGTCATACTGGAGAAGATGTACCTTTATACTGTTATGTGCCAGAAGGAATAAGCGCTCCCAAGGGCTTGATGGAAAATACAGATGTAGCCCGCTACATTGAAAAAATCATGAATGTAGATTTAGACGGAGCAAGCCAAGCTCTTTTTGTAGACATTACAGATGATAAAGGCGTAATGATTAATGCAGAAACAGGCATTGCCAGCATTACAAGCAATGATAAAACCTTGGTGATCCGTGCAAACGAAAGTGAAGCCACTCTTAATGGAGAAAAGAAGTCACTGGATGGACAAGTAGCGGTTTATATCAATAATCGCTTTTACATTCCACAAATCGCTTGCGATTTACTAAAGTAAGTAAAAGTAGCCTTTTAAGCGTATACTGCTTAAAAGGCTACTTTCGTTGTTGTTCAATTCAAAGAAAGAAGGACGATATGAAAAAGAAACTGTACCGAGATATGGCGATCATTATATTTAGCACGGCAATCCTGTTGGTGGTTGTCTTTGGGCTGCTGTTTTACAGCCGCTTTGCTGGGCAAATGAAAGAAGGCCTAAAGACATTGCGGGTTACGATTATTTCTGAAACCGGTGAGGTTATATACGACAACAAGAAAGCCGGGCTTGCGAACCACAGTGACCGCCCGGAGGTAATAGAGGCTATAGAAAAGGGTTTTGGGGAAAGCGAGCGCTATTCCGATAGCCTGGGGCAAAAAACTTACTACTATGCCTTTAAGATAAGCGATAGTCAAATCCTGCGCCTTTCGGTTACTGGCAGCAGTGTCGCTCTTTGGTTATATCAGCTTTTACCCTTGCTGCTTCTAGGCTTGTTCTGCGTTTTGGCACTCTCCCTGCTTTTGGCTAAAAGGCTTACGGAGCGGCTGGTAAAGCCCATCAACACAATAGACCTGGATCAGGCAGCCTCCTTACCCTATGAGGAGCTTTCTCCCTTTATGAAGCGGATCGAAGCCCAAAAGAACGAAATAAAAGCCCAACTTTCCACACTGGAAAGCCGGGCCAATACGATCAAGACGATTACCGAAAATATGAAGGAAGGCTTGCTGCTGGTCGATGAAAACGGGCTTATTCTTTCTTATAATAAGACCATTGAGCAGATCTTTGGTCATGAAAGGGTTTCTTCTAAGAACCTTCTGCACCTGAACAGAAACATTGAATTCTTTGATAAGGTCAAGGAAGCCATAGGCGGCCAACGCTGCGAAATGACCTATCAGAGTGGTAGCCAGGTATACAGCGTCTTTTTCAGCCCGGCCGCCTACGAAATGAAAATCAAGGGGGCAATTATTTTATTTTTGGATATCACTGATCGCTTTTTGGCAGAAAAACAGCGAAAAGAATTTTCCGCTAATGTATCCCATGAGCTGAAAACCCCCCTGACCACCATCTCCGCCCTAGCGGAAATGATCGAAAGTGAGATCGCAAAACCAGAAGACATCAAAGGCTTTGCGGAGAAAATCCATGCCCAAGCTACCAGGCTCATTGACCTAATTAATGATATCATCAAGCTTTCGGAATTTGACGAGCGTCAAAACAACAGCGCCTTTAAAAAGGAATCCTTCGACTTAAGCCAGGTGGCCAGATCGGTGGGCGACAGCCTTGCTCATCTTGCTGACTCAAAAGAAGTAAGCCTTCAAATACAAGGAGACAACGTTTCTCTACATGCTAACCCGCGTATGATAGAAGAACTGCTCTTTAACCTCATAGACAACGGAATCAAATACAACCGCTCCGGCGGAAAGGTTCTGGTGGATCTAAGCAATGAGAAGGGATTGGTCAAAATCAGTGTCTCTGACACAGGCATCGGCATCGGTCAGGAGCACCTGGGGCGTATCTTTGAACGCTTTTACCGAGTTGATCCTTCTCGTTCAAAACGCACCGGTGGCACTGGCTTGGGCCTCTCCATCGTAAAGCATATCGTGGAGCTTCATAATGGAAAAATCGAAATCGACAGCGTAGAGAACCAAGGCACAAGGATTGTATGCTCATTCGAAATGACAGACCCCAATCAACGATAACGATAGCTCATTTCCGAGTTTTTGCCTTGAAACCCATATCTTCTTAAAAATTTTCTCCGCCTGTTCCGAATCAGATTCACTTGTCGAATGGCAATGATGATCAGCAAAATGATACTAAGGATAATGACGCCTAAAAGTATCAAACTGAAAATAGCACTTGTATTCTCTGTCGGACTACTGATTGGTGTTGCGTTGGAGGCTGTTTGCTTGGCTTGGGATGATTGCGTGTTTGACTGTCCTGATGTGTTTGTACCAAGATTGCTTTGGTTTCCGGCTTGTGAGCCAGTAGTACCAGTGCTCCCTCCCGACCCATCGCCTTGATTCGAATGATAATTTTCCGCTGCAGCTATGGCGAGTAGCAAATTTTGAGAAATCTCCGGCCTTGAAGGCTTGTCCTCCATGGACAGAAGAGGCACGGAGGCCACGACCTTATCCTCAAATTTGATATTCAAGCTAGCTACAGGCTCGTCCTTTTCAATAGGTAAGGTTACATCCAAAAGAGCGATTTCTTCTTTAAAGGTGGAGTTCAAAGGCAGAGGCAAGTTCACAATCAAGTCATCCTTCGCCCGTACCGTTAAGTTATCAAACTCTTTGATCGTTTCCGTAAATTTTTTGCTGTCTGTAAATTCAAAGCGATTGAATTTAGAAAAACCATAATCCAATAAAACAATACTATCCTTGTACAGTATATTTTTAACGTCTTGCAGGACAACAGAAATCAGTTTTCTATCGCCCTTTTGGGCATAACTAACCAAGGTATGACCGGCTTCGTCTGTATAACCGGTTTTACCTCCCACTGCAAACTCATAGTTATAGCTTCCAGCCTGAATCATTTTATTGGTATTAACAATTTCAAAAGTGTTTCGCTTCTCCGTCTGGGGGATTTCAACGCGTTTTGTGCTGATTACTTTCAGAAATTCATCATATTGAACGGCCTCTTTCATAATCAAAGCCATATCCAAAGCTGTTGTATAATGATCTGTGTTATGAAGACCGTGGGGGTTCATAAAATGAGAATTGACAGCTCCCAGACGCTCCGCTTCCTCATTCATCAGAACAACAAATTCCTCAATACTACCAGAGACATCCAGGGCCAAGGCATTGGCTACCTCGTTGGCCGAAGGCAGCATGAGGCCATAGAGTGCCTGTTCCAGAGAAAGGCTTTCACCCTCTCTCATACCCATATTACTGCTGTCAGAAGGCAGGCTGCTTAAGGCTTCATTGGTAAATTGAATTCGCCGTGAGTAGTCCCCATCGGCTGCTTTGATTGTCAATAAGGCGGTAATGATCTTTGTTATACTAGCAGGAAAGCGCTTTTCATTCATATTTTTTTCATAGATGACAAGACCGGAATCGGCATCAATCAAAACTGCGGCTGTAGCGGTCAGCTGCGGTTCTGTCTGTACCTTTTGCATTGCGTTCACGATTTGGAAATTCGTAATGGCTGTAATGCTGATGGTTATTATCCAAGCGGTGATGCTTTTTATCATTTTTCTCATAATCGTCCTCTTTAGAATTTTATGTATTTTTACAGTATATCCAATATTAGGAAAAAAATAACTATCTGACAAAAGTATATACTGAATAACAGCTTCTGTCAAACGATAATTAAAAATCTGGCATAAAGAATAGAAAGACAACAAAAAACCACGATAGGAGGACACAAACGTCTTCTTATCGTGGTTTTTTCTTTCTATCGCAATTTTTTCTTTATAAGCCTGCGATGCGCCCGTCTTGATCCACCATGATCTCTTTTTTGAGGGGTTCACCACACAAAGCAACGCTCCGTGGATCCGGCTGTGAGGTACCTACATACAGGGTATAGTTTCCACCCGCCACGGTTAAATCTCCTGCTGCATTCCGGATGGAGAAGGCGTTTTTCTTCATGGCTTCCATAGGGAAGCTTAGCCTCACTTCCTCACCCGGCTGCAAGTATACCCGCTGCACGCCGCAGAGCGTGAAAAGTTCCTTGCGATTTTCCCCAGAGGCGTACAGCTGAACAATCTGACCTGCCACACGCTCACCGGTGTTTTGTACTGTAAGGCTTATTTCATCCTTTGTAAGCTCTAGGTTCGTAAGGCCAAAGCGACTGTAGCTTAAGCCAAAGCCAAAGGGATACAGGGCTTCGCCCTTAAAATACCGATACGTGCGGTTTTCCATCGAATAATCCCTAAAATCCGGCAAGTCTCTATCCTCTTTATAGAAGGTAACCGGCAGCTTGCCCTCGGGGCTCCAGTTGCCCAGAAGCACATCAGCTACAGCATAGCCGCCCAAGGAGCCGGGATAGAAGGCTTGAAGAATGCCATTTACATGCTCATCTGCCCAACCCAAGGCCAAGGCACTGCCGGAGACAAGCACAAGGATCAGCGGCTTTCCTTCAGCAGCAGCCCGAACCTTTTCAAGCAAAGCCTGTTGGCGACCAGGCAGATTCAGGCTCATCTTATCGCCAGAAGCAAACTCGTTGGACGCGTCGCCTTGCTCCCCTTCAATGTCCGCATTCAAGCCCAGACAAAGAACGACGGCATCGCTATGTTTTGCCACCGTTACAGCCTCGGCCATACGATCGTCATCCCAGGCTAGGTCAGTCTGCTTTGCTTTATAAAGGTGGCAACCCTCTGCATAAAGCACGCGGATATCTGAATTCTGTTCGCGGGCTCTTTCACGGATTCCCCGAAGTATCGTGCAATGTTCGGAGGCTGTACCTTCATAGTTCCCCTCCAGAACCCGGCGGCTGTCTGCATTAGGCCCAATCACGCCGATGGTCTTAAGCTTTGACAAATCAAGTGGTAGGCAGCCATCGTTTTTCAGAAGCACCATAGAGCGCCGAGAAACCTGCAAGTTTAAGTCGCGGTGCTCTGGGCAGTCCAACACTGTATATGGGATATCCGTATACTTCTGATTGCTGGTCTCTCCCAAAATGCCAAGCCGCATACGGGTAACCAAAAGGCGATCCACAGCCCTGTCTATATCTTCTTCTGTCAAAAGCCCTTCTTGAACGGCAGCTAAGCAATATCCAAAGAGGGTTCCGCAATTGAGGTCGCAGCCATTTTTCACGGCCAAAGCCACGGATTCCACGGGGGTACTTGTTATCTTATGATAAAGATGGAAATCCTGAATGGCCCAGCAGTCAGAGGTGACATGACCGTCAAAGCCCCACTTTTCCCGCAAGATCTCTTGCAGTAGGCGTTTGGAACCGCAACAGGGTTCATCAAGGGTACGGTTATAGGCGCCCATAACGGATTCCACCTTTGCCTCGCAGACAGCTGCTTCAAAAGCGGGCAAATAGGTATTCCAAAGGTCATAGTCATTACAGACGGCATTAAATTCATGGCGCTCGTCTTCAGGGCCGCTATGGACGGCAAAGTGTTTCGCACAGGCGGCTGCTTTCAGGTTTTCCTTATCCTTTCCTTGCAGGCCCTCAATGAAGGCAACGCCCATACGGCTTGTGAGCCAAGGGTCTTCGCCAAAGGTTTCATGACCTCTACCCCATCTTGGGTCACGAAAAATATTAATATTGGGCGACCAAAAGGTCAGGCCCTTATAGATACCACAATCGCCCTCTGCCTGGTACTGGATATATTTAGCCCGGCCTTCAAGGGCAATGACCTCAGCGACTTGGAAAATCAAGCCCGGGTCAAAGGTAGCAGCCATAGCAACGGCTTGCGGAAACATCGTTGCGACGCCACTACGGGCGACGCCATGCAAGGCCTCATTCCACCAATTATAGGCAGGGATACCCAAGCGTTTCACAGGGGCCGCCCCATGAAGCATTTGAGAGACTTTTTCTTCCAGGCTCATTTTTGCCACAAGGGCTTTAGCTTGTTCAGAATATTTTGACATAAATAAGACCATTCCTTTCTACGAAAGGCACTAACGAGCCATGAAAAGGCAAGTGCCTAAAATTTGTGATAAAATAAGAATACAGA
>CAZSXS010000031.1:0-39133 GCA_964611385.1 uncultured Defluviitaleaceae bacterium
CGCACTGTCTGCCGCCAGTAGGCGGCTCGAACGAGAAGCCCCCGCTTCTTTAAGCGGCGGGAGTATGTCACTATGTCATCATAAAACCACCTTGTATGCAAAAAAAGGTAAGCACAAGATATTCTCCCGAATATCTTACCTTCCACAAAAGCAGTAAAATAACGGGAAAACAGCAAGGGGTGCAAGAAAATATGTTAATGAAGGATATTGAGAAAATTTACTTGGCAAGTGGAGCAACAGATTTAAGAAAGTCAGTGGATGGATTATGCAATATAATCAAGGATGTAATGAAGCTTGATCCCTTTGCGAACAGCCTGTATTTGTTTTGCAATAAAAACAGAACAAGGTTAAAGGGCTTAACTTGGGTATCATTATTACCGAATATATAGTTACGCAACCTAAAAAAGATTTACATGGAATAGTTGGGCTACCATAAAAAATCAGCCGCCCTTATTTTTGTTTGATGAAAAATATTCGTTCAGTTTTTTTGTTGTCATTAAGTTTTTATGCTGCCCATATTGTATACTTAATCAGACCTTGAGTACGGAGTTACAGTACAAGGTATAGTGACTGAGCATAGACAGGGAGGACATAAAATGAACGAAGAAAAGATCGGAAAATTCTTAAGCCTAATTTTAAGACATAAGCCGGAAACCATAGGCATCAAGCTGGACGAAAATGGCTGGGCGGACGTAGAAGCGCTTTTAGCAGGCATGAATCGCAAGGGAACAACCATTGATCAGGTTCTTCTGGAAGAAATTGTGGCGAATAACAATAAAAAGCGCTACAGCTTAAGCCCGGATAAAAAGAGAATTCGGGCCAATCAGGGACATTCCATTGACGTAGACATAGAGCTAAAGGCCGTAACACCCCCAGCTGTACTCTACCACGGCAGCGCCGATCGCTTTTATGAAAGCATCCTGCGCCTTGGCTTGCAGAAACAAAACCGTAACCATGTGCACCTGTCTCCCGACATAGAAACAGCCCTCGCCGTGGGAAAACGACATGGGCGCCCTGTGGTTTTTACCATCCAAGCCAAAGCTATGCACGATGATGGATATCTTTTCTACCTTTCGGAAAATAGTGTGTGGTTGACTGATTCGGTTCCAGTTGCGTATTTGAAAACACTTGAAAAATGATAACGACAATTAAATTGATCTTTTAAAATTTCGGTGGGAATTAACCCCCATCCATGTCCGGCTTTTTGAAAAGGAATGAAGGGGGGGGGAGGAAGGGAAAGACTTTTTCGCCGTTTGAAAAAGTTTTTCCCTTCCTCCCCCCACGGTTTTAGGAAGCCCCCAATTTTTTAAAGGTTAATATACATTGCATCAAGTAATTCGCCAGTTTTATCAGAATTATATTCCCACGAAAAGGCACCAGCAAGATTGGTTTCATGGATGTACTTGCACTTTTCAGTAATAGATTCGATGTCATCGTAAGTAATAAAAGTATCCCCGTTATACAAATACGGCGCCTTGCACTCATCATCCCAGTATCTTGTGTAACTGTTTTTATTGATAAAATCCTGTTTAAGACGTGTGTACTCAGGTCCATATCCTCCGTTTGTTTTCACATATTGTAAAAATCCATTGTTAGCAGGAGGAACAGCTTCCCATTGCCTTGAATAAAAGGCAACCCCTAGAACTAATTTACTGAAAGGAACTCCAGCCTTGTTAAATAATTCTATAGCATCCTTGCAACTGGTTCTAAATATATCGCCAGTAGCACGATAAAGGTTTGTGTGATGACCTGTTAGAGAGTGGAAGCCACATCTTAAGTCATATGTCATCAAATATACATAATCAAGATATGCTTGAACCTTATCCATTTCGGTAAAATCTAAGAAATAGGCATCAGCACCAGCGGCAATCGTAAAAAGACAATGTCTGTCGGTTATGGTATCCAAGGCCATACGAATTTCTTTACAAAGCTCTGTAAAATTTTCTTTATCTTTTGGAGATGAGGCAATACCATTTGAAGGGCAGCATGGATACTCCCAATCATAGTCAATGCCGTCAAGATGGTACCTAATGCATAAATCAGCCAAGTTTCTTGCAACCATTTGTCGCTTTTCCTTTGTCATAGCCGTACCAGAAAAAGCTTCTGGATCGCCACTGCCTATTGACAAAGATACTTTCAAATTAGGATTAATGCTTTTCATCTCGCTAAGCTCATGTATTAACTTAAGATGATTAACGGAGATACTGCAATCGCTTTTAATTACTCCAAAAGCAACGTTAACATGAGTAAGCTTCTTTAAGTCTTCATTTCTAATGCTTGCTTTGCCATCATCTAATATATAGTTTGCAACTACTTTTGACATTATAAATAACCTCCACATAATAAAAGCCTCTGGTAAGGAGGCTTTTATTGATTAATTCTTTGGTGCAGATTCTTGACCTTTTTGTCTAATTTCAATGAGTTCTTGTAAGCCTAGCTTATCAAGTTGTTGCTTGAAAGCATCCCACTCTTTTTCCACGTCTGCTTGATTACTAATCCATTCAGCACGCTTTTGGTCAACATATTTACCAATATCGGTTTGTAAGGTGGATAGTCTCTTTGCAACACTAGCTTCAGTCCATACTCTTGCAGGAATTTCATCTAAGAAAGGCTTATAAACCTTATCTGCAATCTTCTTATCATCTTGAGGTTGAGGGAATCCAATACCAGGCTTGATTTCAATTTCCAGAGGAACAAATTTTGGTAAAGATTGTGGGAACGTATTTGACCAGCCATATTTTTCCCTTTCTTCTTCTGTTAATTTGTTTTCATCTAAGTAACGGAATTCATTTTCCCCAATTTTTTCAATTCGTTTGTCAAATAATCCACCTACGATTTGAATGGAGTTGTCAGTTTCAAAAACATTATCAAAATATCTAATAATGGTTGCAGGATTTTTAGCCTTATCTGTTATAGCAAGCTGATTTTTATACGTTGAATAACCATAGCTGCTACTCCTGTACACAGGTTTATCAACGCCAGGAGCCTTTAATACTGGAAGCGGAACATAATCCGTAGCTTGGCCCGGTTTTAAACCTTCATGAAAATCACCAGGTCCGTAAGCAATAGAAACACCATATAAGCCTTGGACACCCTTAGCTTTCCATTGAGCAAAATCTTGAGTAAAGATTTCTGGGTCAATCAGGCCTTCCTTATATAATCCAGCTAAGTACTTAATGGCCTCTTTATGTTCATCGTCATCAGCAGTAAATTCTAATTTACCATCAATCATGGCGAAGCTAGCAGCTGAATAGCCACCAGAAGGAACCGTTTTGCCCCACCATCCAGTTAAAAGACCGATATTCAAATTGTTTTTATCAGCAGTAAAAGGAATTTCATCTGCCTTGCCATTCCCATTAGGGTCTTGAGTCTTAAAGGCTCTTAATACATCTGCAAGTTCATCAGGGGTTGTTGGCATTTCTTTTCCAACAGCTTTAAGCCATTTTTCGTTAATCCAAGGTAGATAATTAACTAAAGGTTCTTTAATAACAAAAGGAACCGTGTAAATGTGACCATCAGGAAGGGTCATTGTTTGCGTAACGTCTTTAAGTTTCAGAATGTTTTGCATAATCGGAGCATATTTTTGAATTAATCCGTCAATGGGTATGTACAATCCATCAGCCATGCCATCAGTCATAATTTCATCTGGAGTCAAAATCCAGCCGCCGATTGCATCCGGATAGTCTCCACTGTTAATAAGAATGTTTTTCTTTTCACGAGCAATCTCGTAAGGGAAGATCATAAGCTCCATTTTTACATTGGTTTGCTCTTCAAGAATTGGAAGCATGATTTTGTCTGCCTTGCCACTGTCATCAACAAGTACGGTAAATGTTTCCTTTTCTTTGACAATAGGAAGGCCTGAAACATACATATTACCTACCATTTCCCTACCGTCAGCGTCTTTTGTCGTCGCTTGTTCCTCTACTGTTTTGTTGGTACTTGGTGAACTGGCGCCATCTTGACACGCTGAAAGCATGGTAATAATGACTAAAGCAACTGCCAATAATGATCTTTTTCTTTTCATAAAAATCTTCTCCTTTATAATTTTATTTACAATAAAGGCTAGTGTACGTAAAAAAGTACCACTAATTAATACCTTTACATGTACGGGATTTAAATTAACCTTTGACCGAGCCAATCATAACGCCTTTAACAAAGTGGTTTTGTATAAAAGGATAGATCAAAAGCACAGGAATACTTGAAATAATAATAAGTGAGTATTTCATTAATTCCATAACTTGCCTTAACCTTTGCATTTCAGCCACGGTTTCAGCACTCATGGAATTCGACGCTTGCTGCATTGAATTTTGAATAAGCAAGGTTCTCAAAACCAATTGCAAAGGAAATTTTTTCGGTGTAGTTAGGTATAGTAAGGATGAAAAATATGCATTCCAGTGACCAACACCATAATAGAGTACCAAAATAGCGATTATGGCGCTTGAAAGCGGAAGCGCTATGCTAAAAAAGAAACGAGTATTGCCGCAGCCATCTAGTTTTGCCGCTTCAAGAAGCTCTAAAGGAATATTGCTTTTAAAGAAGGTTCTAGCAACGATCATATTATAGACACTCATCGCACCTGGAACCGTTAGCGCCCAAATCTTATTTATGAATCCGACACTTTGTACAACTAAGTAAGTAGGAATCAAACCACCACTTATAAACATGGTAAGCATAAAGAAAAACATAATGTACTTGCGTCCTCTGAAATCATCTCTTGATAATGAATACGCTGTTGGTAAGGTAACACATAAATTAATCAATGTTCCAACAACAGTATAAAACAAAGAATTTACAAAACCCCTCATAACTGTATTTTCTTTAAAAACGGCTTTGTAACCCTCCAAGGTAAAACCCACAGGCAGCCACATGACTTCACCACTAGAAACAGCAGAAGGTGAGCTTACAGAAGAGATAAGAACAAAATATAAAGGATAAGCAACAACGAACAAAATTAAGGTTAAAACAATCAAAACAATGGAATCAAAAATAATGTCCTCATTGGAACGGTTTTTTCTGTTAAAAAGTTTCATTAATCCTCCCCCTATCCTACCACAAGCTATTTCCAGAAACTCTACTAGATATAGCATTAACGGTTATTAACAAAATAGCATTTATGACAGAGTTAAATAAGCCAATAGCAGATGAAAATGACATATCATTATGAACAAGACCCATTTTATATACGTAGGTAGAAATAATTTCAGAAACAGGAGTATTTAGGTCATTTTGAAGAAGGAAAGCTTTTTCAAAACCGACTGAAAGAATGCTACCGCAGTTTAATATCAATAATATAACCGCAGTTGGAAGTATTCCTGGAATATCAATATTAAGAATGCGCTGCAATTTAGTTGCTCCGTCAACGGTAGCTGCTTCATGAAGCTCAGGACTAATCCCACTTAAGGCTGCAAAATAAATTACAGATCCCCAACCTGCCCCTTGCCAAATACCACTCCAAACGTAAATGTGAGGAAACAATTTTGCTTGGCCCATGAAATTGATTGTTTCAAATCCAAATAACCTTATTATGTTATTTACAACACCAATTCTTGGAGATAAAAACAAAAGTATCATACCACACATAACAACGGTTGATATAAAGTTTGGAGCATATGTAACGGTTTGTATAACTTTTCTGTAGCGTTTGTTATTCATTGAGTTAAGCAGTAAAGCTAAAAGAATCGGGATAGGGAAACCGGCTATAAGCGAATATACACTCAGAGACAAGGTGTTCCAAATCAGAGTCCAGAAATTTGGACCATTAAAAAAGCGATAAAAATGTTCCAAACCTACCCATTGACTTCCCCAAATACCTCTTCTCACTGAGAAATTACGAAACGCAATCTGTACACCATACAATGGTATGTAACTGAAAATGAAGGTGATAACAACAGAAGGGATGATAAATAGGTATAAGTCAAAATTGCCACGCAAATAAGTAAAAAAATCTCCTTCCTTTTTCTTTTTAGTGAATGCCGCTGATGGTTTTGATGCTTGCAAATTACTTTTAGACATTACCGAGCCCCCTTTAATCATTTTTTATCTTTCCGTCAGCAAAAATTGATAAGTTATGCTTTCCATTACTTACAGATATTTCAAAGCTGTTTTTAGTAATTTCAATTGTTGGTTTAATGCTAAAGTTATCCCCATTCTTTATTAATTCAAAATCCTTTGTAAAACAACCATGCTTTTGACGATAGGCATGCTGATGATAATACAGTAATCGTAATTCCCATTTTATGTATTCATACTCTGGAATTTCGTATTCTTCTCCGTGATGCGAGAAAAATACGAAGCCCCAAAGCTCGGGATAATGTATATTAATTACACCCGTTGGTGCCCAAACCCAGTTGTCTTCCGGCAAAGGCTTACCATTATTTGTTCTTTTTACATAAGTATTATCAATGACATCAACTAACCACTGTACACGAGAAAAATTAACTCTGTAATAGTCACCTGGCACAGGAATTTTGTTGCTTTTTTGCTTTAAAACATCAAACGGCATCACGATCTCAACAGTCCAACGTTTGTTTGTCGCATTAGGATTATTAAGCTCACCATCAATATGAACTGCTGTTTGCAAGCCTTGTATGTCCCATGCGTTTATAGGCGTTCCACCATCGCGGTAAGGCTTTGTTAAAAATAAATCCCAAACCGTGTTCAGTGCATTCATTTCAAATTCGTAATATTCATGTGTATCTGAGCTTGTGTCTATAAAAACTTCAAAATCATTATCATGGAATATCACATCATCTCTTTTAGTAACAGTAGCCCATATTTCATCGCCTGTAAGCTCAGCTGCTATATAAAGGTTATTGTCGTCCCATAAAAGCTTTGCCCTTGTTTTAAAGCGTGGAACAGGTCTAGTTTCGCCCTCAATATCAACAAAGTCGTTCGTATAGGGGGCATCCTCCCAAAATTCCTTATCGATCTTGCCATCCAACACAAAAGGTTTTATTGCCCTTTTGCATATGTAAACAGGAGGTTTGAATCCTATTATTGGTTTTGGTATCAAGTCATTCATTCCTTTGGCTTAGTTATTGTAACAATACAGTTATTCATTCAGTATTTTTAAAATCATTGAGCCAGTTCCGACATTATATCCAGAAGTACTGAATGTGCACTTTCCCTTCTCAATGATCATAACAAGAGGCAGTTGACGAGACAGAATTGAACCGGCATTGTACAGACCTTCAACGGTGTTATGCATACTGTCTTTGACAAAAGCCAGATTCATTTGAATGTTACCATGAGCCTTTGCTAAAGTTTGGTTTAAGAGTGATTTTTCAGAAGAAAGAATAAATGTAATTTTGTCTTTTAAATTCCTAAATTCATTTTGATGTTCCAGCATTTCATCTAATAAATGTTCCGTCGGTTCAAGACCTTCCTCAAGGAAAGCGATTAACTGCTTACCTTCATTTAATATAGAAGAAAGTGCAATCGAATCCTTTAACATTATTTCTGGAAGGACTGTACCTTGCTCAGATTGATCAATCTCACGCAAAGTTAATTCTAATGTTTCTGCTTTGTTTTCTTCAAGTTTTACAAACTGTATGTTTGCTAAAATATCACCGTTTACCATACGATTTGCTGTCATTATGCGATAATAGCCATGTTCCAATAGGTACTCTGCTTTATCTTCAAAGATGACTTTGCCAAGTTTTAAGTTCACATATTTACCATCAACTAGCTTTGCAATGCTAAAATTTTTGGCATACTCAAATTTAACATTATAAGCCTTTGTTAATGTCAACTTGCATGAACGATTTACTTCAGCGCCATTATCTATTGTGATCCATTTACCATTGAGCCAGTACTCTAGCTTCATGTCTGAGATGTTAAGCCTTGAAGGAATACCAAAACTTCTGCAAATGCAAACAAAGAGAACCTTTTTTGAAATTTCGCTTCCGATCTTTACTTTCAACAGACCCTCTGCTGATGAAATAAGTGTTGCGTAATCAAGGTCATCGCAGTCCTTAATGTGATTGTTTATGTAAGTGTACACCTTGTATGGGTTTTCAATAAATTCTTTGACGGTTTCTTTGTCAAAATAATTGATAATAAATTGACGGTATGGGCTTATCATTTCATAGTAAACCCTCGGGCAAAGCACATAGGATTGATAAATTTCTTTTTCATATTTGCCTTCATATTGAAGTGAGCAAGTTAAGTGCTCTTCCAATATTTCGCTGCTTATATCAGACAAGTCCTTTTTATCTAGTGAGCATAAAATCATAACTCGATGCTTTAAGTTTGCACAATCAGACTTTAGGAACTTTTCTATCTCTGCATGATTTCCGTTTGATAATGAGATTAATTCAGCGATTTTATCTTTATAGTCCTCAAAGTTTTCTGCAAATGCTTTTGCCTTTTCGCCTTGAATGAATGTGGCTTCATAGGATTTTCTTATTGTAGCTGCCTGGCTTAGGCGTTTTTTATTTGTATCAAGCATTTCCTGTGTAATTTCAGCTTCCTTTACAGGTTTTTCTGCTGGAACATGAAAATCAATATCATAGTTTTTGGTTTCGTGAGTGATGGCCTTGTTCCAATCCAAACTGAGCTCTGTTTGCTCTGCTAAAATCTTTTCGTGCATGAAATAGCCATCTTTTGACACATGGACAATTAAATCCCCGTATCCTGTTTTAAAAGTAAGCTCTCCATTTTTGTCTGTCTTTAGTGAAGCTATTGAAAACAATTCTGAAAAGTTGATTAACTGAAAGAATACATCTGCATTTTCAATAGGTTCTGGGTTTGAAACCTTGACCTTTATCGTTTTAGTTTTTGTATAGTTATCAAGAATGTTTAGCTGGGTTAAAACGGGGCTTTGGCTCGTTATATCTTGCTCACTTACAATATTAGAAAAAATTCTTGCATGAACAAGCATTGCACGCTGTGCTGGGCTCGTAAACCAGCCTTTATTTAACACAGGTTCAGGCTCACAAGCACCAATAAACTGCCACTTTCCATCTACAAAAACCTCGACCCATGCGTGATTATCATCACAATGAGCCCATTTTGGGGTATAACATTGACGTGCAGGAATACATATGCTACGCAAAGCAGCAACCATAAATGCTGACTCTTCACCACAACGTCCGTAGGCATTCTTTATAATTCCAAAAGGGGAAATTGTTCTGATGTTTGTGGATTGATAGGTAGCTTTTTCAAAGCACCAATAATTAACTTCCAGAACGGCTTCCTTCATACTCATGCCTTTAATACGACCAAACAATTCATTGAAAAAGGTTTCCCTATAATCTACTAAGTCCTCATTATTGAGGCGGTACGATAATACATAATTTAAAAAATATTCTCCAGTAATTTCACTACCCCATTTAATTTGCTCTCTAATTTTAAGTGTACTTCTGATCGATTTAAGAAATACACTTACATCATAGCTAGCAATATCACTTATTGGCATATAAGCGTATAAGAACTTTAGTAATATCGTTTCCATTTCAGTGCAATCATTTGGGATTGAAATATAATGATTTGTCCTTGATTGAGCAAGCGAATAATCCTTTTCAATTTGCTCAATTTGATTTTTAGTCAGCAATTCCATAATTTTAATTATCTTTTCCTCTCGTTAAATAAGCAAAACTAAACAGGTTAACAAATTTTTAAAATGAATTATACTAAAAATTATAACTAAATTTAATCATTATTTTTATTAATTTTATTAATTATAACAGATCAAACCTATACATTCTTGTTTTTACATGATATACTTATTGCTCTAGTATGATATTTGTTCATTTTATGCGTTACATTGGTGATCTAAATTTTTTTAGAATACATTTTTAATAAGAAAGGCATAATTTTGAGGAGGTTTTTAGAAATATGTTAATTCAAAGATTATCTTACCAAAAGGAATTTTTCCCTAGAAATGTAGACTTTGTTTTAATAAAATCCATGAAATATGCATGGTCCATACATTGCCATGATTTTTATGAGATTTTTTTGATACTGGATGGAACTATGGAACATATTGCTAATGACAAGTCTGAGTTCTTGTGCAAAAATGATCTGGTTTTTGTTCGGCCAGATGATGTGCATTGGTTTAATGAGGTAAAGGGGTATGATTGCAGTTACCTTAATATCACATTTACAGAAAAAATACTAAAGCATATTCTACTATTTTTAGGAAATGAAAATACTGTCGAGCATTATCTAAGGATGCCAACCTGCATTAAATGCAAAATTTCTGATAAGCTTTTTGACGAGATTATATGCTGTTACAATGACATCTCTACACTTATTCTGAACAGCTGCGATGTTCAAGTAATGGCGCAGATTTTACTTGCTAAGATATTTCAGTATTATATTAAGAAAGAAATTAATCAAAATAATTTTCCGACCTGGTTCAATGACCTATGTCGCAATATCAGTCAGAAAGAGAATTTTACAAGTAAATCATCCATTCTTTGTGAGTTAAGCGGTAAGACGTATGAACATATTTCAAGAAGCTTTAAAAAGTACTTAAATACAACCCCAACCGATTACATAAACAATCTTAGGCTAAATTATTTTGCAAATCTTTTAATGATGACCGATATGCCTATTCTAGATATTTGTTACGAATGTGGATTTTCTTCTCTTAGCCATGCTTATCACTTGTTTAAAAAAGAATATAATCTTACTCCACTAAAATACAGAGAAAATCATAGACATATCCTTGTTTAACTATATTTGACCAATTTCAGTTTGGCCATACTTAGTCACGTTCAGCTTTGCAAAGCTGCCCCCAAAAAAAATTGATCTGGGTTGAATGATAGCAGCTTGGTAACTGTTTGAGAGACTGGATATAAGAAGCAAGCTCGATTTCATAAAAAAGACGTACAGTTCCCATAAAAAAAGACGTTGTATATTCTTTACAGAATTATACAGCGCCTTTTTCTTATTGTGATCATTCTTTTATACCCAGTCTCTAAAATTCTAAAGTGGATATATTCCCTAAACCTTCTCACTTTTCAAATAAGCCTCAAACTTATCCCGGCTGTTTATAATATCTTCAATCCGTGTCGCCAAAGCGCTAGGAGTCCAAGTCCGCTTTTTGCTATAAAACTGGCGGCAAATGCTGACATATTTTTCGGGGTAAATCAAAAGATAAACAAGCAGTTCTCTTCTGCTCTCATTGATGGAAATAAATCGGCTGTACGCCTCCAAAACCCGATCTAAGGGTACCGGTTGATCCGAATATTTCACATGCCGCTGGATCAGGCTGCACAGATCCATCATTTGCTCCCCAATCCGAGCATCTGAGAACTTGGTCAGGTAAATCTCATTGTCAATCAAAATATTTTCCTCCTTCAGGCGGCCGTGGCTAACCGTACCTGCTTGAAGCGATGATTCTAGCAACTCCATAAAAACAGGATTTTTAAACAACTCCATTGAAATTTTAACTTTATCCAGGTAGTAATTATAATTTTTTAGAAAATGAACATCAAAATCGGAGAGTCTTTTTTGACTGTTGATACTGCGTTTGATGGATTGGAGCTCATTGAAGGCTTTACTGTATTCCTCCTTGGGATAATTGGACACGATAGGCCTATCAAAAGTAAGCTCTCTTGCCAGACTGTGAAAACGAGCAACCTCTTCAACTATATGTAAAAATTCCGTATGATCGGAAAAGTTCACTTCTCTGTAATCAAAAAGCTCGGTGCAAACATAAATATCATCTGAGAAAATAAAATAGGGATCGTTATTGACAGACAGAAAAAACCTGTCCGTATTCCAAAAACCCTTCGCATACAGATGCTCTTTGAGCTGGTGCTGAAAAAGAATGCTTTGGCAATCGTCAAAGCTTTTTTTGATGACTCGATAACCGACATTAGTATTGCATATATAAAAAGCTTTTTCACGGACAATTTTCTTCGCCTTGAGGCCGAATCCCCGTAAAACAGCACTGTTCAGTTCTTCCATCTTTTGACACCTCCGAATTGCTTTCTCTCAAATATAGTTATACTCAGTCTCTTCGTGACTGAGTATGAAGTAAATTATGATAATCCATCCCAAGTTTTGTTAAAGCCGTAGCTACTCTGTAACGAAAGGAGCCAAAGCGCTTGCCTTTGAAGCTCATCAGCAAGCTCTTTGGCTCAAACAAATCATTGTTTGCGGATTGGCAGGAGCCAGTAGCCATGAATACCAGTAACAGGCAATTTGTCCTCACAGCATTTAAACTGCACAAAGCCCATTTCCAATGCCATATTTAAGCAGCCGATGTCGTAGAGCTCTGGCACCCCAAGGACATAATGCTTATCGCCGTTTTCCATGCATTCCCCCAGAATCAGATGTTTATATTTCTTGTATGCCAAAGAGATAAAGGAATTGTTCATATAGAAGCGGTAGTCAAAGGGCAGTGCAACCAACTCATACAAAGCAATCCGAACCCAACGAATATTTTTAATCTGGTTTTCAAACGGCTTCATCACCAAGTTATTCTTAAAAATATCCTCCAGTTCTTGCTTTCTCCAAGGCAGCTTCTCGTGCGTCTTGGCATCTTGTTCTTGAAATTGATATCCAAACGCTTTCTCATCTGCTCCTTCAGAATTCACTTTCTTTCTACTGCTCAGTTCTTCCTGGACTTCCTCTACGCCAGCCCCAGGGAATACTCGCGGTTCTGCCTCTGCCTCTGCCTCTGTCTCAGTCTTAGACTCTGGCACTGTCCCAGGCTCTGACTCAGGCGCTGCCTCTGCCCCTGGCTTTAGCTGATTACAAGGCGACTTCTGGGGTGCCTCTTTAAATGTTTCATCGGGCACTTCATAAGGGGACTCAAAGGTTGCTTCCTTGCCCTGGTTGTGATTACTGCCGTCACCTACCGGTTTTTGCGGCAATGAAGGGGTTACTGTAGGTTCAGTCCCGTCTGGTCCGCCCTCGTTTATATAATCCCCTTCATTATAATAAATCTTGCTTTCGAAACTATATGTATGATCGTTCTCACTATGTCTTATGGTTGGTTGCGTCCCAAATTCTGTTCTGGGTTGTTCCTCAAATTTCACTTTGACTTGTTCCTCACACAAACAACTTGCCTGTTGCATCTTTAGTTTATCAGATATTTTATCCCTAAACTCATTTTCTTGTGTGCTCTTTTCTTGTTCTTCTTCATCTTCTTGTTCATTCTCTTCATTTTCTTGACAGTTCTCTTCTTGTTCATTCTCTTCATTTTCTTGACAGTTCTCTTCTTGTTCATTCTCTTCATTTTCTTGACAGTTCTCTTCTTGTTCAGTCTCTTCATCTTCTTGACAGTTCTCTTCTTGTTCAGTCTCTTCATCTTCTTGACAGTTCTCTTCTTGTTCAGTCTCTTCATCTTCTTGACTGTTTTCTTCTTGTTCGTTCTTGCCTTCTTGCTCTGTAACTTCTTGTTGTTGTTCTTGTCGTTCTTGTCGTTCTTGTGTGCCACGCGGATGCTTGAAGTCCTGTTTATCTTCTGCTTCTAATTGATCCTCTGATATTCCGTTTTCAACATTTATGTTGAAAACGTATTCCTGTTTACTGACTTCGAGGTCTTCATTCTTTATTTCATCAGTTTCACTATTCTTCGATTCTTCCTTTGCTCCCGATTCTGCTGCTTTCTCTTCCTCTTCAGCTTCTTTTTCTTCTTCTGCCTTTCCTTCTTCTACTGCTTCCTCTTCTTCTCTTAATTCCTGCTCAAGGTTTCTTTGATTTTTCGTAGCCTTCTTTCCACAAGGAGTGGAAGCTTCATTTTCCTTGTTCTCTTGCTCCTTGCCTTCATTCAGCTCTCTGTTTTCACTTTCATCCTCTTGATCTGGTTCTAAAACCACATCAAAGACAAGCTCCTGCTTTTTAATTTCTCCTTCTTCTGGCAAGTTGTTCTTTAAGGCCATTTCCGAGTCATTCGCCGAAGCACTTTGCGTTTCCTTATCCGAGCCCTTCGCCAAATCCTGTTCTGCGTCCTTCCCTGCATCCGAACCTGTGTTGGTATGAGTATCTGTATTCGTATCCGAGTTCGTATCAGCATCCGAAACCAACGGCTTACGTTCCATTACCTCAAGGAGTTGCTCCGAATCAGGCATCTGCCCTGTTTTTGGCAAATGGAAGTCGGATTGAGCCTTGTCTATATTTTCCGCAGGTTTCACAGTTTTCTTTAAGGCCACAGTTTCTTTTTGAAAGGCAACAAAAGTGTCCTTCCATCTTACATTTGTATTTCTATATCCGACCAAAGGAGAGACCACCTCAGTGCTCTTCATTGACAGATTCGTATTTGGGGCAAGAACGGCAACCGCATTAAAATCATAAAACGGAAAATCATATTCATCCGGAAAAAACTCCCATTTGATAGAACCATTCCCTTTATCATCAACAGCCAGAGAATCCACAGGAAAGCCCAAGGAACCGGTAGACTGAGCATGAATGATAAAAACCTTATAAAAGGTTTTTGGTTTCAAATTCTGAACCTGTAAGGTAAGCTTACCTTTTTGGTTGTTAAATTCAATGGTACAATAACCGAAGGGCTCTTTTCCGTTATGAGAAAAACCGTTACTATCCTGCTGCATTGCACAAAAATGCCGCAAATACTGTTTTTTTGCCATACGCCCACCTCCCTTTAATCAGTATATTCAAAAGGAAGAGCGTATATGAATCTTTGTAAGGCAAACTAAAGGGCTAGGCACTAAAATGCTTCGGAAAAAGCTCCGCAAGCTTCTGATAGTCCGTTAGTGAAAGTACTTCCCCACGAATGTTCTCATCGAACCCGGCCTCTGCTAAGAAGGTCTTTATCAGCGCCTTGTCATCCGAAGGCAAAAGCTGGTGCAAACAATTCACCAAGGTTTTGCGTCTGCTGGAAAAGCCCGCCTTAATCAGGGCAAACAGAAGCTTCTCGTCCACGACTAGCCGTTGTTCTTTTGGCAGAACCTCCAGCCGAATCACAGCCGAGTCCACCGTAGGCCTAGGCATAAAGCAGTTGTTCGGTACATTTGCCACTAGATGTGGAAGGGAACGATACTGCACGGCCAAAGAAAGAGCGCCGTAATCTGCGCTACCAGGCGAGGCCAACATTCTTTTGCCGACTTCCTTCTGCACCATAAAAACCATTGAATCAATCTGCGTATCCAAAAGCTGCAATTCAAGAAAATTCATGATAATGACGGTGGAAATGTAATAAGGAAGATTCGCAATCACCTTGACGCGCTGGAAGCCGGAGGTTTCCAATAGCGCCGGTAAATCCACCGCCAGAATATCCTGATTCAAGATTTCAACATTTGAAAACGCCCCTAGCTCTGCTTCTAAAACAGGGATCAGGCCCTTGTCTATCTCCACAGCAATGACCTTACCAGCCAGGGGAGCAAGTTGCCTGGTTAAAGTCCCCAAGCCCGGGCCGATTTCCAAAACCAACTCTTCCTTCCCAACCTGAGCAGCCGCCATAATTTTATCCAATACAAAATCATCCACCAAAAAATTTTGTCCGAAATTCTTTTTTGGATAAAGATTATATTTTTTTAGTAATTCATGAACTCTCATTGATAAATCCCTTCACACAAAAATTTTTTAAACTCAGTCTCGTTTGCTTTGTAAAGCAGCGGTGCAACGAGTATTAAACCTTCCTTACTTCATCAAACCTAAAGATTCCAGCTTCTTCACAATCTGCTGACCCTTCGGAAGCATTGAAAGCTCCTGTCGGGAAAAGCCTTTGATCAAAAGCATGGTAACACCATAGGCTAAGACGCCGAAAAAGATGGAAAGCAGTAAAGCAACCGTGTTGCTAATCCTAGCTCCGTCGCTTGCCGGAAAAAGGAAACTCACGAAAAAATAAATCACAAAGCATACCATAGCCATGACAAAAGAGGCAAACAAGGGCTTAACAAAAGCCCCTATATAATCAATCTTCAATTTGAGCGTCTTACGCAAAACAGTAAAATCAATCAAAGAAGCAAGGACATAGCAGGCAATAGTGCTGATCACGGCCCCAACAACATGAATTTCAGGGATAGCAACCAGAAAATAATTCAGAGGTATTTTGATTAGCCCTCCGAAAAACGCGGCAATCATAGGGACCTTCACCTTCCCGATCCCTTGCAGCATTCCAGTGCTAACCTGTGCCAAGGCCAAAAAAATAACGCTGACGGAGCCAACCGTGATCAGCATACTGCCCTCGGGGTACTTTGGGAATAAAAACAAAAGAATCTGCTTTGACAAAACAGCCAAGCCAGTAGCCGCCGGAATCGTAATAAACATCGTAAGCCGCAAGGTAAGATTAATCTTCCCTTCCACAAGCGCCTTTTCTTTTTTGACATAAGAAGCAGCAATATTGGGAAGAACAGCCGTAGCCAAGGCAGTAGCAATGGCAACAGGCAGGGTCGTTAAGGTAATGTACTTGTTGGACAACATTCCATAAAGGGAAAGGGTCCTATCCTCGTCAAAACCCGCCGCATAGAGCCGAGACATAACCATTTGCAAATCAATGAGGGAAGTCAAGCTAAAGATAGCGGTTCCGGCGATGATAGGAAAGGCGGTAAAGGCAAGCTCTTTTAGGATCTTGCTCGAACTTTCAAGTGTTTGGCTTTTATCAGAAGCAATTTTCTTTTTGATTCTGGGCAAGGCCAAATAGTAAATACCAGCAATGGTCAGCAAAGCTACCAGAGCCCCAATACCCGTACCAGCAGTTCCACCAGCAGAGCCAAACTCAACCCTTTCGGTGTTTTTCAAGAAGAGCCAAGCCAAAAATACGCTAAAAAATCCGTTAAAAATCTGCTCAAAGACTTGGGAAACAGCAGTTGGGACAGTATTATTCATCCCCTGAAAATAACCTCTGAAAGTGGAGAGGAGGGCAACGATAAAAATCGTTGGTGCCAGGGTCCAAATAGAATAAATACTCAAAGGATTTTTTACCAGTTCAGAGAGCGGACGTGCAAAAAAAGCAAGCAAAAGAGAGGCCAGAAGCCCCAAAATGCCTGCTGAAAAAAAAGAGATTCTAAAAACTTGATGTGCATTTTTAAATTGACCAAGGCTACGTCTTTCGGAAACCATTTTAGAGATGGCCGCCGGAAGACCGGCAGAGGATAAGATTAAGAAAAAATTATAAATATTATACCCTGCACCATAAATGCCGTTACCCATATCGCCGATTAAGTCAGTTAAAAAGAGTCGGTAAACGAACCCAATCACCCGAACGATCAGGCCGGCAATCACCAAAAAAGCTGCTTGCTTAACAAAGCCCTTGCCGGAAGACATATAAACCTCCAATTGCGGTTACCGCGTTGAAATCAAACAATCAATCAATCAAAAAAATTAAACAACAGAAGTTTGCTTCTGTCCTCATTCCATTATATTCAACAAAGAATATGCATTTTTCCAAAGAATATTTTGCCTTTGAATCTCTGTGAGCTTCAACTTGTTAAAGCTTTTCAACTCACCCTTCACCTTCATCAAAGGATAATCAGTGGCAAAGAGAATTTGCTCGCTGCCATGCCTTTCTATCAGTTCTTCTGCTAGTCCCATAGGCATGTAACTGAGTGAGCTAGACGTGTCCAAGTAAAGCCGGCGCCCAATCAGATACCGCAGTACATCATCCCAAACGCTGTACCCACCAAAATGAGCCGCCACCACAGTCAGATCCGGGAAGGTTTCCAACACGTTAGCAAGTCGTCTGGGATGGGAAAAGTCGGTTTTCTGATCGCCCATGTGCAGAAGTACAGGCAAGCGGATTCCATTTCGTTCGTAATCCTGAATTCGCCTATAAATGTTCATCATGGCTGGACAGTCCACATCAAAGCCCTGGAAATCCGCGTGAAACTTCAACCCCTTCAGTCCAAGATGAACGATCCGCTCCAGTTCCCTGTCGATGTTTTCATAATCCGGATGCAGGGTACCAAAGCCGTACAGCTTGATCTTGTCTGCTGCCTCCAACATCCCGGACGGCATCCCCGCAAACAATTCATCCTCAACATTCAGCCGAAAATCCTCAGCGGTAACAGAAGCAATAAACGTATTAATTGTCTCAACCTGAGCCGCCTTCGTGGCGGTAGAAAAGGTGACAGCAGAGGCTTCAAATCCTTCTGCTGTGGACTCCTTCTTCACCAAAGCCAAAGAAGCCTTTAAATCCTCAATGGTACCCTTACCCTCCAGGGGTAATTGATAGTAATCAAAAAGCTGTGCAACCACTTTGGGTGCAACAGCCGGGGGGAATACATGCGTATGAAAATCAACGATCTTTTGAAGCATTATTTTTTCCTTTCAGCTCTGGCCCGGAGCGTCGGGTCAAGAATTTTCTTCCGAATCCGCAAGTTCACGGGTGTAACCTCCAGCAATTCATCATCGGTAATAAACTCAAGACTTTGTTCCAGGCTCATCATAATGGGAGGAGAAAGCTTCAGAGCATCATCAGAGCCGGAGGCTCTCATGTTCGTCAACTGTTTTTTCTTGCAGACATTGACGGTAATATCCATATTCTTAGCGTTTCGTCCCACTACCATCCCAGCATAAACCTTGCAGCCAGGTGCAATGAAAAGATTCCCTCTTTCTTCTGCATTATACAAGCCGTAGGCCGTAGACTCTCCAGTTTCAAAAGCTACCAAGGAGCCTTGTGGTCTTTTGGCAATCTCCCCTTTAAAAGGACGATACCCATCAAATTCCACATTCAAAATTCCGGTGCCCTTGGTGTCGGTCAAAAACTCAGAGCGATACCCAATCAGTCCTCTAGACGGAATGGAGAAAACCAAGCGATTGTTTCCGCTGTGAGAAGGATTCATGATCAGCAGCTCGCCCTTACGACTCCCAAGCTTTTCAATAACCACTCCGGTAAACTCATCAGAAACATCAATGATAGCTTTTTCCATAGGCTCTTCCATAACGCCCTCATTGTCCCTGTATAAAACCTCTGGCTTGGAAACCTGGAACTCGTAGCCTTCCCTCCTCATGGTCTCAATCAAGATCGATAAGTGAAGCTCACCGCGTCCAGAAACCTTAAAGGACTCTGTGCTTTCCGTTTCCTCAACCCGAAGGCTTACGTCGGTGTTCAATTCCTTAAACAGTCGATTCCGAAGATGACGGCTAGTAACAAACTTACCTTCCTGTCCAGCAAAGGGACTATCGTTCACGGAAAAATACATAGAAATCGTCGGCTCGGAAATCCGGCTAAAGGGCAGAGGCTTTGGCTCAGCTTCCGCAGTAAGGGTATCCCCAATGCGGATGTCATCTATGCCGCTGATAGCAACAATGGAACCATACTTAGACTCGGAAACCTCGGTTCTGTTCAGGCCCTCAAACTCATACAACTTGCTTACCTTCACTTTTTTGAACCTGCCCTGATCATGAACATTGACAATGGTCAGCTCATCGTTCACATGAATTGTACCGTTTTCAACCTTGCCGATGCCGATTCTTCCGACATATTCATTATAATCAATCGTCGTAATTAAAGCTGAAACTGGAGAAGACTCTTCACCCTCTGGGGCTGGGATGTATTTCAGTATGGCATCAAATAGCGGGCGCATGTCCAAGTTCTTTTCCTCTTCCGAATCCGCTTGAAGCTCTTCATCAAGGCTAGCCGAAGCCTCCTGACTCAGTACATTCCCTTGCCCTTCCTCTGTATAAGCAATACCCATCTTAGCCGAAGCAAATACAAAGGGAGCATCCAACTGCTCGTCGCTCGCATCCAACTCCATCAAAAGCTCCAGAACCTCATCGACCACTTCTTTTGTTCTCGCTTCCGGTCGATCCACCTTATTAACGCAGACAACCACAGGCAACTTTAAATCCATAGCATTTTTGAGTACAAATTTTGTTTGAGGCATAGGCCCCTCAAAGGCGTCAACCACTAGGATGACACCATTAACCATTTTTAAAACACGCTCGACCTCGCCACCGAAGTCGGCGTGGCCGGGCGTGTCTACAATGTTAATCTTTACATTATTATAGTAAACCGCCGTGTTTTTTGCGAGAATGGTAATGCCCCGTTCCCGCTCTAAATCATTGGAGTCCATGATTCTTTCCTGAACCACCTGATTTTTTCGAAAGGTACCGCTTTGTTTCAACAACTCATCGACCAAAGTTGTTTTCCCATGGTCTACATGAGCAATAATTGCAACATTTCTTATGTCATTCCTGGTTTGCTTCAAAATAATCCTGCTTCCTATAATATAATTTCTTCATTCCTCAATCTCTGTCAGTCATCCAAGTGTAGTCTTGCTTTCCGATAACATTTTTGTAAGCTGGGCGAATAATTCGACCACCATTAATCAATTCCTCAATGATATGGGAACACCAACCAGCAACTCTGGCAACGGCAAAAATCGGGGTATGTAATTCCGTGGGGATGTTCAGCATGTTATAGACAAAGCCAGAGTAAAAGTCCACATTGGCGCAAACGACTTTGTCATTCTTTTTGACCTTATAAAAAATCTCGGGCACGAGTTCTTCAATGGTCATGTAGAGCTTCAATTCCTTCTCCAGCCCTTTTTCTTTGGCCAAAAGCATGGCCTTTTCCTTCAACAAAAGCGTTCTGGGATCTGAGAGGGTGTACACCGCATGTCCCATACCATAGATCAGACCGCTCTTGTCAAAAGCTTCTTTCCTTAATATTTTTTCCAAATAATTGCTTAATAATTCCTTATCATCCCAATCTGCTACATTCTCTTTGATGTTACTCATCATTTCTAAAACCTTTGCATTGGCGCCGCCATGCATAGGCCCCTTCAAAGAGCCAATTCCTGCTGCAACAGCTGAATAAACATCAGTTCCGGTAGAAGTAACCAAATGAACCGCAAAGGTTGAATTGTTCCCGCCCCCATGCTCCGCATGCAACACTAAAGCCAAGTCAAGCATCTCTGCTTCCTCACGAGTAAAAGCGCTGTTAGGCCGAATCATATGAAGAATGTTCTCAGCAGTGCTCAATTTTGGGCTTGGGCTATGGAGGTAAAGGCTCTTCCCATCATGGTAATGTGCCTTAGCCTGGTAGCCATAGGCTGCAATCGCCGGAAACCAAGCGATGATGCGAATACATTGCTTCAAAACATTTTCAATGCTCGTGTCATCTGGATTGGTATCATAAGAATAAGCAGCCAGTACCGACCTTGCCATCTTGTTCATAATATCATGGCTAGGGGCCTTCAAAATCATATCCTCAGTAAAGCGATCAGGCAAAGATCTTTCTTCTCCCAAAAGCGCTTCAAATTGACTCAGTTCATTTCGATTCGGAAGCTTACCCAGCAAAAGAAGATAGATACATTCCTCAAAACCAAAACGGTTTTCTGAGGCAAAGCCCTCTACCAATTTGCGAATATCAATCCCACGGTAGCGCAAAATCCCCTCAATGGGGATTTTTTCGCCTTCGTCTACTATATAGGAATGAACGTCACCAATAGAAGTCAGGCCAACTAAAACGCCAGTTCCGTCACTGTTTCTAAGCCCTCGTTTAACATTATATTTTTGATAAAGCTCAGCGTTAATGGGGTTATTCTTTAGTATTTGCCCGAGTAAATCTTGAATAAAGTTTTCATTAGGCATCGAAATCCTCCTTATTAGTAGGCTTGATGGTAAATTCAAATTTAAACTTGCGGTCATCCATGCGATACTCCTTCCGAAGTCTGGGCCCGCAAGAATTTGAACCAACACCCGAAGCCTTGTAGTCAATATTTATAATCGTTTCCTCAAGCTTGTTGAGTTCAAAGGAATGCTTTGCCTGTTCCAAATCGTGACTGGAATAATGAGAGGCATTGAAGGAAAAACTATTTCCGCAACCACAGAACTTTAGGCCCATGCCTCGAGGGGAAGATATGATCACCCAGTCGGTATCATAATGGGCTCCATTTTCCTGAGGCACCTCATAATTCTCAAACAGTTCATCCACGGTCGTTAAGAAGCGCCCTTTATAAGAGCTAACATGCTTATCAACGTAAGACTCATTCGGTCCATAACCAAAGTATTCAACTTCTTCGTTGTCTTTTGGCATGGTAATCTTCATTCCAAACCTAGGTAAAAAGAGTTCATCCAAGGCCCAGGCATTTTCTGCCTTCAACTTGGCAGAATAATTCAGCTCAACCTCAGTGGAAACTGTAATAAAGCCTTCTTTGTAAACAGTATAGCTTACGCTTCCATATAAAACGGGCTTTTTGATATAAGCAGCTAAGGAATATTTAACAAGAATCATGGCTCGGTCCTCAGATTGTTCCACAAGCTCTGCGCTATAAACCTTCGTTTTTGCCTGGTCGAAGCCCATATCATACCAGCTGGTTTTCACTGTTCTCTCATTGTCCGTTGGTGCCCTCCAGATATCGAAGGACATATCCTTGATTAGGTCCTTTCCATGCAAAGCGATTCTTGTAAAATATCCCGACAGTAAATCAAAACTGTATTCAAAATCCAGACCCTTAAAATCAATTCTGCTTTGATCTTCAATCACAAGGGTTTTTAAGGGCTCACTTATACAAGCACAGGTGCAGGCACAGGTCTTTTCATTGTTAAATGCCAATTGGTGCTTTACCATTTCATAGCCTGACTGAATAAATTCATCATCGTTTTTCTGTCTAAAGGAAAGATTTAAGTGATAAGCACCTTTGCGTTCCACCCTATAAGGAAGCTGGAACTCCTTTTCCTCGTGAGGTGCAATGTCCAGATTAAAGAGACTCCCCGTTTCGATTGCCTTGCCATTCACTGTAAGCTCCCAGCTCAGATAGTATTTGTTTAGATTAATGAAATCAAATAAGTTCTCGATTTTAATGGTACCCTTTGTTAAATCCACTGCCTTAACTGCAGCATAAGCATAAACATGCTTTGCCTCTAGGAAACCAACATGAGGACTGTGATCAGGGTAAATCAAGCCATCCAAACAGAAGTTGCCATCATTGGGCATATCTCCGAAATCACCGCCGTAGGCATAGAACTCTTCATAGCGCATACCGCTTACATCAACGCCCAAAGCCTGAATCGCTTTCTCCTTCCCGAGTACGGGAACAGTATACGTCTTTCCGTCCTTATCAAAGTAACGACGTGCCCAAATGCCATGATCCCAAAATTCCCAGATGCAACCGCCGATCAGCTTCGGATATCGGTTAATCGCCTCCCAATAATCCTTTAAACAGCCTGGGCCGTTACCCATCGCATGAGAGTATTCACACATAAAGAAGGGAAGCTTTGTATCATTCTCTGCAAATTGAATAATTTCTTCAATGGTAGGGTACATACGACTTTTGAGATCTAGGCAGGAGGCATCAATGGATTCATAGTGTATAGCGCCTTCATAATGAACCAAACGACTATTATCCCGCTTATGAGCAAATTCTGCCATCTTAATATGATTTTGACCATAGGCAGCTTCATTACCCAAAGACCACATGATAATACAGGGATTATTTTTGTCCCTTTCTATCATGCGAACCATTCTTTCGACATGGGCAACCTCCCAAGCCGGGTCACGAGTCAACAGATCCCAGTCACCTGCCGGAGCAGTACCGTGTGTTTCCAGATCCGTTTCATCAATTAAGTAAAAGCCGTAATAATTGCAGAGTAAAATAAATCTTGGGTCATTGGGATAGTGTGAGGTGCGGATGGTGTTTATGTTATGCTCCTTCATGCTCTTCAGGTCAGCCTTCATCGCATTTAAAGGAATGGTGTGGCCGTACTTAGGGCTAAAGTCATGGCGATTAACACCCTTTAGCTTTACGCTCTGACCATTGATGGATAAGGAACAATCATCCTTAATGCTAATGGATCGAAAGCCTATAGGAAAATACAGTGATTCCTCAATCGTATCAACAACTAAAGTATAGAGGTAAGGCTCCTCGCAATTCCATAGCGTGGGATTTAGAACTTCTAATTCAACGAAAGAGGATTCACTCTCAGCATCTCCACCATTCGCATTCAGAACTACCTTCTTTTCGGAAACAAGCTGGCCGCTTTTGTCCATCAAAGAAAGTGTTGCATTCAAATCACAGCCCACAGCTGAAATCTGGCAAGCCAGCTTTGCCGATTGAAAATCTTCATTCAGCTTAGGAACTGCAAAAACATCGTTTACTCTAGCCTTATCCCTTGCGAGCAAATATACATCGCGGAAAATGCCAGAAAACCGCCAACAATCCTGATCCTCTATGTAAGACCCGTCACACCATTTCAGAACCAAAACAGCGATTTTATTCGTACCAGTATGAATATATTTGGAAATATCAAATTCTGAAGGCAACCTGCTTCCTTGACTGTAGCCCACAAATTCCGAATTAACCCAAAGATAAAAACAAGAATTAACACCTTCAAAGACAATGAACTTCTCTTTTTGATCCCAATCTCTGGAGACAGTAAACTCTCTCACATACAGACCAACCGCATTTTCATCAGGAACATAAGGAGGGTCGCAAGGGAAGGGGTAATTCACATTGGTATAATGACATAAATCGTAACCCTCAGTTTGCCAACAAGAGGGAACTGAAAGCTTATCCCAGCCTTCGATACTATAATAGCTCTTGTAAAAGTCTTCTGGAACCGTTCTTAGGCTTTTATGATAAGAAAAATGCCAGTCCCCGTTCAGGGTAAAATAATAAGGTGAGCGCCCTCTTTGAAGATTCACCAAGGACAAATCACCTGTAAACGTACCAGGCTTAAAAGGAATATAATAAGCCCGAGGGTTTTCTCTGTTTTTTTGTAGAACGGTTAAATCTTGCCAGTACTTCGGTAAATTGATCATTGATAACCTCCATTTTCGGCTGATCCGAACATTTATTTAAAAAACTTCACAATACCAACAATCAGCAAGTAAAAAACAATTAGAACGAAAAAAACTCCGGCCAAGCCGTAAACCATTAGTTCCAAGCCAAGGAAAAATTCATTCATAACATCCACCTCTAATTCGCATCTCGTTGTCAACATCCTCTATCAAAAAAAGACTACCTAGCAAGAAGCATTGGAACAAGCGACAAAATAAGACCCCCAGCCACAACAGAACCAAGCTGTCCGGAAACATTTGCACTTACAGACTGCATCAGGATAAAATTAGTCGGGTCTTCTTCCTTAGCCATTTTTTGAACAATACGAGCAGACATAGGAAAGGCCGAAATACCGGCTGCACCGATCATGGGATTAATCTTGTCTTTAAAGAATAGATTAAGGAGCTTCGCAAACAAAACGCCGCCAGCCGTATCAAAAATGAAAGCCACAAGGCCCAAAAGCATAATCAGAAGAGTTTGTACTTTCAGGAAATTCTCAGCACTCATAGTTGCACCGATGGTAATACCCAGTAAGATGGTGACTAGGTTAGCCAGTTCGTTTTGCGCAGCTTTTGATAATCTTTCAAGTACGCCACATTCTCTGATTAGATTGCCAAACATTAAAGAACCAACAAGAGAGACGCTTTCGGGTGCCAAGATTCCAGCCATCATGGTTGTAAGAATGGGAAAAACGATGAGGGCATTTTTTGAAACCGTCTTATCATAATAAGCCATTCGGATTAGACGTTCATTTTTGCTTGTAAGGGCTTTTATTACAGGAGGTTGAATGATGGGAACTAGAGACATGTAGGAATAAGCGGCGACGGTAATAGGACCAAGATATTCAACAGCAAACTTTCTGGCAACAAATATAGAGGTAGGTCCGTCAGCTGCACCAATAATGCCGATAGAAGAAGCTACCTTCAAGTCGATGTTTAAAGAAGGGAAAAGTCGTCCTAGTAGAAGTGCTGCCAAAATCGTAAAAAAGATTCCGAACTGAGCCGCAGCACCAAAAAGAAGCATTTTAGGATTTTTCAACAAAGCACTGAAATCAATCATTGCTCCTACAGCTATGAAAATGAGAATAGGAAAAATCTCTGACAGAATACCTACATTGTAAAAAAACTTTAAAAATCCAACATTGCCTTCATGTTCCCAAACGGTAGCAAGAGGGAGATTGACTAAGATCGCACCGAATCCAATGGGTAATAGAAGCATTGGCTCGTACTCTTTTTTTATTGCCAAATAAATCAAAGCCAAGCCAACACCATACATGACGAACTGCTGCCAAGAAAGATGCAATAAACCCTGAAACATAAGCCCCTCCTGATTACTTTATAATTTTACGCCAATCCAAATCCCCTCTATCAAGTGCAATCAATAAGGCCTCAGCTGTGGCTAGGTTGCTTGCCAAGGGAATGTTATGAATATCGCAGAGACGTAAAACACTGTGGATGTCAGGTTCATACTGTTTTTGGGTCACAGGATCCCTCAAAAAAATCACCAAATCAATGTCATTATGAGCAACCTGTATTCCCAGTTGCTGTTCACCGCCTAAGTGACCGGCTAAATACTTATGGACAACCAAGCCTGATGTTTCTTCAATCAGGCGACCGGTTGTACCTGTAGCAAAAAGACTATGCTTGTTCAAAATATGTCTGTATGCAATACAGAGATTTTCCATTAGCTTTTTCTTGTTGTCATGCGCAATCAAAGCAATGTTCATTTTAATCCTCCATCTGGTACCATAATTATATCATTACTTATTTCTTACTTATTTTCTACTTTCAAACAGGGACTTTGATTTAAACAGCCCCACATTTAAAACAAGCCCTATTGCTATCATATTCACCCACATAGAGCTTCCTCCATAGCTAATAAAAGGCAAAGGCATACCTGTGTTTGGCAACATCCCAGTAGCAACACCAACGTTGACAAAGGTCTGAAAGGCGAGCATCCCTGCTACTCCAGCTGCAATTAGCTTTCCTTTGAAGTCATAGGCCTTGGCAGCAATATAGATACACTTGGCTATGATTAATAACAAAATGATCAAAACAATTGAGCAGCCAATAAACCCAAATTCTTCCCCAATTACAGAAAAAATAAAGTCATTGTAAGCAGCCGGCAAGTGATTGCTTTGGTTAATAACTCCTTGGTAAAGCCCCTTACCATATAACTGCCCGGAACCCAAGGCTCGAATTCCTTGATTCGTCTGATAATATAAATCCGATCCGGGATCCGGGTTCAGAAAGGTTGTAATACGTTGAATTTGATATACACCAAGAATTTTATTTATGAAGATGGGCTCTTCTCTTAAGATGTCAAAATAGGCAAACAAGCCTGTTGGAACCAATAAGGCCACAGCACCTAAGATATAAACAAAACTAAGTCCTGAAACAAATACAATTACGATCCCAATCACCAAGCTAACCATAGAAGCCGATAAAGATGGCTGAATCATGATCATAATTACAGGCAGAGCAATCATGGCTAACACCGCTAAAAGCGTAAATACATTATTAATTTTTATGTTTTCCTTACTCAGTAATTCAGACAAAAAAATAATAATAAATATTTTAAAAAACTCAGAAGGCTGAATCACAAAACTGCCGATTTCAAGCCATCGTGTAACAGAATCATCATCCTTTAAGCCTATGATCAGCAAAATCAAAAGCATTAAAAATCCAAAAATATAGATGAAAATATAGAATCTGCATATGATGTGATAATCCAAGAAAAGAGCGAGGCATAATAGAACCAGACCGCTTATGAGCCAGAGCCTTTGCTTTTCAAATTCCTGTGAGCTGCCGTGCATGTTGATACCTGTGGCACTTCCAATGATGACAATTCCAAAAATCGAAATCCCTAAAACCAGCAAGATTAATAGGATGTCCAGTGATTTAAAGTCTCTTTTCATTTAATTTCCTTCTTTGATTAAGCCCTATGTCTTTTTAATGTTCTTGATCGGAATGTTGGCATATAGAACCGGAATATTTTGCTTATTATCTCGTTCAGACTGGGTTTGCGTAATTTGTATGTCTAAGTCTTCAATATCAATGTCCATGTAATTGGATATTACTTTCAGTATATCTATTTTGAGCATTTCCAATACTTGTGAAGAACAGTTGGTTTTATCATGAATGAGCACCAGTTTTAGTCTGTCTTTAGCGATGTCTTTTGAAGATGGTTTCCGATTAAATACTCCTAATAAATCCATAATCCACCATCCCTCCTAATTTCCAAAACGGAAGACTTTAAAGATTTTATCCAATATTCCTTCTTTAATATCAATGCTCATTAAGGGAATATTTTCACCCATAATTCTCTTTGTTATATTTCTAAATGCCTGTCCAGCCTTGGAATTCTCATCTACTACGGCCGACTCCCCCTTGTTGGCCGAAATAACCACATATTCATCATCCGGGACAATTCCTAAGACCTCTATGCCCAATATCTCAGTAACATCATCAAGGGCCATCATGTCGCCTCGTTTTACCATATCTACGCGTATACGATTGAGTATAAGCATGGGATTTTTAAGCTCTGAGGCCTCAAGCAGGCCAATAATCCGGTCTGCATCCCGAACTGCGGATACTTCCGGCGTTGTCACTACAATGGCTCTGTCTGCGCCTGCAATGGCGTTTTTAAATCCTTGCTCAATACCGGCGGGGCAATCTATAATTACATATTCGAAGTCTTCTCGCAAGGACTCACATAACTTTTGCATTTGTTCTGGGGTAACGGCATTTTTATCCTTAGTTTGGGCTGCTGGCAGCAAGTAAAGGTTGGTAAGACGCTTGTCCCTGATTAATGCTTGCTTAAGACGACAATTTCCTTCCGTTACATCGACCAAATCATATACAATTCTATTTTCTAATCCCATGATTACATCTAAGTTTCTTAAGCCGATATCGGCATCTACAACAGCGACTTTTTTACCATTGAGTGCTAAGCCTGTTCCAATGTTTGCTGAAGTTGTCGTCTTTCCGACGCCTCCCTTGCCCGATGTTACAACGATTACTTCACACATTTAGTTTTACCCCCAAATTTTTTTTGCAATCATATCATATTTATAACCTCGGCGCAATATATATTCGGTCCTCTTGGACATATGCATAGGAAGGAATCGCATTTTTTTTCTGCGCATTTGTGATTTCTTTCGGCACGTAGGTCATAATTTCTCCAATTCTCAACTGAATAGGAAATAATTTGAGGGCAAATACAAAACATCGCGTATTTCCTTCGCAGCCTGCATGTGCTTTTCCAAATAGCGAACCCAAGACAACAATGTTTCCTGCAGCAGTTACTTCTCCACCCGGATTGACATCGCCGATTATGACAACGCTTCCTTTGCTCGCTATAGTTTGCCCTGAGCGCAAGGAACCTTTGTAGTACTTGGTCGTATTTTCCAAAAAGTTTATAGGCTGCTCTCTTTCTTGCTCAATAACAGGTCTCTGTTTTCCTTCAACCCGTACATAGGTGATATCAACACCCGATTCCTCGGAAACAAGCTTGATTAAGATTAATTCCTCTTCCTCCGTTAAATCCCGTCCCTTAAATAAAAGGGGAATCTTAACCCCTTTAAAAAAGCCCTTTGCTTCCTTGAGTCTTTCAATCAATGCGAGTTTTAACGTTTCAAAATCCACATCGGAGTTTAAGATGATGGTTACGGATTTGCTGTTACTTTTGAAAACTACTGTATTATCTCTAAGCATAGGATTCCCCTTTTTATGCTTATTTCCGTCACGCTGATCTTTAAAAAATGAGAGACAAAGATTCTTCACATTACGAGGCTGTTATCCGGAATTTTCCGTTCCGGTTCGCTGTTTAATTTGAAATACTCCGTCAATACTCGCTTTGCAACATTGGCCGCAGGAGCCCGTAGCGTATCGGTATCTCCAAAGGGCATGGATACATAAATAGCCACTTGTGGGTTTTCATAAGGTGCAAATCCTATGAAGGTGCTATGGTCGTTCCGATTGGTTGCCTGCTGTGCTGTCCCTGTCTTGCCTGCAACGCGGATGGGAAAATTTCTGAATACATGTGCGGCTGTGCCCTTGCTTCCTTCTGTTACTAAAAGCATTCCCTTATAGACAGCATTTAAAAACTCAGGCTTGATTAACTTTTTGTTTTCGAGTACTGGTTCAAAGACTTGTAACAAGTCTCCACCTTGGCTTGTTCTCCGATCCAAAAGGTGCAATTGATATCGGTCTCCCTCATTAGCAAGGGTTGCTCCATATTTAACCATGCTTGCAGCCGTATAGTTATTGATGGACTGTCCGATGGCTACCCGTATGGTATCTCCATCAGACCAATAAAAACGCCCAGTACTTGGATTCGGTTCCTGTACACCATCCAAATAGGCCTTATACTCCGGTGAAGCTAACATCGGGATGCCTAATGGAGCATCATCTGCCAGTTCACCTACCTCAACGCCTGTACGGCTTCCAAAACCGAAGGCTTCCATATTATCTACCAATGCATCAATGCTTCTGTACTTGTTTCCATCTTTTGCATTTCCCATTCGATAAGCTGTTTCAAAGAAAAAGTAGTTGCAAGAAACTTCAAGAGCCTGAGAGACATTGATTGATCCGTGAGAGTAAGAAGAGTAACACTTTGCAAAGGGTTCGCCGGCCTTTTCAAAGACTCTTCCATCATAAATTAAAGTGGATGGTGTGATGGCTCCCATTTCCATTCCTGTAATTGCTGTAAGCATCTTAAAGCTTGAACCTGGTGCTCTGGGTTCAGAGAAGGGGCGATTAATCATGGGCGTGGTCAAGTCGCGATTGATTTTATACCAATAGTCGTTATCAAAGTTATTAACCAAGAAATTATTGTCATAAGCCGGATAAGAAATCGCTGTCAGAACGTCTCCTGTCTTGATGTCTGTAACAATTACAGAGCCTGTACTGGGATCTAGGTTCGCCATCTGAGGTGTAATTTCATTGGCTTCGATCTTTTCGATAATAAACTGCAAGGGCTTTATCTTTCCATTTTTGACCATTTCAATGACTTCGGGGCTGCCAGAGACTAAGCCCTGCTCCCACAAAACCAATATCATTTGAATGGTGGAAATGTCGCCCTTATCTATATGGAACATCATGAGTTCCCTTAGCTTGTTTGCTACTTCTTCAGGTTTCAAGTCCTCAGTCTGCGGGAGAAGAAGCTGCCTTATGGGGTACTGATAGGAACCTTCCTCAGCAATGATAATCTTATTAAAGTTAATATTATAGTTTTTTACATAGGAGGTAAAAAACTGCTTCAAGGAAATAGGGCTTTCCTTCTGACTTTTCCCACTTAATTTATTAATCAGAATTTCTTTCAAAGTTGCTTCAAAGATATCATAAGTCTTGACCTGCAACTCTTGATCAAGGGTAATAAAAATCTTGTCGCCCTGTTTTGCATTCACAATGCTATCTTCTACAATGCCCAGACGTTTTCCGACAGAGTTAACCTGTACTGCCATTTTTCCTGGTGTCCCTCTAAGCTCAAGCTCAAAAGCTCTTTCTAGACCAGCCTTGCCAATAATATCATTGGAGGTATAGCCATACTGTGCAAATTTTTCTAGATCTTTATCACTGGCCTTGCGAATATAGCCGAGAAGATTTGCAAAATATTTATGTTGTGGATAGACCCGAAGAGATTCCACATCGGCATAAATGCAAATGTACTTGTCTTTCTCCTCTTCAAGGGCAGTGATGGTTTTGTCTGATACGCCATAAGCTATAGTGATGGGTAAATACTGCCTGAATCTTTCCATATACAGCATGGAACGTAGGGCAAGGAGTTTCCTTAATTCGATATCGGATAGGTTTGGCAAAGATTTATCTATAGCAAACTTTTCTTTGAGAAAAGCCATCGTTTCCAACGCATTTTTATCTAATGGTACTTCCATATCCTTCTTCCATCGCGCCTCTCTGTCCTCATTATCAAAAATGAATTCAAAGGGCTCATCCTTTGTGATGGGGAAATCATCTACATAGTTCTCATTGTTTTTTTCGAGTATGCTTAAAAGGTCAAAAAGTACCCTATTAATATCTTCCACATAAACGCTTGGGTCTATTTTTATATTGAAGGCAGAGGAATTGATGGCCAGGGGCCTGCCATATCGGTCATAGACCGTTCCCCTAGGAGCATTAAAGGTCATTTGCCTTTGGGAAACAGGCTTGATTTGTATATCGTAGCTGTTACCCTTTACGATTTGAAGTTCGAACATCCTAGCGACTAGAATATAAAATGTGATGCATATAAAGACAAACAACAGGAGCAAGCGGTTTGTCAGTATCTTCATAATTTTTGACATGCTTTTCATTAAAATAATTTCCTTCCGCTTTTTTCATGGTTTTCAATCTTCTCGTTCATCCAATATAAAAGCTTGTATGCGGGAATTGATAATAGGGTTGAATACAATGTCTGAGGTATGATGATCTTACCCATGTAATACGGTAAGTCCAACTTCCCGCGGAACAAAAAACTAATAAAATAAAAGGCAAATTCGTATAAAAAACTGCTCAGTGCCACCAAGGCAAGAGGCATTAAAAGATTCTCTCTATAATAGTCCTTGAAGGGCTTACCACAGAAAAAACCCACAAGCATTCCCAACAATGCGTAAAAGCCTAGCATTCTCCCAAAAAAAATATCTTGTAAAAGCCCGCAAAAAAACCCCAATATAGAACCTTCGATATCGCCTCTTAAGATCGCATAGGATACGATAATTAGAATTGCGGAATTCGGCTTGATGGACAGGATGGATAAGTATTGAAAAACGGTCGATTGTAAGACTAAATTAAACAATAGCAGAATGCTTAGGACACCAATTCGCACATAACCACCTCTTAACCATCTAATTCGCATCGGCGCTTCCTTCAGTAGCGTCTATGGTGCCGGATACACTCGTTTCTGAAACTTCATCAAATTTCTTGGTAATAACCAAAACAGTGTCCATGTATTTGAAATTAACAACCGGAGTGATCAGCGCATATTTAGTCAACCCGGAAATATCAGCACGAACTTCCTTTACATAGCCGATGGTAATGCCGGGCGGATAGATGCTGCTGAGGTTGGAGGTTACAATTTCATCCCCCTCTATAATCTCTGCCTCTGAATCAATCAAGTCCATCCGGCACAGATTTTGGGACATAAGCTGCCAGTCTCCTCGAACATAGCCAATGTCCTCACTTCTAACACTCTTTGCACCTACAGAACTGTCATCGTCTACCAAAGATACAACCTTTGCGGAGCTTGCAAAGGCCTCAATCACTTTACCAGCCAAGCCATTGTTGGCTAAAACAACCATGTTCTTATAAACCCCATCCTTCGTTCCCTTATCGATTACGAAGGTATCATACCAGCTCCCTGGATCCTTTGCGATAATGTGGGCTCCAATTTTGGGATAATCTGCGTACTTTTGGTCCAATTTAAGAAGGGCGGATAGAAGCTGGTTTTCCTTCTCCGCCAAACGCAATCGCCCGTTTTCTGTACGAAGGGCTTCTATTTCTGTCTTAAGTTGATTGTTTTCCTTTTGAAGCTCATCCATGTAAAACAAAAATTTTATTTTATCTGATATCCACACGGCTACCCCGTTCACGGCCTTCTGTGCAGGAGTTATAATCACACTGAGGGCGTTTTCTACAAGGGTAGGTTCTGTCCGGTAAATGATGGATACGATAATGATTGCTAAGCAAACGGTTGTAAGGGAACCTATAAAGATCTTTTTGTATTTCGATAAAAATTCCAATCAATCACTCCCCAATACAATCATTTTTCCTCCATTTTGCGGCTCTGCCGCATTTTAATAGAATTGTTGACCGAACCTTTCAGTCTTTGCATCAATTTTAAACATTCAGCTTTCGTGAGGTTGTAAGCACGTTTTTCAGTTTGTTCAAGTTTTCTAGAACCAAGCCGGTACCCATTGCCACGCAATTTAGAGGTTCATTTGCTACACGAACAGGGATTCTTGTCTCTGAATTGATGAGTTTATCCAAACCATCCAACATTGCGCCACCACCCGTAAGTACAATACCGGACTCAATGATATCGGCTGCTAACTCAGGAGGCGTTTTTTCTAAAGTGAATTTTATAGCGTCCACGATAGCCGTTACCGGCTCCGTGATGGCCTTGCAGATTTCCGGGGAATTGATTCGCATGGTTTTAGGAAGACCTGTAACCAAATCCCGACCTCTGATTTCCATGGAGCGGCTTTCGTCAGGTTCATAAACGGAGGCGATCTTTATTTTAATTTCTTCCGCTGTTCTTTCTCCGATTGCCAAATTGTATTCCTTTTTAATATAAGCAATAATGTGCTCGTCTAGTTTATCCCCAGCTGTACGAAGGCTTTTACTGGTTACTATGCCTCCAAGCGATATTACTGCCACTTCACTGGTGCCGCCGCCAATGTCCACCACCATGCTGCCAATGGGTTCCTCTATAGGCAGGCCGGCTCCGATGGCCGCAGCCATTGGTTCTTCAATCAAATAAGCATCCCGCTCCTTGGCACCGGCTGAAACTGTAGCTTCAAACACCGCCCGCTTTTCCACCTCGGTAACGCCAGAGGGTACACACACCACAACCCGAGGCCTGAAATTAAACATGGCTTGAGAAAGCACTTTATGAATAAAGTACTTTAACATTGCCTGTGTCGTTTCGAAGTCGGCAATAACACCATCCTTCATGGGACGAATGGCGACAATGCTACCGGGTGTACGTCCGATCATTTGTTTGGCTTCGTCGCCCACTGCCCATATTTTTTTATCATTTACATTAATTGCTACAACCGACGGTTCATTCACAACAATTCCCTTGTTTTTTACGAAAACAAGGGTGTTAGCCGTCCCAAGGTCTATTCCTAAGTCTTTTGACATATATGCTCTCCTTTGTTCTTTTATTCCGATTTTATACGCTTACTTTAGACGTTGATAGATGAATATTGCCAGAGCAATACCAATAACACCAGATAAGTTAAATCGAAATGTGAAGCCAATCATTAGCTCAATAATCCCCAATTTCAAGGAAACCGGTGGGTTAATTGCAAAATCTTGGCCAGCATTTAACCACTGCATATAGGGTAAGCCCCCAACATAGTAGCCAATAAAGCTACCAACTACGATACCAGCCAAGATGAATAAAAATAAGGTCCAATTGTTTTTTTCGTTTCTGTTATACATGAAACACCACCTTTTGATCTCCTAACAGTAGGCCTGCGCTAACCGTTTGACTTCAGACTATAAATAATCATTTATTTGGCTCTCAGTTCATCTGGGCGGGTAGGATTGACTCGTACTAGCCATATTCCGTCCTCTTTTACCATGTAAAACTTAAATTCGAATAAAGTGCGGTCAATGAGTTTAATATATCCATGGTTTTCGTCTGTTGCAATAAACTCTCCTTTGTCCGCATAACAAAACATATCATCAATTTTAAAAAGCCGTTCCTTATCAGCTAAAGGTTCCTTCATCACCTGTTCACCATAAGCTTCCTTCGTGATGGGCATCCCTTCTTTGGCATAGAGGTCAAACTCTCGTTCCCAATTCATATCCAGTCCACATTGTGCAAAAATCTTGGCCGTCGTAATCTGGGTGGTATCCTTGAAAAGATTGATATCACCGCTTTCTATATATTTATCATAAAGTTTTTTTTCTTCATCTGTTAGGGAAAATACATCATCATAATTTCTTGGATCGGTTCCGTCCCCCTCGTTCACGATCTCAACGACGACGTCATCCTCACCAGAAGGCTGAGGAAGGGGGCTAGCTGACTCGATAGGTTTTTTGCAGCCGGTGAGTGTTACAAGAAGCAAAGCGGCTAACAGATATATGTTTTTCTTCATTTTTTTATTCTCCTTTGCATAATTTGACTCGTTCTTGGATTATACTATAGACTTACATATATTGTAAAGGTTTAGATTTTAAAGACTTGTAAAAATTTCATAACTTTGTTAAAATGTCAAGTACTACTTTTAAAATAAAAGTATGGCATGAAAATGCCTGTAACCGAAAGGAGAGATTTATATGGTTACAGAGATTCTTAACAAGATGGTCCTACCTGAAGCGCTTCAAAAAATTTATAAGAACTCAACGGCGGAAATCATTATCCCTGAAAGCCGTGAACAGCTCCTAGAGCTGGCTATGGGCGGTAAAGACAACGATACCTTCGACGTCTGCTTTGATGTGGAAGGTAAATCCGTACGCGAAGCTTATGTAGTTAAATGCAAAAACGGTATCGTTGCAAACTACGACGACATTTATATGCGTCGTCGTGACCCCGACAGCATGGTCATCGCTGACAATCTTCCCACTGACAAGATGCGGCACGAGGAACGCTTTGGAACAAAGTTTGATGAAGTTCGGGAACAGACTTTCGAATGGATTAAACAACAACCTTCCTTAATCATAATGCCCTTCCTGGCCGGCAACGGTGAAATGGGTCTGGGCTACGACTCTTTATTGGTTGTACCGACCAACGCCGCCTTCTTTGCTTTGGGACTTGCTGATCTCCAAGGTTTTATCCCCAAGGATAAGATTCCAAACTTCTTTAAGCCGAAGGCAATCGTTTATGTGGCGCCTCCTTTTAGGCATACCCATTACGATGGAAAACAGGTTGTCATGCACAACCGGCTTTACGAGCTTCACGAGGTCTTTTCCTTTAACCTCTATCCCGGGCCTAGTGCTAAAAAGGGAATTTATGGTGTTCTGTTGAACATAGGCGAGCAGGAAAAATGGGTTACACTTCATGCTTCTACCGTGCGCATTGTCACTCCCTATGAAATGTCAACAACCATTATGCATGAGGGCGCCAGTGGCGGCGGTAAGAGTGAAATGATTGAGCAGTTCCACCGGGAAATTGACGGGCGTTTACTGTTGGGAACTAACTTGATCAATGGTGAGCAAGTTTTCTTGAACATCAATGACTCCTCTGAAATGCACCCAGTTACCGATGATATGGCACTTTGTCATCCTTCTCTCCAGAATGAGAGTCAAAAGCTTGTAGTTGCTGATGCGGAAGACGGCTGGTTCTTGCGGGTTAATCACATCAACAAATACGGCACTGATCCAGAGACTGAGCGGAACACCATCCATCCTAAGAAGCCTTTGCTTTTCCTGAATATGGATGCGGTTCCAGGTTCAACTTGCTTGATCTGGGAGCCCATCATGGACAAGCCAGGCTCTCCCTGCCCCAACCCCCGTGTCATCATGCCCAGAACCTTTGTCAACAACTCTATAGACAGAAGTGTTGAGGTAGACATTCGGAGCTTCGGAATTCGGACGCCACCCTGCACCAAGGAACATCCCACTTACGGTATCGTCGGTTTGTTCCATGTACTACCACCAGCCTTGGCTTGGCTTTGGAGACTTGCAGCTCCCCGTGGCTATGCTAATCCAAGTATCGTAGATTCTGGTAAGAAAATGGAAAGCGAAGGCGTAGGTTCTTACTGGCCTTTTGCTACCGGCAAAATGGTTGATCAGGCCAACCTCTTACTCAATCAAATTCTTAAGACACCGCAAACTCGCTACATCTTGATACCGAATCAGCATATTGGGGCTTACAAGGTGGGCTTTGCTGGACAATGGGCAACCCGTGAATATTTGTCCAGACGTGGTGGAACCCGTTTCCGTTCCGAATTTTTAAAAGATTCACGCTGTCCGCTTCTGGGATACGCCTTTGATTCCATCAAGATCGAAGGAACGGTTATCAGCAAAGGCTTCCTACAAGTCAACTATCAACCAGAGGTTGGCAATGAAGGATATGATGCCGGTGCTAGAGAGCTTACCGAATTCTTCAAGTCCGAAGCAGAAAAGTACCTCACTCCTGACATTTCAGCCCTTGGACGCAAGATCATTGAAGCTTGCTTAAGAGACGCTAGCGTGAGTGAATATTTAGATTTAATACCAAAGATGTAACATAGAAAAAGCAAAGAGCGCTTTTTCTATGTACTGATTTAAGTAGCAGCAAAGCCACCAAATGTCGCTTAGTATAAACCTTGGGGGAGAAGGAGTTGACCAAGTAACTTGGTATCTCTTCTTCCCCATTTTCCTGTCCTAAGCTAACCAGTCAATAGCGGCTTGGTAAATGTTTAAGAGACTGAGTATATATACTATTGGGAGAGATTATGTGTAAAATATCCGTAGTGATTGTTTCTGCCGGACGGGGCCAAAGGCTTTCTCCGACACCAAAGCAGTTCTTGCCCTTGAACGGCAAATTCATTCTTTTTCATACCTTGGAGCGTTTCGATATTCAACCGATCAGCGAAGTTGTGATTGTCCTGAATGAAGATTGGCAAAGCTTCTGCACGTCGGATGCAATTCTTTCCTGTTTCAAAACCGTCAAAAATATAAAAATCACCACTGGTGCATCCTCCAGGCAAGCCTCTGTCTATGAAGGGCTAAAGCGTTTATCCCCTCAATGTGAATACTGTTTGATCCACGACGCTGCGCGTCCCTTACTAAAATCTACCCATATTTTGGAAATAATAAAACAAGTGCAACAAAATAATTGTGTACTGGGGGTTAAGGCCAAGGAGACTATGAAGATTGTTGACGATAAGGGTTTAATCCAAAGCACGCTGAACAGAGAAAGCCTGTGGTCGATTCAAACACCACAGGCTTTTAAGTTGGAAACTTTACTGCAAGCATATGAAGCCATTGCTACGAACTCAAATAAAACCTTAGCTGACTTTACGGATGACGCAGCAATCGTTGAAGCCTTTGGCGAGAGCGTTAAGATGGTCGAAGGCTCTTATGATAATATTAAGATCACAACTAAGGAAGATTTGATTTTAGCAGAGCTGCTCATAAAGGAAATGAGTAAACAGGGGGAATACTGACGAATGAAAGAAGTTCTAGTCTATACTGACGGCGCTTGTACCAATAACCCTGGACCAGGGGGCTACGGGGTTGTGCTCTTATATGGGGATAAAAGAAAAGAGCTTTCTGGTGGCTTTCAACGTACCACCAATAACCGCATGGAGCTTATGGCTGTCATTAAGGGTCTTGAAACGCTCAAGGAACCTTGTGTGGTTCGACTTTATTCCGATTCGAAGTATGTAGTAGACGCAATTGAGAAGGGTTGGCTTACGTCCTGGAAGCTGAAAAATTGGAAGCGCGGCAAAAAAGATGATGTTTTAAACGTGGATCTTTGGAAGAGGATTGACAAGCTCCTAAGCATCCATGATGTTAAGTTTATTTGGATTAAAGGGCATAACGCCAATAAAGAAAATGAACGTTGTGATCTTTTAGCAAGAAATGCCATTGTTTCAGGGGAGTTAGAGGAGGATCTGGGATATGGAAGTTCATAGATAAGAAACTGAGTATAAAATAAAACTTCTAGTTTTGTCACAAAAACGCCATATTTAAAATGTGGCATTTATTGATTTTATTGAACTTCGAAGGGTTAATAATTATAATTTTGAAAATAATAGGATAGAATAACATTATTTTTTAACTATATATTCGGAAAAATACTTTCCAAGTGTAGAGAAATAGTGTATATTGGAA
>CAZSXS010000032.1:0-39039 GCA_964611385.1 uncultured Defluviitaleaceae bacterium
AGTAAGCAAGCAAAACGATTTACTCCAAAAGGATTCCTTGCATAATTCCACTGAATCAGCACCTTTCGTATAAACTACTGACATTTAGTGTGTCACAAACGTATAGCATGTCAAGACCTTGCCAATTCATCCCGTAGCCTATAGAGGCGGGGGACTTCTTGGCAACTTAGGTTAAAGAAGAAACGTGACTGAGTCTATACTTATCGGAGTACGTTACCCTGATTTTTGTTGATATCACGGCTAAAAAGGGTATCGTCCAGGAGAATATTATACTCGAAAGTTTTGTAAGTCACAACAATTCTTTCAACCCTGTCTGGATCATAGACAACTAACTTGACGGGATATAAGGTCTTGTTGCTAATCCAAAGCTTCTCTGTACGCAAGAAGGGATGCTCCCCGGGTATGGTGGCTTCCAGCACAGTGCATTCGCCGTCGTCAAACTTACCAACACTCACCGACACGTCCTGGGAGCTGTAATAGTTCTTCAAAAAGCTGGTGACAAAAATTTCGCTGCGCTCTGGAGACTCCTTCGTCCCGACCAAAATCTTTCCCGACACCTTCGGGTTAAATTGAGCGATGGTTTTGCCGTCGGACAGCGTGACACTGCCGGAGACATTATCGGGCTTGGTGACCTCTACTCGGTACTCCCCTGAGACCTTGCAGTATTGCAGCGTCTCATAAATGTTGCTGCCCTTGTTGCTTATGTACTCAACGCTCGCTTCACTTTTGTAGGTCTTTAGATTAGATAAAGTTTCCAGAATTTTTTCATAGGTACTTGACTGCTTGATCTTTAGTCCCCCGTCCTCAGTACAGCCCACCGTCAGTAGAACCAACAACATACTCAGGCTCAGGAATAAGGCCTTTGTCAAATGACTTCCGGCTTTTTTTCCTTTTTTTTCAAGCCTGTCGGGTCTTCCCGCCCCTTGCATAGCACCTCGGCATCCAAAATCTTTTTTCATACAATCCCCTTTCTATATCTTGTATAAGTTTATATATTCATTTTATAAGAAAAAAGGGAATTTTAGACCAATGTCAATCGTATATCGAAAATTCCAAACTGGATGGTTGCAATATGTATGTTTGTTTCCTTTCAAGCCATTTTAATTCCTTGAAAAATTCCTCACCAAATGCTATACTCCAAAAGGCTTATACAAAAATGAATCTTTCAAAATTTCCGTGAGCTTTAAGTTACCCCCATGTCCGGCTTTTGAAAGACCCCAAAAATCACATTACTTGGAGGGATTTATGAACTATCTATCAGTCATTTTAATTGGCATTGGCTTGTCCATGGATGCCTTTGCTGTATCAGTAGCAAATGGTATGTTAAGTAAAAAAGATACTTTAAAAAAAGAGCAGAGCCTGGCTTCTTTAAAGTATCCGTTTATCTTTGGGGGCTTCTTTGGCTTTTTCCAGTTTCTCATGCCTGTCATTGGCTTTTTTGGCGCAAGCATGATCAGCTCCGCTCTTATGGCCGTGGGGAATTTTATCTCCTTTGCACTCCTTTCTCTTGTAGGGGGCAAAATGCTCTACGAGGTCTTTTTTGAAAAGGAGGAAGAAGAAGTTTCCCTCAATATCAGCATGAAGGGTCTATGTCTAATGTCCATTGCAACTAGCCTGGACGCCTTGGCGGTAGGTGTCAGCTTTTCTCTTATCCCACCGGCAATGAATATCTTTGTAGCCACAGGTCTGATCGGTGTCGTCACTTTTGGCATATCCGCAGCAGGCTTCTTGATCGGTGCAAAAGTTGGCGGCGTATTAAAAAAGCCCGCCAAAATCTTGGGCGGGCTTATCCTTATCCTTATTGGAATTAAAATCTTATTTTTTTAGTCTAACTGATTTTCCGGGTTGCTGTTATAACCTTGTTTGCATCATCATAACCCACTACATAGCCCAAGGTTTCCAAGAACGTTCGGACGGCAATCGTATCCTTCGGAACCATTCGAGCCAGTTCTTCAATGCTGGCATAATTATAGCCGTTGATGTTTTCCACCTCAATCTCTGTTATCTCAGAGTTGATTTGAATTTTTTGAGCGTGTAGCGAAAGCGGCTTGTTGTTTAACAAGGCGCTTACATCTTTTTTCAGCTTTTCCCAGGCATCAGGGTTGTTGACATAATACAAGGGGCAGGCCTTTTGTGTAATGTCGTAGTGCCGAATTAGCTGCGTGCTTGGGTCAAGCTTGTACCTCTTACATAAGTCGGCTGCCAGTTCAATTAGGCTTTTGTAGGTTGCTTCGCTGAACTTTCCATCGGCCTTGGGGTGACAGTTTTCAATGCTAATGGTGTCTGAATTTCTGGAGTTTGAACAGTATGCAATCTCCGTTTCTGGCACAACCCGCAAGATCTCTCCGTCCAGCCCTATGATATAATTGGAACTGGCATAGGTAGCCTTGCTAAAACGCAGACTCTCAAAATAATTCCTGTTGGTCATGGCAGAGCTCCCCGCATTCCCCACGTAGTGGATGACCACTCCGTTTACCTTTTTTAAGGGCGTTTGAGGGCGGGAGTTGGGATTCGGTGTCAGTAACATTTCGGTAATTTTCATAGAAGTCCTCCTTTATTTTTGATTGTACTCAGTACCGTTTTAGAGACTGAGTATAAAGGATCATAAGAATTTGCCTCTGAAAATTGAATCAAAGTTTTTCTTTTTTTATAACCCAGACAAGTATTGGATCTCATCTCTGCTCAGTAACCGGTGTCCGCCTACCGGTAAGCCTCCCAGCCCTAGCTGTCCAATACTTGTCCTTTTTAATTCTATGATGTCATGACCGATTTGGTTACACATTTTCCGTATCTGTCGGTTCTTTCCTTCGCTGATGATGATCTGTACAAGACTTTCGCTGTTCATCCGCTTGAGTATTTTTAGCTTTGCTGGCCTAGTTATGTAGCCCCCTATGTCTATCCCTGCCTGAAATGTTTTGATGGCCGCCTCTGTTGGGCGGCCTTTTATTATGGCTTCGTAGGTCTTTGGAATTTCGTGCTTGGGATGCGTGAGCCTGAAGGCCAAGTCTCCGTCGTTGGTCAGAAGTAAAAGACCAGAGGTGTCGTAGTCAAGCCGTCCAACAGGAAAAACCCTTTCCTTTGTCTTGATTAAGTCCAAAACACAGGGGCGCCCAAACTGATCCTTTGCCGTCGTGACATACTGAACAGGCTTGTTCAAGCAGAGGTAAATCTTCCCCTCTGCTTGAACAGGCCTGTTGTCTACTGCTATTTTGTCGTTTTCATCTACCTTGGTTCCAAGGGTGCGGATGGTGACGGAATTGACGGTGACCCTGCCAGCCAGTATCAATTCCTCCGCCTTCCTTCTGGCACATACGCCTGCATCTGCCAGATATTTTTGTAGCCTAACTTGCATTGGTTCCCATTCCTATCCAATAATCCATGATTTCCCTGATATAGGTTTCAAAATCATGCCGCTTGACGGCCTGACTAGCCAATAACTTGATTTCCTTTATTACCTCGTCATTTAGATATACTTCCGCAAAACCGATGACCTGATTTTCTTTGACTGGTGCCAAGAGCTTTTCTGGTAACACGTACTTGACATGTACCTGGGAAAGCTCGTCCTCCATCAGAGGTAAAACCAAGCCCTCGGCCAGGTAAAATTCAATGTCTTCTTCCTTGGCTCGAGTAACCGGAATGCGCCCTACCCGCTTCTTTGCTTCAATAACATCCACATACTTAAAATTGTCAAAGCCGAAATTCAGCAAGGCCTTGGTGTCCCGCCATTTTTGTTCCTTACCCTTTTCGCCCCAGCCGCTGGCCAAAACCACGCTGATCAGTTGCATTCCGTCTCGCTTAGCAGCGCCCACAAAGCAGTGTCCTGCCTTTCCCGTAAAGCCGGTTTTTACACCGATGGCCCCGGCGTATTCCCGCAAAAGGCGGTTCTTGTTGATGATGGTATAGCTTGTGCGGCTGGATTCTGCTGTGATCTCCGGGGTGGTGATGATTTGAATCAAATCCTGATTTTGCAAAGCAAAGCGGGTGATCAAGGCCAAGTCATAAGCCGTGGAATGATGATCACCCTTGTCCAGGCCATTGGGTGTCTCAAACACCGTGTCCATGGCTCCCAGTTCCCTTGCTCGCTGGGTCATCATGTTGCAAAATTCTTCAACACTGCCCCCAATATGTTCTGCTATGGCCACGGCCGCATCGTTGGAGGATTGCAGCATCAGGGCGTACAGCAGTCCCTTTAGGGGGATTTCCTCACCCTCTTGCAAAAACATCTTCACCTTTGGCGCTAAGGAAGCTCTGCGAGAAACTTTAACTTTGTCCTCCAAATTCCCCTTTTCCAAGGTCAAAAGCGCCGTCATAATCTTGGTGGTACTCGCCATAGGCAGTGGCAATCTGGCATTTTTCTCCCACAGAATGCGCCCCGTTTCGCTGTCAAGCAAAATCGCACCAGTGGCGTTCACGGTTATCTCTTTCTTGTCTGCCTTTTTTTCTTCTCCAAAAGTTACCTTTGGTTGAATAAGCTGAATCAATAGAAGAATTAAAAAAACACTTAGAATACTTCGTAGTTTTATCATTTCAATGCCCCTTTACTTTCATTCGATTACTTTCATTATCTGTAAAAAGAGACATTATTATTCAAATTACCCATTAATTCTGTCTAAAGTCCAGTACGTAATCACTCCAGCCAAAAGGATCACAAGCAAATCAACCAGTGCAAAGGGGATAACTCCAAGGGCAGCAAAGAAAAACCCGCTGCCAAATTGATAGAGGCTCCCATTGAGCAGCAAAAGCTCTCCCACATACATCAAAAACGTGGTAGCAACGGCGACAACAGAGGGCAGAAATAAGGATAGACCCTTCCCTTTTCGGTATAAGAAGGAGCCAACAAACACGCCAAAGGTGATCCCAAAGGTGATAAAAAACAGACTCATAAGCAGGGCAGAAACAAAGGAAACCTGAAGCTGCCCGGTTCTGAAAAAGGCCGTAAAGCAGGCAAAAATGCACAGCCCGATAAAGAGGGCTGCCGAAATCGCCTGTAACACCAGTGCTTTCCTTTTGCTTGCGTCCTCCCTTTTGATCATAAGCGCAAAGCCGATGATGCAGTTCAGCACAGCAAGGATGACAATGACAGCGATAAAGTAAAAATGCAGTTTAAAAGAGGGGCTGTATTCTCCAATCAGAACATTGCCCACCGTTTGCAGGGCTTCCGGCGTTGCAACACACATAAAAACTTGCCAGCTCTCAATGCTTGTTTTGGTGCTTCCATCAAAAACCACAATTTTTTCAAACCAAAGCTCGGCGGCAAAAAAAGCAGCCAAAGAAATCAGAGAAAGCCCCAGCATGGCAAATTTTTCAAAAAACCGTACGGCCAGAGGCAGAATCGCAAGAGCCAGCAACAAGGCAATACAGATGGGTGTATACGGAATGACGTACTTTGGATAAGCAAAGGCATCAACCGAGCCTTTCCCAACAAAGTCACTGATCACTCTTACGCCCATATATAGCGGATAAACCGAAGCTAGAAGCGTACCAAGCGTTGAAAACAAGTAAAATTTTTGCAGTTTTTTGCTCGGCAAAATCAACCCTCCTCGTATAATACATTTGCAAGTTACCTATTTTTACCAAAACTTGCCTTTCGTCTCATCTTGGCACCCCGTCCTTACCATTCGGCAATGACAGGCCGTTCCTTATACCACCACAATTCATTGTCATCAATAAAGCGGCTTAAGATTGCAGAGAAGTCAGCGGGGGGCGTGTATGAAATAAATTTCTTAATGGAACTGGCAAAATCCTCCCTGGTTTCATCCGTTAATTGGCTTAGAAAAGCATTGGCCTTTTCGACAATATTCTCCGGCTTATTCTTTAAGGATTTCACGGTTTGAAGCAAGGCCTTGTGACAGGGAAACAAGACTTCATTATCCTGCAACAAAAGCCGAAACCCAAAAAGGACAATATCCGCCGCAGCCTTGTGCCGCAGATAAATATTGTTTTGACTGACACGCCAGAAATAGCCGTTATTCAGACTCAAAGCGCTATAAAAGGAAAATAGCTTCTCTTCCTTTAGATTTTTCTGAAAAACGCCGATTTGTGGAATCAAGTCATTGATTTCCGGGTTCTTGGAATACAAGCACTTGGCCGATACAAAAGCATTTCGGGATGGCTCACTTCCTCTTTGAGCAAGCGTTCTTAGGTACTGAACGGTGCAGTATTTGATATCAAAATATCCGCCCTTGTAAGTGCAATACCCTTCAATGCATTCTGACAGCCGGTTGCTTTTTTCTAAGTCTGCATATTTTTCATCGGTAACAACAATGATGGCGTCAAGGTCTGAATCGGGTCTTTCGCAACCCTTCGCAACCGACCCGCCCAGAACGATAGCCAAGACAGCCTCATCCCCTTTGAAGTACCCCATCAGGTTTTCAGTTGATTTTTCATGATGCTCGTACATAAAAACCCTCCTTTTTTAAGGTCTTTCTAAGACAAAGACTTTTGGCTTTCCTCTGGATTAAAGTGCTCCGTGTCTGGTAGCCGTTTTAAACTGTCGAAGCCAAAGTCCCGCAAAAATTCCGGCGATGTGCCAAAAAGAAGGGCTCTGCCAGCCAAGCTGGAGCGCCCTAATTCAACAATCAAGCCATATTCCAAAAGCTTATTCACCGCATGGTCGGCACTGACACCCCGGATCTCCTCAATTTGAGCCTTCGTCACAGGCTGCTTGTAGGCCACGATGGCAAGGGTTTCCAGCAGAGCGGTCGTTAGAACTTTTTTGGGCGTATTTTGACGCAGCCTCTGTATGTATTCATAATATTCCACTGCCGTACTCATTTGGTAAGAATCCTCTATTTGTAGAATCCGCATTCCCCGGCCTTCTACTTCGTATTTTTCCTTAAGCTTACTCAGGATCTTCCGGGTGCTTTTGATGTCCAGGTCCAGACAGGACGCGATTTCCGACAGGCTGAGAAGATCCGATACAAAAAGCAGTGCTTCGGCAATTTTTTCGTATTTTTCCAGGCTTTCATTTTCCTTCGTTATTTTCTCTTCCTTTGCTACCTTGTCCTCCATTGCTATTTCATCCTTCGTCATTTTGTCCTCCTTCGTTTTCAAACAAGTAAAGCTCAGAAAAATTCCCCTCCTGCTTGACGGATATCCGATTCATCTTCAAGAGCTCCAAAATGGCCAGAAAGGTGGTTAGTTTTTCTTCTTTGGTAGAATCATTCGTAAAAATCTGAGAAAAAGTTAGGGTTTTTGTTTGACGAAGTAACAAAAACACATATTCGATTTTTTCCGAGACACTGAAGCGCTCCTTACTGATGGTGACATTGCGGATGGGCTTGGGCTTGACCTCCTGCCGTTTCATCAGATCTTCAAATACTTTTTGTAACTGCTCCAAGGACACTTCGGAGAGCAGCTCACTTACCTTATATTCCGGCTTTGGTAGGTCGTTTTCCTCACGAAAATAAAGCTTCGACCCGATGACCTGTCGGTCATCTAAAAATTCAGATATCTTTTTGAAAAGTCTATATTCCACTAGGTGCCGAACCAGTTCTTCCTGGGGGTCTGGTTCCTCTTCTTCCTTATTTTTGGGAAGTAGCAATCTGGATTTGATTTCAAGCAAGGTCGCCGTCATCAGCAAAAACTCACTGACGGACTCCATATCTAAGGTGATCATTGCCTCCACATATGCAATAAACTGCTCCGTGAGCTCAGCAATGGGAATATCGTAGATGTCGATTTTATTCTTTTCAATCAAAGCATACAACAGCTCGTATGGGCCCTGAAAGACCTCCAGATGAACGTTTATCATATAAGACCTCTAAAAAATCATCAGACTAATCAACGCTTGACTGATGGGATTCAAAATGGAGCCAATGATTCCGAACATCAGCAAGAAAATGAGAATAATCTGAAACATTTTTTCATAATTGGACATACGAACCACCGTGTTCGGGTGAAGGTAAAGCCCCAAAATCCGGTAGCCGTCCAGGGGAACCACAGGAATCAAATTAAAAAAGGCTATGGATAGGTTACAAAAGGCAATGCGGTGAATAACAAAGGGCAGGTAGAATGAAAAAATCTGCCTGATCTCTGGTGCAAAGCCTCTAATGAGTCCGGCATAGAACGGGGAATTAAAAAGATTCAAAGTATAGGCCGCAAAAACACCCACCACAAAATTCGTGAGCATAGGCGCCACATGGGTAATCAGGACACTCTTTTTATAGTTACTGAAATAGGCTGTAGAGATGGGTGTGGGATTCCCCCAGCCAAAGCCGAAAATCACCATACAAATAAGACCAATCGGCTCCAAGTGTTTAAAAGGGTTTAAAGTCAGACGGCCTCTCAACCTAGGAGCCGGATCCCCCATTCGGGTTGCAGCAAAAGCCTTAACGTATTCATGTAAAGCCAACGACAGTATGATCCCTGGCAGCGACAACAAAATTACAGTGATATCCAACATAATCTCCTCCCTTTCCTTCGCTTTCTTGTACTCAGTCCTGTTCGAATCTCTTACGTACAGTGTGCTTGGTGAACGTTTAAGGGCTGAGTATAGCTACGGAAGCTTTCATTTTATGTCAGTATACCAAAAATATTTCAGCTTAACAAGGGTTTTCCACTGGTTTGTTAACATCTAAAGAGATAACTTACCAATTCGTCGCTTAATTTTTTGGGCAACATAGAGATACTCATCAATAGACTATCTTTGGGGACATATGTTTTTTACCGTTTTTCGGCCATAAAACAAATATCTTTTTCCTTTTTAGCTGTAAAATTTTATCCTTTAATTGTGTTATCTTCATTATAAATCTCAGTAAAAAATTGTTTAATCAGTTTTTCTTCAATGCTCTCACCTATAAATGTAAAATTAGTGTCAGCCACACCCTTGAAATCCAATATGGTTATATCGTTGCCTACGATATTGATAAGTACAAGCTTGCCGTCTAATCTGACAATACCCTTGCCCCTGTATATATCACCGAATTTCTTGCCTTTAATATAGCTTGATAATTCAACAAGATATTTTTGAGTAAAGTCGTTTTGCATTTTGACCGTTACCGTTTTTAGGCGACTGTGATGATGAGCATTGTGTGCGGAGGTAAATTGGGCTTTGTTTATCAACATAAGCTCATAATCATTATCATTAAAATCCTCCCAAGGCTTTGAGACAACTATCGCTTCAGGGTTTATATTTTTGATATCACAGATTATTTCCTCTGTCGTTTGACTTGCTTTATTCGTTTTACTCAAAACGAGCACAGGAGAATTTATAATCTGATTATAAATAAAACTACCGTGAGCTATCTTTGAGGTATTGAAATTCACACAGTCTACCACGGTAATTACAACGCCTATTTCACAGAACCTGTTCAGCTCGGCAGAGCTTACGATATCGAAAAAATTATCAAATGTAAAAACACCTGACGGTTCAAATACTATATGTGTTGGGTTATATTTTTTTATCACCATCTTAACGGTTCTTGCCACATCATCTTTTAAGGTGCAACAGATACAGCCACCCTCCATTTGAACAGAGAAAAAACCTTCCGACCGTATAAGTTTAGCATCAAGCCCCACCTTGCCAAAATCATTGACGATATAAACAGGGCGCTGACCTTGACCCAAATAATGCTTTAATAAAAGATTGCAAAGAGTTGTTTTACCTGCACCTAAAAAACCCGAAATTATATCTAACCTCGTCATTTTACCTCTCCCTACACAAAAAGCGACTTTGCTATTCGCTCAGCCGCTTCTCGCATTTGTTTTTATTAAAAAATGAATGATTTAGCAACCTCGGCCGCAGAAGCAGCATCAGGGGAATAAGCATCTGCACCGATTTGGTCTGCATAGCTTTGTGTTACAGGCGCACCGCCCACCATAATTTTAACAGAGTCACGCAGTCCGGCTGTTTTTAATGCTTCTATGACAATGCCTTGCTGATTCATTGTTGTAGTAAGCAATGCGGACAAGCATACAACCTGCGGCTTATGTTCCTTAACTGCTTCAACGATTTTATCTTCACCAACGTCAACACCTAAATCAATAACCTCAAAGCCAGCACCTTCAAGCATCATCTTAACAAGGTTTTTACCTATATCATGTAGATCACCCTTAACCGTTCCTATAACGACTTTGCCGATAGGCTTTACACCTTCTTCAAGCAGCCTTGCTTTAAGCACCTCAGTTCCGCCGTTTAAAGCACGGGCGGCTATCAAAACCTCCGGCACATAAACCTCGTTGTTTTTAAACTTAACCCCGAGCTTTCCCATTCCGTCAAGGAGTCCATCGTCAAGTATTTTTTGTGCTGGAAGACCCTCGTCAATCGCTTGCTGTACCAATGACTTTACTTCCTTAGCCTTGCCCTTTTGTACAAGCTCTGAAATGTTTTGTAAAATTTCCATCTTTATTCTCCTTACATGTCGTATTTTTGGGGGTCGAGCTTTTCGCAATCGTCTATTACGCTCTCAATGAATTTACTTGTATCATCGGGTAGTCTATCAACTGTTTCCGATAACTGTTCAAGCCACATTGTTTCCTTGTCATTTAACTTAAGCTGACCGTTGTCATAGGCCTTCCCAATATGTGCAAGAGCAAGCTGCGCTGCCTTTGTCGCTCTTGGATAATACCCGTCAATCTTCACAAGTTCCTTTGAAATATCAAGCACAACATCAGGACGCAGCACATAGGCTTGTGGGTCTAAATAACTGTCGCTGTCGGCGTGTAAATCACGCATTAAAACAGCGTGTCCTTGCTCTGCGGCCTTGTTCATCAGGCGACAATCATACACAAGCTGTTCAAAGCAAACAGTCGGTGCCATACCGCCAAGCAGCTTGATGTTTTGTATGGATTCGTTGCTCCAAATATCAGCAACGCAAGCAGCAATGTTTCCGACAGGCGAAAGATGGGCACAAGCTGCCGTTCTTCCCTCTGTGGAAATGGGGGTTCCTGTAATCGCTTTTACATATACGCCCTCGTAACCGCAGTCCTTATGGGGACCTTTAGCTCCGCACTCAATGGCAACAAGACTTCTAACAGCCGATACAACCCTTACAACGGCAGAGAACACACGAGGGATATAATTCTTGTCTGCAAGCACCATTGCGGTATTGGCAAAACCGCAAGCGGTATCTCCGGCGGCCACTGTGCCTGTTTTATCGGCAATTCCGACAACTTCTGTCCAGAGCTTGTTCATATCGTTACAACCTAACACCGACAGAGCGAAAATGGATTTTGCAATATCACAGTACATAACCGCTTCATCGTGGGTTTCTTTGCCGCCGATCGATTCTATGGCAAGGAAGTCTGCTCCGACTTTCGCACAGCCTTCAAAGGTTTTGAGCATATTATCCCAATGCTTCCCGTGCCACATATGTTCAAGTTCACTTCCCTCACGAATGTCGTTCGGTGTAATACGTACAGCGCCCTTTATACCGTGCTTTATTTCATACTCTTTGATGATGTCCACAACAGTCTTACAAATCTCAACACCCCATTCAGGATTTTCAGTCATAGGGGGCAGGGTTTCGATTTCCGCTACAAAGCCGGGAACATAAAGTTCCTTTGCTCTTTCGCAAATGCCTGTGATAATCTCTTTGTAATTCTTGATTACCTCCGGCATTGTTTCTCTGGTGATGAGCATAGTAGGTAAAGTAAAATTCACCTCAGGATACATTGTTCCACCGCCGATGGTCATACCGTTTTTCAAGGCTACCGGATAGATAGCCTTACCGTATATAAAATCAGATAGATTTGTATATGCGGTTTTGGTAAATTGTTTAGACATAAGTACACTCCTCGTTTTTCAAATTTTAATCGGACATTACATGATCCAATTATATAAATTTGAATCGTGAAGTCTTTGAAAATATTATTGTTTTTTGTAATTATATATTTATCATATAGAATTAGTATGATTTAGAACAAAATATCTGTTACTACTCAGGTATCCATCAAGTGAGAGAAACATTGCATAGCCTAACTATTAACAAGCAATAGTGTTTAGGCGTTTAATCTATGCTCAGGCGTATCATCTATACTGTCGATAAAATATTTTTGAATATAAACAGGTTTATCTTCTCCTTTTCTATACCACGAAACAAGCATCGGTATTTGTGCTTTATGGAATAGAACCAATTGTGGGCAACGTCTGTCACTCTCATCAGCTAAGGCTTTAATCTTCTCATCGGATTCATCGGTATCTAAAAATAAGTCGAAATTTACCTGTTCAAAGCGTGGTTGTTTATCTAAATCAAAGCAAAATCCACGAATGTCTATCAATGAACGAGCTGCTGTTTCAAGCCCGTTATATTGAAAATTCTGATCTACTGCGACAACGGCAATAGTAATAGATGTGCAACCTGATAACCCGGCCAATTGGTAATGCACAGGTGTCCATCCTCTACTCTGACCTCTTAAAACAGGTGGATTTCCTATATCAAAGCCGATTGGTTCATCTGCCATAATAGAACTTTGGCCATCATTAAAAATTTCAACTCTCATATGTTCATGTGACCGTGTTGTTACATCTGTAATTCCAATATACTCAGGATACTTCTTCCCTCTTAACATTTCTTAACCCTCCAATAACTTTTAATCCTCAAACAAAACTGTTGACAGATATCTCTCACCGGTATCGGGAAGTACCACAACTATCGTTTTGCCTGTATTTTCAGAACGCTTGGCAAGCTCGGTTGCCGCAAAAAGTGCCGCCCCTGATGAAATTCCTACAAGCACACCCTCTGCTTTTGCAAAGGCTTTGCCTGTTTCAAAGGCATTTTCGTTTGAAACGGTGATAATTTCGTCATAAATCCCGGTGTCAAGTGTATCCGGTACAAACCCGGCACCAATACCTTGAATTTTATGGGGTCCCGGTGTACCCTTTGACAGTACCGGTGAGGCTTCCGGCTCAACAGCAACAATCTTGATATTCGAATTTTTTTCTTTCAAATACTTGCCTACGCCGCTGATTGTGCCGCCTGTTCCAACACCCGATACCAAAATATCAACCTTGCCATCCGTGTCCTTCCAAATTTCAGGACCTGTGGTGTTGTAATGAACAAGAGGGTTTGCCTTATTGGTAAACTGGCTTGGAATAAAGCTGTTGGGTGTACTTTCAGCAAGCTCTTGTGCTTTAGCGATAGCACCCTTCATGCCCTTGGCACCCTCTGTAAGCACAAGCTCTGCACCATATGCTTTAAGTAGGTTACGGCGTTCAATGCTCATAGTTTCGGGCATTGTCAGAATAATTTTGTAACCCTTTGCAGTTGCAAGGCTGGCAAGACCTATTCCTGTGTTTCCGCTTGTCGGTTCAATTATAACGGTATCCTTGTTGAGAAGCCCTTTGCTTTCGGCATCTTCGAGCATTGCCTTTGCAATTCTGTCCTTAACGCTTCCTGCAGGATTGAAATACTCAAGCTTTGCTAAAATTTTGGCGGATAAACCGTTATTCGCTGCGTAATTTTGTACCTCAAGCAGGGGAGTATTACCGATTAAATCAGCAATAGATTGATATATTTTCATAAACATTCTCCTTATAAATATTTTTTGATTTTTTCAAGACGGTTTAACGCCTCGTTAAGCGTTTCGTCTTTTTTAGCAAAATGAAAACGAATTAAGTTGTTTATATTCTCCCTGAAAAAGCTTGAACCGGGAACGGCTCCAACTCCTATTTCTTTTGCCATCCACTCACAAAACGCAAGGTCGCTCTCTCTTTTAAATGCTGAAATGTCAACCATGACATAATAAGCTCCCTGCGGTTCGGTAAACGTTAATCCTATGTTTTTAAGCCCACTGATAAATAGATTTTTCATATGTGTATAATGGATTTGCAACTCCTTGTAATACTCATCGCCAAAGTTCAGTCCCACCACCGCTGCTTCTTGAAGTGGTGCTGCTCGATGGCTTTACTTCAGCCTTATCAAAGGCTCTTTTGTAGTAAGGAGAGTTTTTGTATGCAAAGGCAGTTATCTCCTGTAATTGAGCAAGCTGGAGTGATTCAAGCTCAGCTCGCGGCATTGTTTCTACTCTCTCGTCCCAAAAATTCTTTGTGCTTTCTGTATTCATTTTTTATCCATTCCTTTCCAAAAATTGTTGTTATAAATAAAAAAAGGTGACGGAAGTCATAACTTTCCGCCACCTTATATCTTTATGCCCATAAGCAAACAAGATATTAAAAGCTCAACACAGAGAAAGCATAGACTTTTTTGTATAACAAAATTTGCGCATACACATACAGCACATGCACATCATAGCTATCTCTATTTCTGTTTTGTTTTTTACAACTAAAAGCATATACATTCTCCTTCTTGCTATAGTTTAAATCTTAGCTTTTTCAAGCGCCTGTTCAAGGTCAAAGAGAATATCGTCAATATGCTCTGTGCCGATAGAAAGGCGAATGGTGTTCGGCTTGATACCACAATCGTCAAGCTCGCTTTCGTTCATTTGTGAGTGGGTGGTAGAAGCGGGGTGAATGACAAGGCTTTTAACATCGGCCACATTGGCAAGCAGAGAGAAAATTTCTAAGCTGTCAATAAACGATTTAGCAGTATCGGCATTTCCTTTAATCTCAAAGGTAAAGATTGACCCTGCATCATTTTTAAAATACTCGTTATACAGCTTATGGTCGGGATGGCTTGCAAGGGACGGATGATTTACCCTTTCTACCATCGGGTGAGTGTTCAAAAAACTCACTACCTTTAAAGCATTGTAAACGTGTCTTTCTACTCTGAGTGACAGAGTTTCAAGCCCTTGCAGAAATAAAAACGAATGAAAAGGACTCACCGTTGCTCCGGTATCTCTCATTAGAGTGGTACGAATTTTAATGATGTAGGCAAGATTGCCCACCGCTTCAGTGAACACAACACCGTGATAACTTGGGTTGGGCTTTGACAGCCCAGGGAATTTGTCGTTCTGTGCAAAGTCAAATTTACCGCTGTCAATGATAATACCGCCTATTGCTGTTCCATGACCGCCGATAAACTTGGTTGCACTGTGTACTACAATGTCAGCGCCATATTCAATGGGACGAATTAAATACGGTGTGGCAAAGGTATTATCAACAATTAGCGGAATACCGTGCTTGTGGGCAATATCAGCAACTGCTTTTATATCAACAATAGAAGAATGTGGGTTTCCGAGCGTTTCAAAAAACAAGGCTTTGGTATTTGCCTTAATTGCTTTTTCAAAGTTTTCGGGAGTAGCACCGTCCACAAAGGTAGTTTCAATGCCAAAATCGGCAAGAGTGTTGGCAAACAGATTGTATGTACCGCCGTAAATTGTTTTTGCAGATACAATGTGGTCTCCAGCCCTTGCAATATTCTGAATGGCATAAGTAATTGCCGCCGCTCCCGATGATGTGGCAAGAGCCGCAGCACCGCCCTCTAAGGCCGCTATTCTTTGCTCAAAGGCATCAGAGGTCGGATTCATAAGACGTGTGTAGATATTACCTCCTTCGGTAAGCCCAAAACGTCCTGCTGCTTGAGCACAGTCCTTGAACACATACGAGGTGGTGGCATAAATCGGTACAGCTCTCGCATCAGTAGCACTGTCGGGCTGTTCCTGTCCAACGTGAAGCTGTAAGGTTTCAAATTTATATTTGCGGTTTTTATCCATACTATTAATTCTCCCCAAAATTTTTTATATTTTATCAAACATCAGTTATTTATTGTCCGTTATCCGCACATTCGTCCGTTGCGGAAATTCTGTCTAAGCAGTTTTGTAAAGTATAAAATCATTTCGCACTCTCCTTACATATCATATAGGAATAGTATGATTATATAACGCAAATTTTCCATTGTCAATACCCATTGAAAAAATAAAAGACCTGACGGAAAATCAAGTCTTTTTCTATCTTCTATACAATAAATCAGCCAGTGTTTTATTATCAACATAATCACGGATAACCTTGTCAAGACCCTCCCAAAAAGATAAGGTAAGGCATTTATTGCAACGATGGCATTGATTTGGCGAATCTTCTATGCATGCTACTGGAGCCAGACTGCCCTCAATCGTTCTCAATATTTCTCCTGTGTTATATTCCTCTGGAAGCTTTGCCAGCCTATATCCACCACCATTACCTCTTAAACTTTTTAAGTATCCGGCTTTATTGAGTTGTGAAATAATCTGCTCAAGGTATTTAACAGTTATATCCTGTCGTTCGGATATATCCTTTACAGAAATATATTCGCCTGTATTGTGTTCTGCAAGGTCAAGCATAATTCGTAGGGCATATCGCCCTTTGGTCGATATTTTCATATTGCCATCCTCCTTATTACTATTATATTATAGGAATAATAGGATATCAATGCTTATTACACTTTTTCATGTAATGATATAAAATTAACAGCGTGTTCACACTACAAAAATCTAATAAAATGTGATATATTGAAAGAATGAAAATAAATGAAGAACAATATCAAAAAATATCAAGTTGTTTACCAAAATTGGCTATAAAACATATTGTTTTTTTGGGAAATCAATACAAAAATGTTTACTCTATAAGTCTGGAACTCAACGGCTACTGCCTGATGGCGGTAGGTTGGGTTGCGGCTATAATTATTAAACGGTATGTGAGAAGTACAAACAGCTGTATCACCTCCAATAGTAGAACTTGATACAGATAATTTCTGCGAAATAATAATTGTAGTAACGCAAGATCTGCTTTTGCGCTATTAGAGACGCTTTTCTTGGACGTGCTCTTTTTACTATTGATTCTGAGGCGACTGAATAATTACGATTTTTTGATAAGCAAGCCGGATCATTATAAAGGGGCTCTGCAAACTCAACTGTGTTTGCAAAGCCCCTTTTATGAAGTTTTAATGCCTTCGCCACTTTTCTTCTTAATTTTAATATTTTTTATTACTCCGAACCTACACCGCCTGAGACTATCTTTTAACAATAGGTGCATAAATCTGCATAATGGACTTTACATCTTTCCAGTCTGGGCCGTAAACTTCGATGGCCGGATACCGATTGAAAGTAGCATAGTTTTTATGCAGTGGCTCATCCGGCAAATCATAGTCTGAAGCGGGTAACCATTTTGAATAAAAAGTACGCCAAAAATCACCTGTCCAGATTATTTCAAGCGTTGTGTTAAAAACTGCAAAGTCACAAGCCTCAAATCGACGCCCTACCAGTCCAACGGGAAGATTATCAAGGGTACTCACCTCGACGCAGACTATATATTTGCCTGTGTCTTCTATTGTTTCGCTATGCGTTATCCCAAAAGAAACTCCAGGTGCCGTTTGGTCGGGAATCGACTGGGAAAGGTTTTCACTATTCCATAGCTCCCAAGCCTTTCCGATCGGATCTGTGCCACCTGCGACGCCTAAGTTAATATCCACCTCCACACCAACTAAAAAGATGGCCTCTTTATGAATGAAGCTTACTTGATTAAAGCAATCCATAAGTTCCATACTTGGTAAATTCTCCTTCCATAAATTTTCTGGAGGGAATGGTTTTAGACTTGGATTCAGCAATCGAAATTTTGCCGGCGAAATTCCATACATCTGTGTAAAGCTCTTTGTAAAGGCCTGCTGTGATGAAAATCCATGGATAAAGGTAATTTCTACAATTCGCTTGTTGCTCTCTTTTAAGTCCAGTGCTGCGCGGTAAAGACGATATCGATTTAAATAATTCTTCACCGTATATCCAGTAAACGTTCGGAACAAAAAAGAAAAGTACGAAGGCGATAAATAGATCTGTTTCGATATATCCTCTATCAAAATCGCTTCATCATGCTTGTTGTGAATGTACAAAGTGGCTTCATAAATGCTTTGCTTAATATCCATCATGATCCCTCCTACAATATGACTATACCATGAGACCATAAGTGCTGTATTGTCAAAAACAACTAAAACCATCATACTGTTTATTCAGTTAAGCCATTTTAGTGAAAACCCGGGGATTGAATAATTTTATATTCGTGATAAAATACACGCAGAAAAATATTAAACTTTTGAGGTGATCGTATGAATCAGATTCGTTACCCCTGTTAAGCCAAGGCGAGAGCACCTCCAAAAAAGAATGTAAACCTATTTTTCTTAGTCAAACTGAGTAAAGTATACATTATTCTATTTTGGAGGTTCATTATGGAAATTATAAACATGAACAAACTGAACGATATGCAACTCACACAGGCAGCGCAAATGCTTACAGACGAACTTCCGCTCGGCTGGCCCACTCTCACAGAGGCAATGGCTGAAATTACAGAACTATGGAGTAGCGAAGCAGGCTCCTTGCTCCTCGCCGCTGTTGAGCAAGGTGAAGTGCTTGGCTGGAGTGGAATTTTACCGCACTATGACGGCAAAGTGTTTGAACTCCATCCTCTGGTTGTGCGACGAGATCAGCAGAGAAAGGGCATCGGCAGTATGCTCGTAAACGAGCTTGCAAAAGCTGCACGTGAAAAAGGCGGGCTGACCCTTTGGCTTGGTGCTAATGATGAAAAACCCGGCGGTGAAACTTCTTTTGCAAATGTGGATTTGTTTGACAATCTACCGAAGCGTATACAAGAATTCGAACCAGGTACGCATCAGGCTGCGTTCTATATGAAACTCGGCTTCAAAATAATAGGGGTTATGCCGAATGCAAGCGGAGTAGGCAAGCCGGATATTTATCTTGCAAAGTACTTGTAAGAGAATTAGCTTTACCACGATAGCCAGGCGAAAAGGAATATTCAGGCTAGTGAAGGAGAGCTTTGTGTTTGCAAAAGCACAAAGCTCTCCTTTTTAAAATTCATAAAATAAATCGGAGGACAGCATGAAAAAAATAAAAGTCGGGCTCTATTACAATTATTGTGGCCACCAGATACACCAGCTGCTTGAAGACCACCCCCGTGCCGAAATCGGCGCAATTGTGGGTATCAAAAAAGAAAGCCTTTCAGAGGCTATTCAAAACAATAAAGACATACGCTACTACGACACGCTGGAAGCATTGCTGGCAGACGAGAGCATAGAAATCGTCTCTCTCTGCTCCCCAAATAGAAGGAAACAGGCTGACGATGCCATCCAATGCTTAAATGCTGGAAAGCATGTCTACGCCGAAAAACCCTGTGCCATGACAGAAGCGGACCTGGACAGGATACTGGAGGCAGCAAAACAAAACAAGCGCAGCTTCCATGAAATGGCAGAAACCGCCTTATCGCCAGTCTGCCTAAAAATGAGGGAGCTTATTCAGTCGGGTCAGATCGGAACGGTGGTACAGGTCTTTGCCCAAAAGTCCTACCCTTACCATGACAAGCGTCCGCAGGACGAGAACCTGGACGGGGGCTTAATTATGCAGAGTGGAATCCATGCTGTTCGCTTTGTGGAACATGTGACGGGTCTTAAAATAACAGAAGTCAAAGCCTTTGAAACGACCCTTGGAAATCCTCATGACGGAGACTTGCATATGGCAGCTTCCTTACTCTTTAAGCTCAGCAACGGAGGCGTTGGCTCCATCATCGCAAACTATCTCAACCAAAAAGGTTTTGGACACTGGGGAAACGAGCATTTGAGAATTTTCGGCACAAAGGGCTTTGTAGAGTTTACAGATGCCGCCACCCAGACGCGGCTGGTTATCGGCGACAAGGACTATGGCCCTTTAAACTTACCCCCCAAGGGAAAAGAATTCTTCGATTACATGCTTGACAACATTTACAAAGGCGAACCCATGCCCTTTTCTCTGGAAGATGAGCTACACTGCACCCGAGTTGTAATCCGAGCAAAGGAATCAAGATAAGAAAGAGGTCTTACTAAAACCGTAGGGGTACAAAGAGTTGTCCAACTCTTTGTACCCCCACACCCCCCATCCTCATCTTTCAAAAAAGCCGGACATTGAGGGCGGTATTGATTCCACGGAAATTTTGAAAGACCCAAAAAAAGCTGTAGTGAACGATTTTTAATCGTCAACACTACAGCTTTTTTAGTATGGTTTTTTAATTTCTGTCCTGTCCAGCAAATAATCAACGCTTACTTGATAAAAGTCAGCTAGCTTGATCAGCATTTCAGCAGTAAACAGGATCTTGCCGTTTTCATATTGGGAATAGGTGTTTTGAGCAATATTCAAAACTTTTGCTAGCTCTGCTTGCGTATAATCCTTATCCTCCCGCAAATCTCTGATGTGCTTAAAGATCATGATCCTCACCAAAAATATTATAATTATCTGGATTGCAGATATTGACTTTTATCTGCAATCCAGATAAAATTATGCAAGGTGATGAAGATGCGATGCATTGTATGTGAAATAATTTTTGTGTGTACTGGAAAAATTCTACTTGCATTTTGAAAAGAATTGAGCTCAGCTCAAGCGGCATCAAAGTGCGATTCTTGTTCCCATTAATGAGTCCTACTTGAATCGGAGAAGGAAGGAAGTGCTGAAACTTTACAACGAGATTAACTTTAGAAATTAAAAAATTTTTCCACTTGAAATTCGCTTTGGGCTGTAGTATAATCCATTCAACTTAAATTCCTGGATAGTTCGATAACCTACTATTTTGAACCTACAAAACTCATAAGGGAGTCTTCCCTTTTAAATAATACGTCAGGCCACATCTCTAAATCCCAAGGCCGTCCATGATCTTTGGATCATGGCGGTTGATCGGTCAGTGGAAGGCGGAAAAATTTATCGGAGACACCCACCTAGCTTAGGCTAGGTGTCAAAATATAGGACCGGCTTTCCGGGTATTTTTAGCCCCAGGCTTAGCACTCACTAGTGTCGATGGCTAACAAGGCCTGTCTTCAGGAAAGCGTTTTGTTTAAATATCTACATATTGGTTATATTATGAGTAGGGGTGTTAAAAATGTTATGTGAGAGATGTCAGCAAAAACAAGCAACCGTTCATATGCAACAAATTTTTAACGGAGAAAAAACAGAAGTTCATGTCTGCCAGGATTGTGCTGGACAAATGGATTTCCCAATTTCTTTTGACCATATTTTCCATGGGTTTTTAGATTCTATGTTTTCTGCGGGAAACATGGAAGGGTTGCAAGAGCTTGGTGCGAAGAAACTGATGTGCGAGGCTTGCGGAATGACCTATGAGGATATCAAAAAGAGTGGAAGACTTGGCTGCGAAAACTGTTACCACGCCTTTCGAAAAGAGCTGGACTCCATTTTAAGGAATGTGCAAGGCAGTAACCAGCATGAGGGGAAGTTTCCAAAACGAGCGGGACTGGACCTTTACCTTAAACGCGAAATAGATAAACTGAAGCTAGAACAACTCAAAGCGATTGAAAATGAAGAATACGAGGAAGCAGCCCGAATTAGGGATTTAATCAAGCAAAGAGAAAGCGAAGCAAGGAGGCTTGAATAATGAACTGGTACGAATCAATCAAAACCGACAATTCTGTCATCATTTCTTCCAGGATACGGCTTGCTAGGAATATGAAAAAATATCCCTTCTATGTAAAGCTATCCAACACCGATTCACAGAAAATGGTGGACGAACTACAAAACGAAATTGTAAGCGAGACCAATTATTTACAGCCTGTGAATGTAGCAGCGAAGAATGAGTGGGAAAGACGTGCTTTAATGGAAAAGCATATCGTCAGTCCGGAGTTTTTGAGAAGCAATAAGCCCAAGGGGCTTCTGGTCAGTGTGGACGAAAGCATATCCATTATGCTTAATGAAGAAGATCATATACGGATTCAAACCATCTTCCCGGGGGACGAAATGCATGAGGCCCTGGACATGGCGGATAAAATAGATAATTTAATAGAAGAAAAAGTTGAATTTGCCTTTGATAAGGACTACGGGTATCTAAGCTCCTGTCCTACCAATACGGGCACTGGCCTTCGGGCCTCCTTTATGCTGCATATTCCCTTGTTGGAAAAAACCGGTCAGCTCAGAAACTTGATTCAAGCCTTGGGCAAATTCGGTATGATCGTTCGGGGAATTTACGGGGAAGGAAGTGAACCCTTAGGCAATATTTATCAGATTTCCAACCAAGTCACCATGGGGAAATCAGATAAAGATATTATTTTGAGTCTGATTAATGTCACCAATCAGATTTTGGAGAAAGAAAATAACATTCGGGAAAAGGTTTTTTCTGAAAAAAACAGTGATCTGATAGATAGTATTTACCGTGCCTACGGTACCTTAACCCATGCAAGACGCTTAAGTAGCAAAGAAGCCCTAATGCTTCTTTCGGATGTCCGCCTTGGCTTTATTGCAGGTGTTTTAGATTTACCGAAGCCAAAGCTTCATTTTTACCATTTGATGATGAATATTCAGCCAGGAAGTCTGACGATTAAGACAGGCTCGGATGTTGAGGCTCAGCGTGACATTGCCCGTGCAGCCTATTTACGGTCAATGTTTCAAGAAGGCAAAATTCAAGAAAACTAAAAATTGAAGGATATAAAATAAGGTAAACGAATAATCTATACTCAGTCTCTTAAACATTTACCAAGCCGCCATTATTCAACCCAGATTCATTTCTATTGTTTTGGGCACGGCGGCTTTGCAAAGCTGAACGTGACTGAATAATATCGGATAAAATTTTTATAAAGGAGGATACATATGCAAGCACGATTTACGGAAAAAGCAAGACTTGCCATTGAAAATGCACAGAAGGCTGCTACCGAATTAAATCATAACAGTGTAGGAACCGAGCATTTATTGATGGGCCTTATGTCCGTCAGTGATGGCGTAGCCGCAAGAGCGCTGAGTGCCCAAAATGTAACCGGTCGAAATATAGAAGATAAAATATTGGAGTTTCTTGGTGACCAAATGGGCGCTGGGAACGGCCCGCAAGACTTTACTCCCCGTACAAAGCGGGTCTTTGAATTGAGCGCGCAAGAAGCGATGCGTATGGGTGCGGGATATATCGGCACTGAGCATCTCTTGATTGCCCTTCTTCGGGAGCAAGACAGTATCGCAGTTAAAATCTTGTTGTCTTTAAATGTAAACCTGCAACAGCTTTATGATGAGATCATGGGTATGTTAGACGGAGGAAAAAGTCAAGCCATGAACCCCATTGATGCCGCAGCCGCTAGTTTTGCTCAGGCTATGGGCTTCATGCCGCAAAAAAAGGCCACCAATAAAAATCAGAGAAGCAATACCCCGACCTTGGATAATTTCAGCCGAGACTTTACCAAGATGGCTTCCGAAGGAAAGTTTGACCCCATTATCGGACGCGAGCGGGAAATCGAGCGAGTTATCCAAATTTTAAGTCGCCGTACCAAAAACAATCCCTGTCTGGTAGGTGATCCCGGAGTCGGTAAAACCGCCATTGCAGAAGGCCTGGCACAAAAAATAGTTGAAGGGGCGGTTCCAGAGCTTTTAAAAGATAAGCGCGTGGTTTGCTTAGATCTATCCGCCATGATAGCCGGTAGCAAATATCGGGGCGAATTTGAGGAACGTATTAAACGGGTAATGAACGAGGTCAAAGCCTCCAGCAACGTTATTTTGTTTATTGATGAGCTTCACACCATCATCGGAGCCGGTTCTGCCGAAGGCACCATGGATGCAGCCAACATCTTAAAGCCTGCACTATCCAGGGGTGAGATGCAGGTAATCGGCGCTACCACTATGAATGAGTATCGAAAATATATTGAAAAAGATGCTGCTTTGGAACGTCGCTTCCAGCCCGTAAAGGTTGAGGAGCCCAACGAAGATGAATCTATTCTGATTTTGAAGGGCATACGGGATAAGTACGAAGCCCACCATAACGTAAGGATTACAGATTCAGCCATCGAAGCTGCGGTAAAGCTTTCTTCTCGGTATATCGCCGATCGTTTTCTACCTGACAAGGCCATAGACCTGCTGGACGAAGCGTCTTCCAAGGTAAGGCTGCGCAATTATACAGCCCCGCCCAACATCAAAAACCTGGAGAAAAAGCTTTCAGAACTGGAAAAGGAAAAGGAAGCAGCGATCAAAACGGAAGAATTTGAAAAGGCGGGCATGATCAAGGTACAGCAAAATCAGATCAAGGCCCAATTGGAGCATGAAAAGAGCCAATGGCAAACAGACAACACCAAAACCGACCAGGTAGTTGACGATGAAGAAATCGCCGGAATCGTAGCCGGTTGGACAGGCGTACCCGTGCAAAAGGTGCGGGAGGAAGAAACCAAGCGTTTGATGAACATGGAAGAAATCCTCCATCAGCGCATTGTCGGTCAAAACGATGCAGTCAGCTCTGTATCAAAGGCCATCCGGCGCGGCCGAGTTGGCTTAAAAAATCCGAAGCGTCCTGTTGGTTCTTTTCTCTTCTTAGGCCCCACTGGTGTTGGTAAGACGGAGCTTTCAAGAGCTTTAGCAGAGATTTTATTCGGCAACGAGGAGAGCATCATTCGGGTTGACATGTCCGAATATATGGAAAAGCACAGCGTTTCTAAAATGATCGGTTCCCCTCCAGGCTATGTAGGCTATGACGAGGGTGGTCAGCTCAGCGAAAAGATCCGGCGCAAGCCTTACTCTGTCGTTCTCTTTGATGAAATTGAAAAGGCACACCCAGATGTATTTAATGTGCTCTTACAGGTTTTAGAGGACGGGCATATCACTGATGCTCAGGGGCGCAAGGTCAGCTTTAAAAACACTGTGATTATCATGACCTCCAATGCGGGAGCAAGAAACATTATCTCCCCTAAACGACTGGGCTTTACCTCCAAGGAAGACGCCGAACGGGATTACGAGGCGATGAAAAAGGGTGTTATGGACGAGGTAAAACAAATTTTCCGTCCAGAGTTCTTGAACCGCATTGATGACATCATCGTATTCCACCCGCACAGCAAGGAAAACATCAACCAAATTGTGACCTTAATGCTGAAAGAAGTAGAAGAGCGTGTGGCTAAGAACATGGACATCAGCATTTCTGCCACTCCAGCCGCAATTGAACATCTGGCCGAGGAAGGCTTTGATGTCGCTTACGGTGCAAGACCTTTACGTCGTGCCATCCAGACCAAGGTAGAGGATGTGCTGGCTGAAAAAGTATTGGAAGGTAAAATCCGAGAAGGCCACAAGGTTTTAATTGATTTCAAGGACAATGCAATGAGCATAAACTCAGTTTCTTAAACCTTTAATCAAGCCGCCACCATTCAGCTATTGTTTTGGGTAGCAACTTTGCAAAGCGGCACGTTACTGAGTATAGAATAGATTTAACCCCCAAAAACACCAAGCGGAGCTTTACGCTCTATGCTTGGTGTTTTTTTGTTGCCCATTCGAAGCCCAATAGCCAATTTTTGTAATTAATAAAATATAGTAAATATAGCCATAATAGGAAAGGAAAACTCAATAAGGAGGACATGTGAATGCGATCTGTAATAAAAATATCAGCCCTTGGCCTTTGCCTGACACTGACGCTGACAGCCTGTGGCCAGATGAAACAAGTCTCTGAGAAGGCAGGAGCCAGAGTTAGCTTTAAGAAGGTCGATAAGAAGGACAAGGGAACAAGCCTTGCCTCAGATAAGAATGAACAGGAGAAAAAACTTTGTGACCTGCTAGGGAGATTGGAGCAGGTCGAAAAGGTGAACGTCCTTATCTCTACGGATATTGCTATTGTAGGTGCCACCCTTCGAAAGGATTTGAAGGAGGCGGATATCCTACGCCTGAAGAAAAAAATTGAAGAGCTGATCCTTCGTGAAGAGCCCGAGATCAAACGAGTAGCCGTCACGACCTCAGAGGAAATGTTCAAACGAATTGAGAAAATATCGAAGCCTGAGGAGAAGGGCGAAGAAGAAATTATCGGCGAGCTTACTCCAATTTTATAGAGGTTTTGTCCTGAAAGGGTACACAAAACGTTTAAAATTAAAAAATATAGTTATTGTAAAATTGGACTTGATTAGGTATAATAGACCAAATTGGATAATAATATGGTATAAAACTAGAATTACCATGATGAGGGAGTGTTTATTTTGAAAAACCAGAAATTTATGCTGGGTGTACTTGTAGGTGTCGTAACAATTTTAGTCCTAAACGCCGTTTTAGTTTATGTCAGACCCATCTTACCTGGTACCAACATCTTTGCCTCCAGTTTGTCAAGTCCAATCAAAGCCACCAGTATTGAACGCAAAAGAAATGAAATTTTCTCACTACTGGACAAATACTATGTCAACGAGTATGATGAGGAAATTTGTAACGAATCCATGTTTGCGGGTATGGTTTATGGCGTAGGCGATCCTTATACTTCCTACATGGATAAGGCTACACTGACCAAATTCATGGAGCAGACGGAAGGTACATATGCCGGTATTGGTGTTGTTGTATCCGTAGATGTGAAGGATAACCGTATTATCGCCATCACGCCCTATGAAGGAGCCCCCGGTGCAAAGGCTGGTATTTTGCCCGGCGATAAGTTTATCAAGGTTAACGGCGAGGAAGTAACCGGAGACGGCCTGGATAAAGCAGTTTCTATGATGAAGGGGACACCTGGTACCTCCGTAAACGTTACCATTTACCGCGAAAGTGAAGGCCGTACCTTTGATGTGGATATTGTACGGGAACAGATTAATATACCTACCGTTTCTCACAAAATGTACGATGGGGATATCGGGTATATCCGCATCACCAATTTTGAACGGGTAACGTATGATCAATTTGTCTTGGCCTATAATGACTTAAACAACAGAAAAATGAAGGGTCTGATTATCGACCTTCGGAATAATCCTGGCGGTCTTTTAGACGTGGTAACCAATATTACAGACTTGCTGGTGCCTGAAGGGTATATTGTGTACACAGAAGACAAGGCCGGAAACAAGAGCTATACCTATTCGGATACGAACCGTATTAACGTTCCCTTAGTGCTTTTGGTCAACGAAAACAGTGCCAGCGCTTCGGAAGTTTTATCCGGTGCAGTGAAAGATATGGGAGTAGGCGAAATGGTAGGAACCACCACTTTCGGTAAAGGCCTTGTTCAAAATCTTTTCCAACTCAACGACGGCAGCGCTTTAAAGATTACCGTAGCCAAATATTACACCCCCAGTGGTGTCTGCATTGACGGAACCGGTATTGAACCGAATTATGTCGTTGAAATGCCTGTTGAATTATCTGTCAAAATAAGCTCCCTCACCTTGGAAGAAGATGTTCAGCTTCAAAAGGCTTTGGAAGTTGTTCATTCTAAAATAAAATAATGTAAACATTTTGAAGCCAGTAACCGATACACTAAAGGAGATTGAAAATGTTTGGTACCGATATCGGCATAGACTTGGGAACCTCCAGTGTCTTGATTTATATTAAAGGTCAGGGCATCGTACTGAAGGAACCCTCCGTGGTTGCCATTGATAAAAACACCAATAACTTGCTGGCCATCGGAGAGGAAGCCCGGAATATGTTGGGTAGAACTCCGGGAAACATTATCGCCATCCGGCCTTTACGGCAGGGTGTTATTTCCGACTATGATATAACCGAAAAAATGCTTAAGTTTTTTATTCAAAAAGTGATCAGTAGTAACTTTTTACTAAAAAGAAAGCCTTGCATCGCCGTTTGCGTCCCTTCCGGAGTCACGGAAGTGGAACGAAGAGCGGTTGAAAATGCGACAAAACAGGCAGGAGCCAGGCAAGTTTACGTTATAGAAGAGCCTATTGCAGCTGCCATTGGTGCAGGCATTGATATTTCGAGAGCCTGCGGAAGTATGGTGGTGGATATTGGCGGCGGAACCACAGATATTGCGGTCATTTCTTTGGGAGGGACTGTTGTCAGCACCTCCCTCAAAACAGCCGGAGACGACTTTGATGAGGCCATTATTAAATACATGCGCAAGAAACATAATGTATTGATCGGTGAACGTTCCGCTGAAGAATTAAAGATCAACATTGGTACTGCTTATGCAAGAACCATCCCCTCCATGATGGACATTCGAGGCAGAAACTTAATTACAGGGCTTCCGAAAACGCTGAGTATCAGTTCTGAAGAAATGATGGAAGCCTTGTATGAGCCCGTTTCCTACATTGTAGATGCGGTTCTTTCTGTTTTGGAGACAACCCCCCCTGAGCTTTCGGCAGACATTTCTGACCGGGGAATCGTTATGACCGGCGGAGGAAGCCTCTTATATGGCTTTAATAAGCTCATTGCCGAAAAAACCGGTATCAATGCCATGGTGGCTGAGGAGCCAATGTCCTGCGTTGCTGTGGGCACGGGCAAATTTATTGAATTTGTAACCCAACGGGGAGCCCGGGAAAGCAAGGAACTGCACCATATGAAAAAGCAACAGTAATTTTGTATATTTAATATCAACGGAGGAATTGCTTTGATCAGAGGATTATATACGGCAGCATTAGGCATGACCGTCCAAATGCAAAAACTTGACGTTGTTTCTAACAATATAGCCAATGTTTCTACAACTGGATATAAAAAAGACCAGGTAATTACACGCTCGTTTACGGACGAGATGATTTATCGTATGAACCAACCGACCGACATCATGGGCAGTAAAGAGCTTGGGAAAATGTCAAAAGGCGTTTATGTGGACACGATCTTTACAAACTATACATCTGGCTCCTTTGCCAAAACGGATGCTCCCTTGGATTTGGCGATTTCCGGTGAAGGCTTCTTTGTCGTAAGAGAAACCCTTCCAGACGGAACGCAAACCGAACGCTATACCCGAAACGGTTCCTTAAAGCAAAATGCTGATGGAACCTTAATTACCAGCAACGGATTCGTAGCTTTAGGTGAAAATGGTGAAATCGTTTTACCTCAAGGCGAAGTCAAAGTGGATAATCGGGGTGCAATTTTTGTAAACGGGGAGTATATTGACACCTTGCGGCTCGTCAGCTTCCAAGATAATCAAACCTTACGGAAGGCTGGAGATTCGGTCTATAACACGACAGCCGAAAGCCAAACCCTCGGTTTTACTGGGCGAATTGTGCAAGGGTTTTTGGAGAATTCCAATGTAAACTCCGTCAAGGAAATGATAGACATGATTACTGCAACCCGGGTCTATGAAGCCAATCAAAAGGTTATTACGATCCATGATACAATTTTGGGTCGAGCCGTTACAGATATACCAAGAAAACAGTAAGAAATTAATACCAAAATAGGATAGCCATGGATGCTCAGTCTCTTAAACACTTGCCATACCGCCATCATTTTACCCAGAAATCTAATATTTTGGGCGGTGGCTTTGCAAAGTTGAACGTGACTGAGTATAGCAGGTAAAACAGCCATGGACTGTTAGGAGGATAATACTATGATGAGGTCATTATGGACAGCCGCCAGCGGCATGTCTGCCCAGCAAACGAATATAGACGTTATTTCCAATAACTTAGCAAACGTAAATACCAACGGATATAAAAGAGAGCGTGCGGAATTTAAAACCCTACTTTACGATACCATTGCCCGCGCAAGCTTAGACCCGGCCAACAACGTAAATCGGCCGGTTAATCTTCAGATTGGTCTGGGTGTGCGTCCCATTGCCACCTCCAGGATTTTTACAACAGGAAACATTGAAACCACCGGAATAAAGACCGACTTTTATATTGAAGGTGAAGGCTTCTTTGCTGTGCGCGATGGACTGCCGGATGCTGACAACAATGTGGCTTATACTAAGGACGGTTCGTTTAAGTTAAGCATTGGTGAAAACGGCTTGATGCTGGTTACCTCCGAAGGATATCCCGTCTTGAATGTGGACGGCGAAGCTATTATCCTCCCTGCTGATGCTTCCTCTGATCGGATTTTTGTCGAAAAGGACGGAACGATCTTATATCCCGATGCCAATAACGTTATGCAGGATTTGGGAATGCGCATGAATGTTGTCCAGTTCCAAAACCCACAAGGTCTTGAATCCATTGGCAGCAACCTGTTTAAAACTACCTCTGCCTCCGGTGAACCCGTTTTGGAAACTGATGGCGTTAACAAGCCTAGCAATGTCCGCCAAGGGACCTTAGAAATGTCAAACGTACAGGTTGCCCAAGAAATGGTAAGCCTAATCATTGCGCAAAGAGCCTATGAACTAAATTCAAAAGCGATTACCACCTCCGACGAAATGCTTCAACAAGCAAATAACTTGAAGAGATAACATTGAGGCATAAATTATGCAGAGGGAGGCTATAGCATGATATCAGGTGTTATTCCATCTGGTATTTCCGGTGTTTCTGGTATTTCAGGAGTTTCCGGTGTTTCTGGTATTTCTGGTATTAACAGTAGCAGTAATCTAATCAGTAGCTACACGTATAAAATACAGGATCAAAAAACTTCAAGCTTTCAGGAAGAATTAGTAAAGGCTGCTGCTGACAAGGATGATAAGGAATTAAAAGAGGCTTGTCGAGAACTGGAGGCCTACTTTATCCAAACCATGTTTCGAGAAATGCGTAAAACCATAGACACCAAGAACAGCCTGATCCCCAAAAGCCAAGCTCAAACCATTTTTGAGGACATGCTGGACGAGGAAAACGCCAAACGGCTTTCCTATACTGGTGGCATTGGCTTGGCTACGATGATGTATAAGCAGCTTACCAGAGAAAGAAATAGCATTTCCCCTGAGGATGCTTTTGGAAATGGTTCCGCTTCTGGCAATTTAGGTGGAACAGGCGCTGCTGTATCTAATCGTTTAGACGTGATGGAAGAGACGGTTGCTACTTTATCTGGTAGTTTAAACGGAACAAGTAATCTTAGCAGCCAGAATGAGACGACTTTCGAAGATGATGGTGGTTCTCAATGAAGGAAGTTAAAAACGACATTAAACTTGGAAAACTAAAAAGCCTTTATCTATTTTTTGGTGAAGAAGTTACCCTCATTCATCATTACCTGAACTTGATTCGAGACAAATTCTTCACCAAGGATTCAGAAATGATGAACGTGAATATATTAGAGGGGAAAGTGGACATCAATACCGTGATTGACCTGTCCTCTACCCTCCCTTTTTTGTGGGAAAGGCGCTTAGTCATTTTAAAAGACAGCGGCCTTTTTTCTTTGGGTCGAAAAGACGATACGGAAAAAATCACTGAGTTTGTTAAAAAAGGCTTCGAGCCAACTACCCTTATTTTTGTGGAATCAGAGGTGGACAAGCGGAACAAGCTTTACAAACGGGTTAATGAGCTTGGGCATTGTGCGGAGTTTAAACCTTTGAGCGAGACAGAGCTTACGGACTGGATTGTAAAGGCTTTTGCTAGAAGGGAAAGGCAGATATCTTCTCCTACCGCTCTTCATTTGATCCGAAGCACCTCTAGGGACATGAAAGCCCTGACAACAGAAATTGAAAAGCTGACAGACTACACAGTCGAGAAAAAAGTGGTAAGTCAGGAAGACATTGATTTACTCTGCCCTAAGTCTCTGGAGCTAAACATCTTTGTCCTTGTGGACGCCGTATCCAAAAAGCAAACCCAAAAGGCTCTGGAGATTTACTCGAACATGCTTCTAATGAAAGAGCAGCCCTTGATGATCTTGGGTATGATCGCCAGGCAGTTTCGAATTTTATTGCAAACCTTGACACTGTCTCAAAAAAATCATTCAAGCGCCGAGATTGCTTCCATGCTTTCTATGCAAAGCTTTATTGTTTCAAGCAGTTTGAAGTTGCTGTCTGCCGGACAAACGCCGGAGCAACTTATCACAGCCCTTGAGGCTTGCTTGGAAGCAGACATCGCTGTAAAAACAGGCCTTATGAGCGATCGGTTGGCGGTAGAGTTGTTGATTGTGAAGTGCGCTGGGTAAAAGGCAATGAAGAAGTTAAGGTCTTGCAGGTTGGAAACTTTGGAAGCTGGAAACTTTGGTATACAAAGACGAAAAAGATATTAAAAAGGCTATGGCTACCGGAAAATCGGTAGCCATAGCCTTTTTGAGTTAGAGACTGAGTATATATGCTCTAAGTGACTTCTTAATCAGGTTTTTTCCTCATGGTTAATGAAGCACTTAGAGCATTTTTCGTATAAGGAGGTTGACAATCGGAGTGCAAAATGCTATCCTTTGATCAGAGTGCAGTATGCACTCTGATCAAAGGAGGGTACAAATAATGGTACAACAGGTATCAGATTTTGAATTGGAGCTGATGAAAACAATTTGGGGGAATGGTGGGTCCGCCCTTTATGCTGAAATCGTGGAGGCGCTGGAGGCTAAAGGAACACCGGCAACCAAGAATACAATTATCTCCCTGCTATCCCGACTTATCGAAAAGGGCTATCTTTCGTCTAACAAGAAAGGTCGCTACAACACCTATACTGCCCTTGTCACCGAAGGGGAGTATCAAGTGGCACAGACGGAAGCTTTTCTGAAAAAGGTTTATGAGGGAAACGCGGAGAGCTTGATTTCCACACTGATACAAAAGGATTTAATTTCAGCCGATGACTACAAAAAGTTGAAAAAGCATTGGGAAGGGGATAACATAAAGGATGATTGAGCTGCTAAAAATACTACTGTCTCTATCCCTGTCCGGGTCGCTGATAATACTTGTTTTGCTCCTATGCAAACCGCTTTACAAGAACAAGTTAAGCAGACAGTGGCAATATTATATCTGGCTAATTGTGGTTGCTCGCCTGTTGCTCGCCTTTACCCCAGAGGTGAGCCTTGTAGGGAGTATATTTCAAGGTGTGGAACAAACCATTGTGCAGATTTTTACAGCCGGGCAATCAGAGCCGAATATTCCCATTTTGCCTGATACGAACCTTACAGAACATGAAACACCCTCCGATAATCAAAACAGCATGATAAACGTTAAAAAGTCACTGGCGCAAAGAATTTTTGAAATGTCAATAGAAAATGCTTGGCTCATTTTAGGTTTGGTTTGGCTCATGGTCATGACTGGCTTATTGATACGGAAAATAACGGTCTATCAGAGCTTCGTAAAATATATCAAGGCTGGGAGCGTGGAAATAACAGATATGAGGTTATGGGAGCAGCTGGGAAAGCTGGTTGAACAGGCCGGGATAAAAACAACTGTTGAGCTTTATGCAAATAGCCTTATCTCGTCCCCACTGTTGATTGGATTTATAAAGCCCTGTATCATGCTCCCGTCTGCGGAACTGTCAGGTTCAGATTATTATAATACAATCTTGCACGAATTAACGCACTATAAGCGGCTAGATATGTTTTACAAGTGGCTTGTACAGGTTATGATTTGCCTCCATTGGTTCAATCCATTTGTGCATTTGATGGGTAAGGAAATCAATCGGGCCTGCGAATTTTCTTGTGATGAAGCGATAATAAAAATGTTTGACAAGGAGAAACAACGGGCCTATGGAGATACACTGCTAAGCGCAATAGGAATCGGAGGTACTTACAATGATTCTCTTGCCTCTGTCACGCTTAATGAAAATGCAGAGTTATTAAAGGAAAGGTTGGACGCGATTATGGGATTTAGAAAAAAAACTGGATTGGTTACTTGTTTCACTACTTTGCTGACTATGCTTCTGCTTTGTGGGTTTACGTTCACCGGTGCGTACGCAATGGACAATGGAAAGAAAATAGTAAATTCACAAAATATTAATGTAGCAAATAATTCTGATGTGGTGCTTTCAGGATATAGTTTTTTTCTCATCGGAGGGAATACACCTGCTATTAAGCCTACCTTTACAAACAATACCCCGTTTGAAATTATAGAAATCGCAGTAGGTCTTGATTACCTTGATAAAGGTGCTATATTAACTGCCAAAACTAATATACCTGTAAAGAGTGGAGAAAATGTCACCCACTCCGGTTGGGGATTGGGCGTTGGCGTTGAGAAAATTAGGCTGGGTATAAGGTCATACACAACGAAAGATGGTAAGGTATATACAATAGAAAACAACAAAATACTATGGTATGATTTGAATGTGAATTTTATAGCGGATTCACATAGTGTTAGCGAAGCATTGAATGGATACGAAACAATCGCCATAGATAACCCTAGTAAGGATGACGCCTCGTATCTGGAGTTAAATTGGTTAAAGGGCTATTACTATTATGCTTATGGCCCATTTTATGCTGGAAAACAAGCAGAAGAAAAAGATGTTATTTTTAACGTTAAAAATGAAATTGACGGGCAGTTGTTGATAGCCACGGCAAAAAATAAGGAATGCGTTAATGGCATTAACAATACTTTTTCGAGCAACTCTTCCTATAGCGGATCAATTTCAATCATAACTAATGATGATGGGTATTACTATGTTATCGTTGGTGCAAAGGATATTAGGAATTTAAAAGGAACAATACAAGTACCTCAGATTAAGATTCAAAGCAACGATATATCCGACATAAAATTCATAAAATTAAATTAAGCATGTCTCCCCCCACATAACTTTTTCAGAGGGCTGCTGGAGTGTGGGGGGGACAAGGTTTTTTATCTCTTAAAATTTTACAAAGCGAATGACATTCCAGGAGTGCTTGTTCAGGGTACAGAGGGCTTCATCCCCCTGAATGCTTGTTACGCCATTTTGGTGGGGGGCAACATTCATGGGAGATTTGGCAGTGTTCACGGCCTTCAGATCTGGATGCTCTAAGACTATATGCTCTTTTAGCTGATAACCCTCAAAATCCTTTAGGCTGATGCTTAAGTCCACCGCTTCTTCAAGAGAACGGTTGACGGCAAAGACGGTCAGCTCCCATTGTTCGTCAAGACCTTCGTTAAAGGTAGCAATGCATTCTACATAAGGTACATCGCTGATAGATTTTGTGCTGTAGCTGTCACAGCTTAGCACGAGCTTTAGGGCAGTTCCACGACCGTACTTGGAAGCATGCATAAAGGGGTAGAAGATGCTTTGCGCCCAGGCGCTTCCACCCGTTTCTGTCATGATCGGTGCGATGACATTCACCAGCTGTGCAAGACAGGCCATCTTTACCCTGTCGCAGTTTTTTAGCAACGTGATGAGCAGACAGCCCACCACTAAGGCATCCTCGAAGGTATAAACATCCTCCAGTTGAGGCGGGGCAATTCCCCATTTTTCGATTTTCTTATCCGATTCACTAGAGTGGAACCAGACATTCCATTCGTCAAAGGATAAATTCATTTGCTTTTTGGAGCGTTTCAGTGCCTTGATCGTGTCACAGATGGCTATGACTGATTTGATGAACTGATCCATATGCAGGGAACAGGCCAGGAAACCGGGGGTGTCGTTGGCCTGGTTGCCGTAATAGTTGTGGAGGGAGATATAATCCACTTGCTCATATGTATGCTCTAGGACGGTGAGCTCCCATTTGCCAAAGCTTGACATGCCCAGGCCTGAACTACCACAAGCCACAAGTTCTATGGTCGGGTCTACCCACTTCATCATCTTGGCAGTCTCACAGGCGATGCGACCGTATTCCTCAGCAGTTTTTGAACAGATTTGCCAGGGGCCATCCATTTCATTCCCCAAGCACCAAGTCTTGATGCCAAAGGGATCGGTAAAGCCGTTTTGAATGCGCAAGTCACTGTAGTACGTGCCACCTTTGAAGTTACAATACTCCACTAGGTTTCGGGCTTCCTCGGGGCCACGGGTACCCAGATTGACCGCCATCATTACCTCAGTCTTGGCCTGCTTTGCCCAAGCTTGAAATTCATCAATGCCGACCTGATTGGGTTCAATCGTACCCCAAGCCAGCTCAGCTCTGCGGGGTCGCTTGGCCTTGTCGCCGATGCCATCCTCCCAGTTATAGCCGGAAACAAAGTTCCCGCCGGGGTAGCGCACGATGGGCACACCCAATTCCTTCACTAGCGCCAGAACATCCTGCCGAAAACCCTGCTCATCAGCGGTTTCATGTCCAGGCTCATAAATGCCCCCATACACCGCCCGCCCCAAATGCTCAATAAAGGAGCCGTATATACGGTTATCAATGGTTCCTACTGTAAAGTCTTTATTGATGATTAGTTTTGCTTTCATTGCCTTCAACCTTCCTTTTCATATTTTTTACTTTATTATAGTGATTTACTTATAAATAACAATGAGGCTATCGGATTTTTTTCCGATAGCCTCTTATTTTTGATGTGAAAGGGTTTCATTACTTCTTTTTCGCCGCCAGATTCCCGATCAGCTTCACAATCTCCACAATAGGAATCACGGTAACCGCTAGAATCATGGAAATCAAATATTCGGCCAGGCTAATGGGTTCAAAGCCAAAAGCATTGGACAGGAAGGGAACGGAAATCACAAGGGTGGTCAAGACAAAGCTTCCCAGCATGGCGACATAAAGGTAGAGGTTTTGGGTCTTTAGGGTAAAGACACTGCGGCGTTGGCTGCGCATGTTAAAGCTGTGGAAGATTTCAGCCATGCTCATAGTCAGGAAGGCCATGGTCACGCCGTCAGGACTGTTGACAAATTCCCATTTCCCGCTTTCGATATAGTGACCGATGAAATAAGCCAGCAGGGTCAGGATAGCGACCATAATACCTTGATAGATTACATTAATGCCCAAGCCTCCAGCAAAGAGACTTTCCTTGGGGTCTCTGGGCTTGCGCTGCATCAGGTCGGATTCGGCCTTTTCCATGCCCAGAGCCAGAGCCGGGAAGGTATCCGTAATCAGATTAATCCAAAGCAAGTGAACGGGGTGCAAGAGCGTGAAGCCAAGAAGAGTTGCAATGAATATGCCCAAGACTTCGCTTAGATTTGAAGCCAACAAAAACTGGATGGCCTTTCGGATATTATCAAAGATACGGCGGCCTTCGGAAACGGCCTTAACTATGGTGGCAAAGTTATCGTCGGCTAGCACCATGTCCGCAACATTTTTTGTTACGTCCGTGCCAGTGATACCCATGCCTACTCCTATGTCGGCGCTTTTGATACTGGGTGCATCATTCACGCCGTCGCCGGTCATTGCACAGATGTAGCCATTTTGCTTCCAGGTGTTTACAATTCTTGTCTTATTCTCCGGCTTTACGCGGGCATACACGCTGTAATTGGAAACGGTCTTTGCATACTCTGCATCACTGATTGCGTCCAGCTCCAAGCCGGTGATGGCTTGCTTGTCGTTTTCGATGATCCCAAGCTCCTTGGCGATGGCGATTGCAGTGTCCTTATGATCACCCGTGATCATGATGGGGCGGATTCCCGCGGCTCGGCATTCCTTTATAGCGTCCGCCACCTCCGGCCGTACGGGGTCTATCATCCCTACAAGGCCGATGAACACAAGGCCTGCCTCCAAGTCTTGGGGTTCGAAGCTACCGGGTTTTTCATTATAGGTCTTAAAGGCGGCTGCCAGCACGCGCAGGGCTTTGTCAGCCATACCTTTATTTTGAGCCATGATGGCGGTGCGGTCTGTTTCAGAGATAGGGGTTATTTTTCCTTCTTTGTAAATATGAGAACAGTTCCTTAAGACTTCGTCTGGGGCGCCTTTTGTAAACTGGATGAAGTTACCTTCGAGGGAAAACAAGGACGAATCCAGACTATGAACGGTACTCATCATTTTTCTTAAGCTGTCAAAGGGTGCTTCACCGACGCGGGGCATTTCCAGGGACAGCTTGTTTTTATCAATACCCAACTTAAAGGCGTAATTCACCAGGGCGCACTCGGTGGGTTCTCCTACGGCCTCCCCTTCATTATTCAGGCTGGCATCACTACACAGGGCCAGTCCTGTCGCCAAGAAAGGAAGATTTTCAGAAAAGCCATTGGTGACGGTCATTTTATTCTGCGTCAGGGTTCCTGTTTTATCGCTGCAAATAATCTGAGCGCAACCCAGGGTTTCCACTGCTGTTAGCTTACGGATAATGGCGTTACGCTTGGACATATTGGTCACGCCGATGGCCAGTACGATCGTTACCACAGTGGCAAGGCCTTCGGGTATCGCTGCAACGGCAAGGCTAACGGCGATCATAAAAGTATCCAGCAGGACAGCAGCACTGAAATCGCCTGTTCTCAGGAGCTTAAAGGCAAAGATAAAGACGCAGATGCCAATGACGATATAGGTCAGAATCTTACTTAACTGGGAGAGCTTTTTTTGCAGAGGGGTTTTTTCCTCTTGTGCCAAGGCAAGGGCATTGGCAATCTTACCCATTTCGGTATCCATACCAATATGGGTGATAACCACTCGACCGCGGCCATACACAACGGTACTACCCATATACACCATATTTTTACGATCTCCCAAAGGAATATCCTTATCGCTTTCGGGGATGGTTTCGTCCGTTTTATTAACGGGGACGCTTTCACCGGTGAGAGCCGCTTCTTCGATTTTCATACTGGCGCACTCAATAATCCGACCATCCGCCGGGACAGCATCACCCGCCTCCAGCAAGATCACATCGCCAACGACCAGATCCTCACTTTTAACAACGGCCACGACTCCATCCCGCAAGACCTTCGAGGTAGCGGCAGCCATTTTTTGCAGGGACTCCAGGGCTTTTTCGGCCTTACTTTCCTGGTAAACGCCCAACACGGCATTAATCAGGACCACAATCAGGATAATAAACACATCTGTCAGGCCCTCATGGGAATAAAAGGATGTAACGCCCGAGACCACGGCCGCCACAATGAGGATGATGAGCATAGGGTCAGACAGCTGCGCCAAAAAGCGCTGCGCCAGAGTGGCTTTTTTACCCTCAGCCAACTTATTCTTACCATATCTTGCGGCTCGGTCGATGACCTCTCCGCCGGTCAGGCCAGAGGCCTTACTGCCGGTTTCCCTCAGCACGGACTCCAGGCTCTGAAAATAATGTTTCATGTACTTCCCTCCGATAAAGTTAAAATCTTAAAACCGTGGGGTGAACCAACTTATTGGTTCACCCCACCACCCCCATCTTTGCCTTTTCAAAAAGCCGGACCTGGGGGGTGGAGCTAAGAAGGAATAGGTTATGTTATACTCAGTGGGTTCAACCTTGCAAAGCCGCCACACAAAGCAACGAGGTTTATCCGGTTTGAATGAGGGCGGCTTGGTACAAGTTTAAGAAGGCTAAGTATATGCAGATTCAAAGTTTACGAACCTCAGCTTTACTCAGTTAAGTTCAGCTTTACAAAGCCGTCACACAAAACATATAGAATTGATCCGGGTTGAATGAGGACGGCTTGGTAAATGTTTAAGAGGCTGAGTATATCTATAGTATTCGTGCCTTTGTCTGAATTATTCCTTTACATCTATACTCAGTCACGTTCAGCTTTGCAAAGCTGCTGCTCAAAACTATGGAATATTTCTGGGTTGAATGATGGCGGCTTGGCAAGTGCTTAAGAGGCTGAGCATATATACTTACGAGTCAAGGGTTCCCTAATTCTTCATTTATAAGCACAAAAAAATATTGCGTCTTTCAAAATTTCCGTAATATTTATATCGTCCCCTTGTCCGGCTTTTTGAAATGGGATGGTGGGGGGTGTGGGGGGAGGAAGG
>CAZSXS010000033.1:0-38150 GCA_964611385.1 uncultured Defluviitaleaceae bacterium
GGGTTGGGGGAGGAAAACTTTTTTCGCCGTTTGAAAAAAGTTTTCCTCCCCCAACCCCAAGGTTTTGCCTTTGTTTTTTATTTTTTATCTTTAGGCTTCTGCTCTTCTGGTAAAGCTGCCTTGCGGCTCAGATTGATGCGGCCTTGTTCGTCGATCTCCGTTACCTTGACTACGATCACGTCGCCTACCTTGACTACATCCTCTACGGTCTTTACTCGCTCGTGGGCTAGCTGTGAAATGTGTACTAACCCTTCTTTTTCGGGTGCGATCTCAACAAAGGCGCCGAAGTTCATGATACGAGTTACTTTCCCTGTAAATAGGGCGCCTACCTCTGGTACACTTACGATGGCACTGATCATGGCTTTCGCCCGCTCTACGTTTTCCATGGACGCATCGGCAATGAAAATTCGCCCGTCGTCCTCTGTATCTATCTTGCTGACTCCGGATTCTTCTATGATCCGCTTGATTACCTTGCCGCGTGTGCCGATTACTTCTGACATCTTTTCTGGATCAATAACCATCATGGCGATCTTCGGCGCATATTTTGAAATCTCAGTCCGCGGTGCAGAAATGGTCTTGAGCATAACCTCGTCCAGAATGAACTTTCTGGCGCGGTAGGTCTCGTCAAGCGCTTGCTTGATGATCTCTGGGGTAAGCCCGTCGATCTTGATGTCCATTTGTATAGCCGTGATCCCGTCGTGGGTTCCTGCTACCTTGAAGTCCATGTCGCCGAAAAAGTCTTCCAGTCCTTGTATATCCGTCAATAAAACGAAGTCTCCGTCTCTGTCGTTTTCATCGGTTATCAGACCTACAGATATGCCCGCTACTGGGCTTATGATGGGGACACCCGCTGCCATAAGAGAAAGGGTGCTGCCGCATACACTGGCTTGTGAGGTGGAGCCGTTGGAGCTCAGTACCTCGGATACAAGACGTATGGCGTATGGGAAATCCTCTTCTTTGGGGATTACGGGTAAAAGGGCACGCTCTGCTAAAGCACCGTGTCCGATTTCACGACGACCGGGTCCACGGGAAGGCTTTGTTTCGCCAACAGAAAAGCTGGGGAAGTTGTAATGGTGCATGTAGCGCTTGATGTCTTCCAACTCGTCCAGCCCGTCCAGCCGCTGTACTTCACCCATGGAACCAAGGGTGGTCACCGTTAAGACTTGGGTCTGACCTCTCTTGAAAAGAGCGGAACCATGAGTCCTGGGCAGAATGTCTACTTCCGACATCAAATGACGAATCTCGGTCAGGCTTCTTCCGTCAGGACGCTTGTGGTCCTTTAGGATCATTCTTCTTACGGTTTCTTTCTCGTATTTATAGATAATCTCTCCGACTACGGATGATAAATTCTCTATTTCGCTTTCCAGAGGAGCAAAGTGCGCCATTACCTCAGCGGTTATGGCAGAAATGCGCTCGTCACGCTCTTGCTTCATGTCTGTAAAAACAGCGGCTTCCATACGTTGGTCTGTAATATAGGCCTTTACTTTCTCATATAACGTCTTATCTACAACATGCTCCATGTAGGAGTGCTTTGCTCTTCCGATTTCCTTTTGTATCCCTTCGATGAAGGTAACGATTTTTTTGTTTTCCTCGTGAGCCAGCATGATGAGGTCATACATCTGCTCGTTGGAAACCATTTCAGCTCCAGCCTCAATCATGATGACCTTGTCCTTCGTAGAGGCCACGGTCAAGGAAACCTTGCTGATTTCCCGTTGCTCAGAGCTGGGGTTGATAATGGGCTTACCATCAATGAGACCAATGTTCACCGAACCGGTTGGCCCAAAGAAAGGGATGTCGGAAATAGAGAGTGCAATGGAAGAACCGATCATGGCGGCAATATCGGGGCTGCAGTCCTGATCTACGGACATAACCGTCACAACGATACTGACATCATTTCTGTAATCCTTTGGAAAAAGCGGTCTTAAAGGTCTGTCAATCAACCTAGAGGTCAAGATAGCACGTTCTGTGGGTTTGCCTTCCCTCTTAACAAAACCGCCCGGAATTTTACCCACGGAGTAGAGACGTTCCTCGTAGTCAATGCTAAGAGGGAAAAAGTCAATATCTGCTCGTGGTTTTTCTGAGGCTGTGGCTGTTACTAAAACTACGGTTTCACCATATCGGACAATTGCTGCACCGTTTGCAAGCTCAGCAACCCGTCCAATTTCAACCGATAAGGTTCGACCCCCCAATTCTAACGAATACGTACTGTACATAAAACCTCCAATGATTACTTTCTCAACCCAAGCTCTGCAATAAGCTCACGGTATTTAACAACATCATTTTGCTTAATATAATTTAAAAGTCCTTTTCTTTGTCCAACCATCTTTAAAAGGCCCCGGCGAGAATGGAAATCCTTCTTATGGATTTTGAGGTGCTCGGTTAAGTGGTTAATTCTCTCAGTCAGGAGAGCCACCTGAACCTCAGATGAGCCGGTATCGTTCTCCTTACGTCCAAACTTTGAAATTACAGCTTTCTTGTCAATCATTTTTATATCCTCCTATAAATGATAAAAATACCGAATGCCGAAGGAAAGGTCGGAGCGCCGAAACCTTCGCATTGGTTATTTTAAAAATGGAGCGGCCTTCAAATTTGCCAATAAAAAACTCCATTACGTTTAGGACAGGGCGAATTTATCACTTTCGTCCTAAACGCAATGGAGTATAGCACATTCATTTTTACATGACAATAGTTTTAAGAATTTTTCAAAATTAAAACCATGGGGGGAGGAAGGGAAAAACTTTTTCAAACGGCGAAAAAGTTTTTCCCTTCCTCCCCCCACACCCCCTTCCATCCCTTTTCAAAAAGCCGGACATGGGGGCTAAAGAAAGTAACAGGATTTTGGAAAAGCCAAGAGACAATAGTTTACTTTTTAGCAATCAAGTCCATAGACACTGTAATGTAAGGTTCGGTATCGGCGGATTGGGCGGAGAACTTAGAAACCATTTGAGCCAGGTCGTTTTTGGGGACGGTTTGCCAGAAGAAAACGTCAATTTCGTCTTTGCCTAGGGCGGCCATACGGGAGTCGGCGTTGACGATTTTGAGTTCAATGTTTTTGTTCAGCTTCTTGCTGATTTCAGCCAGTAAGGCTACATTAAAGCCCGTGGGTACCCCATCTTCCCGAACATAATCCAAAGGAGGCAGATCACCGGATACGCCCACGCGAAGGGTATCGGCGCCTTCGATTTTCGGAATCTCAATGATTTCTGGTTCCTCTTCAATGGGGAATTCAGTGATCCACTTTTGTTTCAGGTCGTCCATGGTGCCGTCGGCTTTCATGGTTTTGATGGCTTCATTGATTTCCTTCAGTAAAGTGGTGTCATTTTTCTTGGTAATCATGGAAATGTTGGTTTCTACCGGTTTCATTTTTAACAGGGCCAGTTCTTTGTCCTTCTTTGCGTAATAATCCGCAGAAAAATCAGCCATTAAAAACGCTGTGACCTCGTCGGACTTAACCGCCTTAATGCCGTCCTTTAAGGATGAGTAGTATGTAATTTCCTTAGCGGAGGCTCCAGCGGAAACATTAAACATCGTTACAAAAACATCTTTCAAGACCAGGGCGTTTACTGTTCCTATGGTCTTGCCGCTGACAATACTTGCATTGCTTTTGTAGTCAGTCTTTACATTGTCTGGCACCTTCGCTTCAGCTGGGGCGGGTGCGGCCTGGGGCGTATCGTTTTTTGCAGGGGCCTGGGACACAATGGGGGTCGATTCCGGCGCTGCAACTTCCTCCCCGCAGCCCGCAAGCAGGCTCAGAGCTAAAAATGCTGCCGTGATCGTTACTGCTCTTTTCATATAATTAGCACTCCTTAAAATTAATTTACTGTTTTATGCGTTTGGATCTTTCTTATTCATTTATAATGAATACCTTTGATTGGCCATAGTATAATTTAAAGAATTTTCTTTGTCAAATGTATTAAATGGCTCACCGGGTGGATTTTTGGTTATTCGACATTTTTTGGATGCAAAAAAAGAACCCGCAGAGGGGCAGTCAAGCAGCCAGCCCTACGGGTTCCTTACCTTGTTATTGAACGGGAATGTAGTAATCCAAAATGATCTCCCCGTTTTCATCCGGCGTGGTGTAGCGGGGGCAGTTGTAAAACTCCATGCACCAGGTCGTTTGATCACAAGGAAGGTTCTGTTCACGCATTTTCTTTTGCGTCATTTCATGCGCCTGGGAGCAGATGTCATTGATGTCCTTGCCTTGAATCCAACTCACAGCGGCCTTTGTGGCGTCAATCTCCTTTATAACACAGCCTTCCGGTACGGAGGCACCCTCCTTAAACAGCATTCCGCATACATAGGAGAAATCTCCGTCTCCTTTGCCCCAGTCTAACATAACACCAACATAGGCAGGATCAAAAATAAAATCAGCCTGTTTTTCCAAAGTGGTAAAAAGTTCTTCGGCGAAACATTGGTTCCAAAGAGCGCCGATTCGATTGTCACCTTTCATATGAGCGTCCATGCTATACCGCAGTTCCTTACCAATTACATAGATTTTTGGTAACTCTACAACTTCAAATTTAATTAATTTAGCCATTTTAGTTTCCTCCATTATTTTATTTTCGGCTTTAGTTTGACAGTGCATAGCCGTTTATAGTCTTCCAAATCCGACTTGTTCTCAATGCGAAACATCATCCATCTGCCCATTTTCATATAATCACCAGCGTTTTTGTATAAGTCCCTCATGCGGGGGGATACCTCATGCATGATCATCTCTACTTGCGGATCCAGCTTATAGCTGAGAACACAAAACACAGAGAATCCATTGACTTCTGGGTAGAGGGTACCAAAGGCCTGTCCACTCTTTTGAAATTTAACATTCCAACCAGGCTTACCAGAGCAAACGCTATAAGTCATCTTAGGTTTGCATTGATAGCTTTGCTCCATAAAGGTAAAAAGCGAACGCCATAAATCCTTGCCTTCCCCACCGATATAGCTTTCAATTTCCTCATTGGTAGGCTGATGGGTAGAGGGATATAAGTCATTCCAATCCATTTTTCTCTCCTTTCAGATTTTGTCATCGGTTTCTCCTATCTTATCAGGCTGAATATGACAACAGTTAGTCAGGTTATAATGAGTGGCACAGTATATTTTCATACGTCATTATGCCACAAAGACATCCGGCCTTCAAGAACGTAACCAAAATGTAAAATAGCCATGCAAGGGATCACTCGCCCCTTGCATGGCTATTATTTTGCTTACGATTGTTTAAACACTTCCGGACTCTTTAAAATCCCCAATGGTTTCAAATTATATTCATAGCTCCACTTGTCTCCTCTGGTTCTCCAACCGTCGGGGCCAAACCACCGGACTGTCTTATCGCAAAGGTGAACGGGAGAGAACGAATTGTGCCTGTTGCCGAATAAGGTTAGTACCACCTCGTGCTCCCTGCCTTCCAGGCCAGAAACCTTGAAATCATAGGGCGGGTATACGATGCTGCCCAGCCTTTTACCGTCCACAGTGACACCAATTAAGGCGCCTCGGTATTGGTTGGCATGAAGCGTAAAGGCGCTACCCTTTACTTGGAAGTGATAGTCAATGTTACCGCCATAGAAGGGAAGACCCTGATAGCTTACATCCCCAAAGGCAAGGGTTCTGACGGGGCTGACGATGGTCTTAAATGCGCCCTCGACCTTAACTCCAAAGTCCCCAATGATATAACACCATTCTGTATTGGTTTGCTTACCGAACTTCACTACAAACTCCAAGGTGTTGCTACCCTTTACAATTTTTGGCAATGGTATTGTTAGAATGGATTCATCCACATACCAACCAGTAACCTTGGGTTCCACCGCTTCTCCATTAAACTGGATCGTACATAAATCCGGCCTTTCTATTGCCAAAGCTGCCTGTTCTACCTCAATCTCGCTTTCGAAGCAAAAACGTAAGCCCAGCTCATGCTTCGGTACCTCGTTTTCAATAACCCAAGGCTGAGCCACTTGCTTGCTGCGTTCAGGGTAGCCGCATTTCTGCCGGAACAAGTCATCAATCCGCAAAACTTCATCCAAGGGCTGATATTCTCCGCCGTCAAAGGAATACTCTGCCAGATCCAGAAGCAGCGCATTCGGCTCCGAAAGGCTGACTTTAAGCTTTTCCTTAAAGAAAAGCTGGGGCTGCTTATTTTGCCCAACAGCTGTCTTTTCGCCAATGGGGGTGTTCTGAGTATCTTTCTTATTCGGATTTTCCTTCTGAGCCTCTTCTAGGCCCTTCGACAGATTCAAAAGCAAGCTGTCATAGGCATAGAAAGTATGCCGAATGATCGTTGAGTCCCCTTTATAGTCAGCCTTAAGAGGCCTTGTCTCACCGCTTTGGGTGTCGTAAAGCGTAGGCTGCCACTGGCCTTTCAGAATAATTTTGATCTGCTCTGCCCTAAGTACATCCTTCTCAATATCAGTCTCAACATTTCTCCCGCTATGAGAAATGAAAAGCCATCTTTCTCCATTGTCTTCACGTAGCTGTGTTAGCAGGTTATTGGTACGCAGTCCCCTTTCATTGAAAATACTGATCTCTCGTTCAGCTTCCAGTGCTTGAAGGACAGAATATTTATCATAACGAATGACAAGAGCCTTTTTGGAAAGCTGAATCGCCCGATCGGAGGGAAGAGCATCTACCAGTTCGGGAATGTTTCCAACAAAGATTAGCTTACCACCCTGTTCAGCGAATTTCTCCAGTCTGTCAAGGGTAGTAGAGCGGATGGTTTGACAGCCGGGAACGAGAATGGTGTTGTATTCCATTTGACCCACTTGAAGGGGAGCTGCTCCGGCGGCGTTCTGTCTGGGTAGCAAGGATTCAGAAATATAGTTAAAGTCGAGCTGTCCCAAAAGCAGCCAGCTTGCCAGATTCAAAAAGTCCTTATCCAACTGTTCACGAATTGGAGCGCTTTGTTCCTCCGGCCCCCAGTGCAGCCAGTAGCTTTCAACCGGATGAATAACACCCAATTGAATCAAAGGCTTTCCACGGGTGAGGGCGGTATTGACCCTTGCAAAATGGTCTTCGATGTAAGCATACTCCTTATACCAAGGGGATTGATAGCTGATGGAGGCTGGGTAATCCCGCTTGGCTTCGCCCTCCATAGAAACCCAAGACAGGTGCGGAACCCGGACAGTGACACCAAGAGCTGCCTGCCAGTCGCCTTGCAGCTTGTGACCTCTGAAGTCAAAGTCCCAGTCTGTTACACCATAAAGCTCTGACAGTACGCCCTCACGGCCGTATTGATGGGCGACGGACTGAGCTTGCTTTGCCGTTGTGTATTCTTTTTGGTCGCAAAGCATGTCTATGCCTGGCAATTGAAAAGCGCTAAGAGAGCGCATAACCTCACCTAAAGCAGCGGTTTGGCTGTGCAAGGTGGGCTCTTCCATCATGTGCCCGGTCAAGGCTAGATTGTTTTTACCACACCATTCGCCAATGTTATCAGAAAAAGCCTGCGCAAAGCGCTCCGAAATATGGTCATGATAAAAATACCGAGCTTGTGAAGGGGACTTCGGGTTAAAAAACAATTCCGGCAGCTTCTCCATAATATCCATGCCGTAAGAATTTTTGAAGGTTTCGGGCAAGTCGTTTGTCCAGGGGAGTATGACGTTCTTTTTGTCGGTGGCAAACCCCAAGTGGGTCTTTCGGGTAAACTGGGGTTCGTCCGTAAAAATAGCCGGAACCACTCCGCCGAAATCCTCTCCGACCTCTCTTTTGTAAGCCTCATGAGTCACACGGCAAAATTCATCAATGGAAGCTTTATCCAAGGTATTAATATAGGTCTGATTATTATACCAAGGAGATTCTTCTTGCAGTTCCAGATAGGCATACCACCTGGAAGCCTTGATGCAAGCGACAGGTGCTTCTTTCGACACTCGCTCATAAGACTGTATGTATCCCTCGTCATCCAAAACAAGATCATAGACCCCCAAAAGGATTTTATCCTCACTATCCGGCTTTTCATCCAGGAAGGGGGTAAAAAGCAGGTGCCTGGCACGATATTTTTTATCCTTGGTAATCAAGCCCCCGGCAGCACCGGAAGGCCATCTGTCCTCGTCATAAAGCCAAGCCAGCATCTCTTCCTTTCGGGCCTTTTCCACACAATGCTTGATTAATTCGAAGTATTCTTTACTCAGATAGGTGGTGGACATCCCTGTCCGAACATGCATGTGAAAGCCGCCAAGGTGCATTTCCTTAAAGCAATCAATCTGCCGAGCAAGCTGCTCCTTGTCCAGGGCACAGTTCCAAGCCCAGAAGGGCGTTCCCCTGTACTCACTTGTAGGGTTTCTAAAGGTCTCCATGGACAGTTTTTCTGATTTGTTTTTTGGATAAAGCATATAAGCCTCCTTTTATAAGTAAAACTTTGCTGCTGGCCTATAATTTTACTCAGTCTCTTAACAGTTATCAAGCCGCCTTCATTCAGCTCAACTCAGATCCATTCTATTATTTTTCTTAGGTGTGACTGAGTATCAAGCCAACTCTATCGTTATTCTACCATAAAAAAGAAAAAACACAACAAGCAGCTATAAATCAAGGCTCAAAATTTTTGGTCTTGCCTCATTTGTTTGGGATTGGCTAATGAGATACGTTCAACAATAAAAAAGTCGGCCATGAAATTTTTTAACCGTATTGTATTATTGTAAAGACTTGTGTATAATGCTTGGGCTTATCCGAATAGAAAATGAAATCCAGTTTGCTTCATAAACGATTCGGAACTGTTCGAGAACAAACGTTGTGGAAGGGTTGGGAGTAGTGCCCGTTCGTAATATAGCCATGGGCTATTGAAACACCAAAGTTTAAGAGAGGTGAATGATGGATAGTTCTATTGACAAAAGCATCAGTCTGCGCTTTGAAAAAGCAGTTGAGAGCTTTGTTGAAAAAGTAAATTTGTGGTCGCCGTTGGGAGAATAAGGCGTATTGCCGTTATCCGTCCTCTGTTCTCTGCTATTTTGGGCTTGAATACAGGCAGGACGAAAAAAGAAAGGGGAACATAATGCCGGTTAGAACAAGCATAGAAGTATCAGGTGCAAAGCAAAACAATTTGAAAAATATCTCTCTGGAAATTCCAAGGGACAGACTTGTGGTCATTACGGGGGTTTCCGGATCGGGTAAATCCTCTCTGGCCTTCGATGTGGTCTATGGAGAGGCACAAAGGCGCTTTCTGGACTCCATTTCCAACTTTGCCAAAAGCCGGATCAGCCAGGTCAAAAAGCCAAAGGTGGACTTTGTTCGTGGGCTTTCTCCGGTTATAGCCATTGAACAGAAAAAGGGGAATTCCAACCCTCGCTCTACCGTGGGAACTGTAACTGATATTAATGACTACCTGCGCTTGTTATTTTCCACCGTGGGGGTGGGACGCTGTCCTGAATGCGGCCATGAATTAAAGCAGATCTCAGCCGCCCATATGGCGGAGCATATCTCCTCCCTACCCAAGGGAACTGTGGTGGAGCTGCGGGCCCCGCTGTATAAAATCTATGGGGAAGGCTACGAGTATGTGCTGAACAAGGTTCGGGAGAAGGGCTATAAAAAGCTGATTGTGGACGGAGAGTCCTTGGACTTGTCCGACAAGCTGGAGCTGGACGACGAAAAGAACTATCAGATTGAAATTATCATTGACCGCTTTACAGTTCGCCCGGATGTCTATATCCAGATTGCCAAGTCCATTGAGGCGGCCATGGTCTCCTTAAGTGAGGAGCTATTTATAAAGGTTGCCATTGTGGGGGAAGGGGCCGCTGCTTACGAGGGGTTTTATAAGGACTTCGGCTGCCCACAGCATCACTATTCTCTCTGTGAAATGCAGCCCTTCCACTTTTCCTTCAATTCTCCCCACAGTGCCTGCAATACTTGCCTTGGCGTGGGGCGTTCCTATGTGGTGGAGCCTAGGTTTTTGATCTTGAACCCGGAGAAAAGCATCATGAGAGGTGCCCTGAAAAACACCATGTTTAACCCCTCCGGCAAGGACAGTTACCGCAGCGCCATTGTGTACAGCCTATCGGTCAAATATAACTTTTCTTTAGAAACCCCCTTTAACGAGCTTTCAAAGGAAGTACACGATCTTTTATTCTACGGGACGAAGGGTGAAAAGGTAAAGATGCTGGAGCCGCCCTTCTCCACTAAGAAAAACTGGATCGTGGGACGAGAGTTTCCTTTCCGGGGCTTTGTGAACGATATCGAAAGCTGGTACCGGAACTTTATCCGCAAGTCCATATCCAATGAGATGATGGAACCAGATTTTATCAAGGACACCATGATCGAAAAGGTCTGTCCCGAATGCAACGGCGCCAGGCTGAAAAAGCAAAGGCTGGAAGTCACCATAGACGGCAAAAACATCGATGAGCTTTGTCGGATGCAGCTGCCGGAGCTGTTGGCGTTTCTGGAGTCTCTGCAGTTTAGCGGCAACAACATAGACGTAGGCAAGAGTATCGTTAATGAAATCAGCACCCGCCTACAGCTGCTCATTGATATAGGGCTTCATTACTTAAGCCTGGGACGCAGGAGCGATACCATATCCGGCGGGGAAATGCAGCGGATCAAGATGTCAACACAGATCAGCAGTGAGCTGATGGGTATGCTCTATGTTATGGACGAGCCTAGCATCGGTCTTCATCCCAGGGATTCCGACCGGGTCATTCACATCATGAAAAAGCTTCGGGATATCGGTAACACCGTCATTGTGGTGGAGCATGACGTGGAGACCATGAAAAGCGCTGACTATCTGATTGAAATCGGCCCTGGCCCGGGAATACACGGCGGCAATATTGTGGCTATGGGGGAATACAAGGACTTTGTGCAGCAAAATTCCATCACGGCAGAATATCTTATGGGAAAAAAGGAAATCCCTGTGCCCAGCCAAAGGCGTCACCCAGGGGACTACTACATCACCATCCAGGGTGCCAGGGAGAACAACTTAAAAAACGTTACAGTTGACATTCCTCTGGGTGTTTTCCTATGCGTTTCTGGGGTCTCCGGCTCAGGTAAGAGCACCTTGATTAACGAGACCTTGTTCAAGCAGCTGGAGATCCTGAAAAAATCTTCTCGCATCGTGGCCGGAGAGCATGACATGCTCTTAGGTTATGACGCGATTAATCAGGTCATTAACATTGATCAAAGCCCCATCGGTCGGAACAGCAAGTCCAACCCCGCCACCTATGTGGGCATCTTTGATAAGATCAGGGATCTTTTCGCCCTAACGGAGCAGGGGGTATCTCATGGCTATCGCTCCATTGATTTCAGCCTAACCCATGCCAACGGTACCCGTTGTGAAAACTGTACCGGTGATGGCGTGATCGTCACGAATCTGCAGTTTATGGCGGATATCGAAACCATCTGCCCGGTTTGTAAGGGCAGCCGCTATTCCCAGGAAGGGCTTGAAATCAAATACAAAGATAAAAATATCTCTGAGGTTCTGGACATGACCGTCGAGGAAGCCGTTCTGTTTTTTGAGGATAACAAGTACTTAAAGCATAAGCTGTCCATCATGAACGAGCTTGGACTGGGCTATATTAAGCTGGGGCAAAACTCCACCACCCTTTCTGGCGGCGAAGCCCAACGGGTCAAGCTGGCCTATGAGTTAGCGAAGATCAAGAGAGGCAGCCACAATCTATACATTCTGGACGAACCCACCACAGGACTGCACCTTTCTGATATCCAAAGGCTTTTGGACTGCCTGAACAAGTTGGTGGATTCCGGGCATACGGTCTTGGTGATCGAACATAACCTTGACGTAATCAAGTCTGCCGATTATATTATAGATATGGGGCCGGAAGGTGGCGTAAACGGTGGCTATGTGGTTGCCGCCGGTACACCCGAGGAAGTGGCTCTGGTTGAAAGCAGTTATACGGGCTTGTTTTTACGGGAGGTTTTACCGATCCGATGAAATAAATACAGTGGAGGTTTTAATGGAAGTACAAGCAATGAAAGCGCAAGCAGAAGAGAAATCGGCACTTGCACAAGCAGATGCAAAATTAATGGCTGTGCAAGCAGAGATAAAAGCAACAGAAGTACAATCAATGGAACGAGCAATTAATCAATATCAAGTCTTAAAAAAAGAAGGCCGCGCCAAGCGCGGCTGCCTTTTTACCAATAAAGGGCTTATCGAAACCCCGGTTTTTATGAATGTGGGAACGGTTGCTGCCATCAAGGGAGCTATTTCTTCGCCGGAACTACTGGGGCTTAAGTGTCAGGTTGAACTGTGTAACACCTATCACCTCCATCTTCGCCCTGGAGATCAGTTGGTGAAAAGCCTGGGCGGGCTGCACTCCTTTATGAACTGGACAAGACCGATCCTAACAGACTCCGGCGGCTTTCAAGTCTTTTCCTTGGGCGCTTTGCGGAAAATCAAAGAGGAGGGCGTTTACTTTTCTTCTCATATTGATGGGCGAAAGATTTTCATGGGCCCGGAGGAAAGCATGAAGATTCAGTCGAACCTGGCTTCCACCATTGCCATGGCTTTTGACGAGTGTGCGCCCTATCCGGCCACTCGGGAGTACATGGAGGACTCAGTACAGCGGACCACTCGCTGGCTACTGCGCTGCAAGACCCATCTGGAGCAACTGAATCGGATGGACGACACCCTCAACAAGGAACAAATGCTCTTTGGCATCAATCAGGGTGGAACCTTCGCAGACATACGCATCGAACATGCAAAGGTCATTTCGGAGCTGAACCTTCATGGTTATGCCGTGGGGGGGCTTGCCGTGGGTGAAACCCACCATGAAATGTATCGCATTTTGGAGGAAGTGCTGCCCTATCTGCCAGTAGAAAAGCCTACTTATTTAATGGGGGTAGGCACACCAGAAAATATCTTGGAAGCCGTGGAAAGAGGCATTGACTTTTTTGACTGTGTTCTTCCGGCTCGAAACGGTCGCCATGCCAACGTCTATACCAACAGGGGCAAGCTGAATCTTATGAACAAGAAATATGAGACAGACCAAGACCCCATCGCACAGGACTGTGACTGCCCTACTTGTCAGAGTTTTTCAAAGGCATACCTGCGGCATCTGTTCAAGGCCAAGGAAATGTTGGCTATGAGGCTTTGTGTGATTCATAATTTATATTTTTACAACAATCTGATGGAAGAAATCCGGCTAGCCTTGGATGAAGGGTGCTTTGCAAGTTATAAGGCGAAACGCTTAGAGGGGATGAGGGAGAATCAATAGGATTGAAATCAATAGGATAGATACCAATAGGATCGATTTCAATAGGATAGAAAAACCAAAAGGACACTACTTACCAGATCGGTGAGCAGTGTCCTTTTGGTTTTTTAATATAGCAAGTTTTGTTTAAAAGCTTTTTCTTGTATGAAGTTTTCCTTCTTGAACATAGCGCAAAATTACAGTCGGGTCCATGTTGAGTTCCTTTGAAAGTTCGGCTACGCTCATATTGCCGTGTTGAATTACAAATTCTTTTACCCGAGTGTAATCGTCCTGTGCTTTTTGTTGACAGGTATCACAGCATACTTGCTTGATACTAACTTTGTCATAAAACTCCTTGCACCTCGGACAGCGTATGTTTGCCATACTCCCTCCACATTCGCTTCCAGTGTTTATCTCATATATAATATAATTTGTCGGTAGGAAATTCCGCATCACAAGTTATGTCAATACCAAGATTTTTGAGGGTCATCTCGTCTCGATTCCGTAGGATGGTCGTGGAGTGTGCCTGGCAGCCTTTAAGCTCTTCCAACTTTCCGATCGCCACTTGGGCTATGGGATTGGTGACTGCACAGATACTTAGGGCAATTAAAACCTCCTCGCAGCTTAAAGCTGGGCTGTTGTTGGGGCTTGCAAGCTTTTTCAGCTTTAGGATGGGCTCCAGAACCACGGGACTAATTAAATGAATATCGTCGTTAATATTTGCCAGTTGCTTGACAGCGTTTAGAATGAGGGCAGCGGTCGCGTCCATTAGCTCCGATCCCTTCCCAGTCAAATACAGGTCCCCAAGCTCCAGTGCCACTACGGAAAAGTTATCCGTCTGCTTTTTCAAAGAAGCTAGGCGTTGTCTGGCATGTACCACTACCGGACGATCCTCTTCCTTCAGGCCCAGTTCCTCCATGATAATCCTGGAGCGCTGAAACGCTTCTTTGTCGATATAGCCCTTTTTATAATCACAGGCAGAGGCAAAATACCGTCGTATGATTTCCTGCTTCGAAGCTGAAACCACAGCCTCATTGTCTGTAATCCCCTTGTGGATACAGTTTACACCCATATCTGTAGGTGAGTTGTACACGCTGACGCCCGTAATCCGTTCAATAATCCGTTTTAACAAAGGAAAAGCTTCGATGTCCCTGTTGTAGTTGACGGCTACCTTTCCATAGGCTTCCAAATGATAAGGGTCTATCATATTTACATCCTTTAGATCAACCGTGGCAGCCTCATAGGCAATGTTCAAGGGATGCTTCAAGGGTACATTCCAAACTGGAAAGGTTTCGAACTTGGAATACCCGACAGAGATTCCTTTTTTTGTGTCGTGGTACAGCTGACAGAGGCAGGTAGCAAGCTTTCCACTACCGGGGCCTGGGGCGGTTACTACCACTATTTTTTTGCTGGTCTCAATGTAGGGGTTGCTTCCGTAGCCCTGGTCGCTGACGATGGTATCCACATCTGTCGGATAACCTAAGGTTGCCTTGTGTTTATAAACTCGGATTCCCCGGCGCTCCAGTTTATTGATAAAGAGATTGGCACCGGCCTGTCCCTCCTCGTATCTGGTAATGACTACTGAATTGACTAAAAGATCATAGCGGCGCAATTCATCAATGGACTTAAAGACCTCCACATCATAAGTCGTGTTGAAATCGCTGCGAATTTTGTTTCGTTCAATATCACCGGCATAAAGACAAATAATGACTTCAACCATATCCCTCATACTGTGCAAAAGCTTGATTTTAGCATTTTCGTCAAAGCCCGGTAGCACCCTTTTCGCGTGCAGATCATACATGAGCTTTCCACCAAACTCCAAATAAAGCTTATCTACCGTATGAACCCTTTCCAATATATACTGTGATTGTTCTTTGATATACCTGTCATGGTCAAAGCCTTTCATTCTAAATACCTCCATACACCCAAATGTTTTAGGGATTATAGCATAAATGAAAAAGACGGTCAATTTTGGCATGAAATTTTCTCTTCAAATTTTTCTGTTTGTATCCTTTTCAAATCGCTTTACAAGTCCCCAGCTTTACACGAATTAAGAGAAATTCCATATTTACTCAATGTTTTAAACAATTCAACCCATTGTCAAACATCCATTCATCCTGTATAATGATTAAAAGCATTGTATCTTAACCATAGAAAAGAATTTTAGAAAGGTAGGGATTAACTTTGGCAAAACTGGCTAAAAGCGAAATATTGTTAGAGTCTGGAACAAACGAAATGGAGATCGTGGAATTTACCATTGACGGTGATCTTTTTGGCATTAATGTAGCTAAAGTTCGGGAGATTATGATGTCTGAGCCTGTCAAAGCCATGCCCCATTCTCATCCCGCGGTAGAAGGCGTTTTCAAACCTAGAGATATCGTTATAACTGTGATTAATTTACCGAAGTACTTGGGGTTAAATTGCGAAAGAACTGAAAGGGACAAGGATCTATTCATCGTTACCAACTTTAATAAAATGTTTGTGGCTTTTCGTGTGCATACGGTTGTGGGTATTGACAGAATTTCCTGGGATGCCATTGAGAAACCTGACAAAACCATTTATGGCGGGGGTGAAGGAGTCGCTACAGGGCTGGCACAATTTGAAGGGCGTCTGATTACAATCTTGGACTTTGAAAAGATTGTCTGTGATATCTCCCCTGTAACGGGTATCCAAATGGATGAAATTGATCGCATGGGAAAACGCAAAAATGACGAGAGCCCCATCCTAGTTGTTGAGGATTCTGTTCTTCTGTCCAAGATGATCATAGAATGCCTGCACAAAGCCGGTTACACCAATACGGTTAAATTCGATAACGGGCAGGAAGCATGGGATTTTTTATTAGGGATTAAGGGATCCAGTAATTTGCGTTCAAGAGCTGCTGTGATTATCACTGACATCGAAATGCCGAAAATGGATGGCCACAGGCTAACAAAGCTTGTAAAGTCAGATGACGTCTTGAAAACAATTCCCTTAATTATCTTTTCCTCTTTAATAAATGATGAAATGTATCTGAAAGGAAAGTCTCTAGGTGCTAATGAACAGCTTTCAAAGCCGGAAATCGGGCATTTGGTAGAGGTCATTGATCACTTGATTTAAGTCCTATAAATGGTAGGTGTATTCAGGTACGTTATATTCTGTAAGACCGCCATACATATAAGATGAAACCTTACCAGCTTATAGGAAGGCAGCTTAGTATACGCATGTAAACTGGGTTAAGATTTAATGAGATGATATTATGGAGGATCTATTTTATGAAGAATCTCAAGATTAAAATGAAGTTGTTGGTTGGCTTCGGAATTGTTCTGTTAATGCTGATCTGCTTGGGTATATCTGCGTTAGTAAACATTAATAATATGAACAAATTGGTTAACTTGTACAAAGATAGAAGCATGGTGAATACCAAATTGGTCTGGACCATGAGAAGAAATTTGGTTTCCATACAAAGATACTTACTGATTTCCATGGTTACATTAGATCAAAAGGTTGTGGATGATAGTTTGGCTTCAGCCAGGAATGACAGAAATGCGCTCAATCAAAATATTGAGGACTATAAAAAAACCATGAGGACCGACCCAGCAAAAATTGATAATCTTTTGAAAGTACTGAATGAAGTAACCCCCATTCGGCTTGAGCTTGAAAAGCTTGCGTCCGAAAATACGGTAGAAGCCAATAACAAGGCCTTTGATTTATTCTTTAAAAGCTACAAGCCCGTGTTTGACAATGCAGCCGATATTTTGATTGATTTAGGAAATGATATTCAAAAGTTGGCGGATGATCAAGCTGTAACAGCAGGAGAGACCGTTCGAATGGCTTATATTTTGTTGTTCATTGTGGGGCTCTTAAGTATTATCATTGTAATCGTAATGATTATGTTGATTTCCAAGTCTGTTGCTACCCCGGTTACTGCAATTCAAAAGGCCGCCGATGAAATTGCAAAAGGAAACTTAAACGTAAACCTTCGCGTGAACAGCAAAGATGAAATTGGCTTGCTGACAAGCTCCTTCATCACCCTAAGGGATACAATCTTAAAGCTGACTGGTGAAATTAACATCATGTCCACTGAGCTTGATAATGGTGATTTGGATGCAAAAATACCCGAGAACATATTTACTGGAGAATATAAGGGTGTAGCTGTTGCCATAAACAAAACAACCCAATCTCTGATTGACGATCATTTGCTGGTTTTGAAATCCTATAACGAATTTGGAGTGGGGAACTTTAAGGTAGACCTGAAGCAGTATCCTGGCAAAAAGGCTATTGCGAATGAAATGTTTAATACCCTTAAATCAAATCTTCAATCGGTTAATAAGGACGTTACAAAACTAATTAATGCTGCCATTGAGGGCAAATTAGAAACGAGAGTGGATACTGCAAACTATAAGGGTGACTGGAAAGAGTTGACTAACGGATTAAATCAGCTTTTACAGGCAGTTCATGATCCCATTAATGAAGCGAATCAAGTGCTGACTGCGCTCTCTAGCGGAAACTTTGCTGTAAGCGTAAACAAAGACTACAAGGGTAGCTTTGCTTTGATGATGAAATCTTTTGACAAGATGATTACTTCCATCTCATCTTATATAAGTGAAATTACAGAAGTTTTGGCAACGATCTCTGAAGGAGATTTAAGAAAAAGCATAACCAGAGAGTATGAGGGGCAGTATAACCAAATCAAGACTTCGATTAACAACATCGTAAACACTTTAAGATCTACCATCTCCGAAATTAAAGGCTCTGCAGATACCGTTTTGTCTGGAGCAAAGCAAATTTCTGAAACCTCTATGGATTTAGCTAACGGTGCAACCAATCAGGCCAGTTCAATCGAAGAATTGAATGCTTCCATTATAACTATTAATGAGCAGATTATGGAGAACGCTCAAAAAACACAGGATGCCAATAGCTTGTCCAAAAAATCAATTCAAGGTGCAGAGCATGGCAATGAGGAAATGGCCAAAATGCTTCAGTCCATGGAAGGAATTAAAGAAGCTTCCAAAAGCATTTCAAAGATTATTAAGACCATTGATGAGATTGCTTTCCAAACGAACCTTTTAGCGCTCAATGCAGCTGTTGAGGCTGCTCGTGCAGGTGAACACGGTAAGGGCTTTTCCGTTGTGGCAGAAGAAGTACGTTCCTTGGCGATCAGAAGTCAGCAGGCAGCCAAAGATACGACCCAGCTGATTGAAGACGCTATATCCAGGGTGAATGGCGGAACCAACATTGCCACCCAAACGGCAGAGGCGCTAAAAAATATCGTGGCAGATATCAACGCTATTTCTGAAATTATGAATGCCATATCCATTGCAAGCAAAGAACAGGCTGAAAGTATTTCACAAGTTTCTTTAGGGGTCAATCAGATTTCACAAGTGGTGCAAAGCAATTCCTCTACGTCTGAGGAATCTGCCGCTGCGGCCGAAGAACTCGACAGCCAAGCCGAGTTTCTTGCACAAATGGTTGCGAATTTCAAGATTTAAAGCTAAGGTGATGTGATGTGGTATGCTTGAAAAAATATTATTGATAGACGATAGCCCTGTGGTAGTCAAAACGCTTACAAGAATTTTACAGAATGACTATAGCATTTTTTCAACTACGGACGGAGATAGCGGATACAAGATGGCAAGGGAGGTTTTACCTGCCTTGATTCTTCTAGATATCATTATGCCGAAAACGGATGGTTTTCAGGTTATGAAGTACTTGAAAAAGGATCCTGTAACGGCAGAAATTCCTGTTGTTTTTCTGACCGGTCTTGATAACTATGAGGATGAGGAAAAGGGCTTTTCTGCTGGAGCCGTAGACTTTATCAAAAAGCCTTTTAAGCCGGAGATTATTAAAGCCAGAGTCAAAACACATGTAAGTTTATTTTCTAGCAACAGACAGCTTGCTGAAGAAAGAGCCTATAACAAAGCTCTACTACAACGTGCAGAAACCGACCCTTTGACCAAACTTTACAATAAGGAAGAATCCAGGCTTCGCATAGAGGATTGCCTCAAAAATGCCAATGCGCAGGATTTTTTTGCCCTGTTTATGATTGATATTGACAATTTCAAGGGCGTAAATGATAACCTGGGGCATCAATTTGGGGATGCTGTTCTTGTGGATATCGCTAGTAAAATCAAAAACCTTTTTCGGGAACTTGATATCGTGGGACGCACAGGTGGGGACGAATTTGTTGTCTTCATGCGAAAGATCAAGCACATAGATACCATAAGGGAACGGGCCGAACAGCTCTGTGAAGCCTTTCGGCAAACCTACTCTGGTGAAAATAACGATTACAAAATCTCAGGTAGTATCGGAATAGCTCTTTACCCGGAAAATGGTGAAACCTTTTCTGAGCTTTATCATAATGCTGATCTTGCCCTTTACGAGTCCAAGCACAAGGGGAAAGACGGCTATACGCTCTATCAGGAAAATATCCAAGCTGCTGTGGTCAAGAGTGTGACCCGCATTGAAGAGGCAGAGCGCTCGGCCGCTTCCTTCTACACCGATGATATTGTATATGATATTTTCAACATGCTCTATGAAACAAAGGACATGCGCACCACTTTAAATATGGTACTGGGCCTCATTGGTAAAAAGTTTAACTTAGGCCGCACCTCTATTTTTGAGCATTCGGAAGATGAAACAAGCGTAAGCAAAACCTTCGAATGGTGTGCAGAAGGCACTTCTCAGGAAATGGAATTTCAGCAGGAGATACCCATCAGTGAGCTGAATTTTCATTCCTTGTTCAACAAAAGTGGCATCCTTTGCTGTAACGATTTTAGCGTTTTAGACAAGCATACGGCCAGAAGCCTTAGTGGTCAAGGCATTCAATCCTTTTTGTACCATGCAATCTATGATAATGAAAAAATGATAGGCTATATTGCTTTTGATGACTGTAAAGAGAAGCGTCAGTGGCAAGGAAAGGAAAGCGCAACCCTCAGCTACATTGCAAGAATCCTTTCTATTTTCATCCTCAATCGGCGGCTAGCTGCTGTAGTGCATAAACAATAAGCCAAAATCAAATAATCAAATGATTAAATAACAATAAAGTAAAAGAGGCTACAGCTCATCAAGGTTTCGATGGGCAGTAGCCTCTTTGTTGATATGAATTGATTCAAGTTTATATCTTTTCACTTTCTTTAATAAAATCATTCACCAACTCTTCTAAAGCCAAGGCTTGACTAGAGAGTTCCTGACTAGAAGCAGCATTTTGCTCGGCTGTTTGTGAATTTTCTGTAACGGAATGGGACATTTTTGCTATTTCATGATCTAACTCGTCAAGCAGTGAAATTTGTTCGTCGGAAGATTGGGCGATGCTGTGTGTGCGCTCATCACAATTATTAATTCCTAAAACAATGGTATTGAAGCTATCAGAGGTTTCATGAACAATTTTTTCACTTTTGTCGGCCTTTTCTAAAGAATTATGAATTAATGCGTCACTGTCCTTTGCAGCCTCCCCGCTCTTGGTGGCCAGATTACGCACTTCCTCTGCCACAACAGCAAAGCCTTTGCCAGCTTGTCCGGCCCGAGCTGCTTCTACGGAAGCGTTTAAGGCCAGAATGTTGGTTTGGAAGGCAATATCCTCGATGTTTTTAATGATTTTAAAGATAGAATGATTTGCATCTGTCATATCACTAACCGACTTCAACATATCCTTCATTTGCGTATGGCCAAGCTGTGCCTGTGATTTAATTTCAGCTGTAGAGGTAGAGGTTTGCTTTGCAATCTCCGACATGGACTTGGCCTTGTTCAGCAAGCTTTCAAAAGCACTTGACAGCTTCTGCATAAATTCGGATTGGGTGAATGCATTTGCTGCGGTCTGTTGACTGCTTTCAGCCATTTTGTTGGAAACAGCAAGGAAAGCGTCACTAGCCTCTTTAATTTTTTTGGCAAAGGCATGCTTGGACTCAAAAGCACGAAGCCTCGAAATATCTTGTACTACCTCAACATGACCAATTTGATTCTTGTCTGCATCATATAAATAGCTTAAATTCACTTGGAAGTCGGCACCAAATTGTTGGAAGTATGTAATCTCCTTACCCTTTCTCAAACTATCAATTCCGCAATCTTTTGTTTTGCAGATACAGGCTCCCCAGTTGCTGCAATGCTTGCCCAGCAGATCCTTCCGTTTCACCTTGAGTAGATTCTCAACCGGTTTATTGATAAAGGTCCAATTCATATTCATATCGGTCACCGACATGGGAAAAGGAATGGCATCTAATATACTGTCGTACCAAAAATATTTCTTGCAAACCATTTTGGAGATGGATAACAAGCTCTCACCTATAGGCGCTAGGCCTCCTTTAAATTGAGCATGACAAACAGAAGCATCCAAAGTACCAGTGGCAACGCTTCCTTCCAGACCGGATACGTTTTTACAAACCTGAAGCAGCTCGGTTCTTAAGTCTTCAAGGCTAAGCATCATTTTGTTCTGTGTGTTGGTTGCGATTTCCTTGTTCCAGTCGCCGTTACGCAGACGAATGACCGCTTCCTCAGCGGCAACAAATGCATCTGAATAAGTCATCACTAAGTCGTTCATGGTCTTGCAGAGCAGGGCAAAAACGCCCTTGTACTTCCCAGTTTCTATCATAAAGCTTCTGTTGTTCTTTTTATGCTCTTCAAGAAGCTTCTGTGTATCCTTTAACATCTCATTGATGATGCTGTTCATAACAGCAAATGTCTTAGGTTCATTATCTTGCAGTGCAGATTCTTTGATCATACCCTTTTCAAAAAGATTCTCGGCTTCTTCCTGAAGACAATCGGTTATTTTTAAGACGGAGTTTAAAACATTTCTAAAACTAAGAATCAGAATGACTAAAGATGCGATCAGAACACCAAGGGTGGTACCGATTATGATGCCTTTAGAAACTCCCGCCACAGCAAACAGAATGATGCTTGTTAGGCCTACAATTAAAAGTAAACAAGCAGATACCATCATCGTAACCATTGTTTTGCTTTTAATCTGTTTTAAAAACTCAAGATTCATAAAAATTGCCTCCTTGATCTAGTTATTTTTGGTGATTATATTTGAAGCTTATGCAGTTGTCAATGCTGCTAAGCATACATCAATGATCCTCATATCGTTACAGGATATCCCTCAAAATTGCAGTTCACAATTTTGATTTAAAATCTTTTGATCAATGGGTTTTAAAAATACAAAAAATGGCAAAAATTAAATAAAAACCCCCCTTACCCACAGGAATAGGAAAGGAGGTTAAGATGCAATATAAAAGCTTTATGAAAGCCAGTGTAGAAGCAACTATGCCTGTCGGGTGTGAAAATTTTTGTAGAAAATTTCTAGAAAAAGCTTGACAAGAAAAGTCAAAAGGGATAGAATAGGAAAACGTATCATCTGACAAAATCAAATTGTCACACATATTTTTATTATATCATATCTTCTTTTAAAATTCAACATATTTTATTCACTTTCTTATAAGAATTTATTAACATTATACAGTACTATACTCCCGGATTTCTTTGGCTATGTGTGTTTTTTCGGATAAGCTTTTTTGGGGGTTCTGCCTGGGTTGATGATTTGGTTTTCATTGGCAGTTAGGATACGGTATTGTATTTTTTATTTTTTGAGATTTTTAATTTTTCTCTTAATTTGAAAGGGCGGTAGTGCAATGGAGAAAAACAGAATACGTCCTATGCAGCTTGGGAACACGATGCGTATGAGCTATTCTAGAATTGAAGAAGTTTTGGAAATGCCAAATCTTATTGAGGTTCAGAAGGACAGCTACAAGTGGTTTATTAGCGAAGGGCTTATGGAGGTTTTTTCGGATATCTCCCCGATTACAGATTTTAGTGGGAATCTGGTGCTTGAATTTACAGGTTATACCTTTGACCCTGAACCCAAATATACGATTGAAGAATGTAAGGAGCGGGATGCTACCTACGCCTCTTCGATGCGCGTAAAATGCCGATTACACAATAAAGAAGTAGATGAAATTAAAGAGCAGGAGATCTTCATGGGAGATTTTCCGCTGATGACCGATAACGGCACCTTTATCATTAACGGGGCCGAACGTGTAATCGTAAGCCAGCTTGTCCGCTCTCCAGGTATATACTATTCTACCGATTTTGATAAGGTAGGTAAAACCTTGATTTCTGCCACAGTGATTCCCAATCGGGGCGCTTGGCTTGAATATGAAACCGACTCCAACGATGTATTCAGTGTCCGGGTGGATAGAACGAGAAAGGTGCCCGTCACGGTCTTAATGCGCGCTTTCGGCCTAGGCACAGACTCTGAAATTATTCAAAAGTTTGGCGACGAACCCAAAATCAGAGCCACCATTGAAAAGGATATTGCAAAGACCTATGAAGAAGGTCTGATCGAAATGTATAAGCGCATCCGTCCAGGTGAGCCGCCTACAGTTGAAGGCTCTGAATCCTTGTTGCACAGTATGTTTTTTGATGCAAAGCGCTATGACCTAGCAAAGGTTGGGCGCAATAAATTTAATAAGAAGCTTTTGTTATCCAATCGAATTTCTGATTTTCAGTTGGCAGAGGCGGTCATTGATCCACAAAGCGGTGAAATCATTGCAGATGAAGGTACTGTCGTTGACAAAACCTTGGCCGAGGAGATTCAAAACGCAGGTGTTGAAGCGGTTATCCTCTTGATTGATGGGAACAAGGTGAAGGTTTTAAGCAATCTGTCTGTAGACCCTGCAATTTACCTTAAGCCCCTGAACATTGATCCGGAATCAGTGGGCCTTAAGGAAAGAGTTTATTTTCCTGCTCTGAAAGAATTGCTGGATACCTATGATTCCTCCGAGCACGATCATTTTATTACCAGCCTTAAGTTAAACGTTACCAAGCTCATTCCCAAACACATCACGCAGGAAGATATCTTTGCTTCCATGTGTTATATTTTGAATTTGGATTACGGCATCGGCCATGTAGATGATATTGACCATTTGGGCAATCGTCGGATCCGTGCTGTCGGTGAGTTGCTTCAAAATCAGTTCCGCATTGGTTTTACGCGTCTGGAAAGAGTAATTAAGGAGCGTATGACCATTCAAGATATGGATATGGTTACACCTTCGGCCCTCATTAATATTCGGCCTGTTACGGCAGCGATCAAGGAATTCTTTGGCAGCTCTCAGTTGTCTCAGTTCATGGAGCAAACCAACCCCTTGGGTGAGCTGACCCACAAACGCCGTCTTTCGGCGCTCGGCCCTGGTGGTCTTTCCCGAGATCGTGCAAGCTTTGAGGTTCGTGACGTGCATAGCTCTCATTACAGTCGTATGTGCCCCATTGAAACCCCTGAAGGTCCCAATATCGGCTTGATTAATGCCTTGGCCACTTTCGCTCGGATCAATGAATACGGTTTTATCGAAGCGCCCTATCGCGTGGTGGATAAAAGTGAAAATACACCAAAGGTTACCGATGAGTTTATCTATGTTACCGCAGACGAGGAAGAAAAATTCACCATTGCGCAGGCAAATGAACCCTTGGATGAAGGCGGTCGCTTTATTCACAAAAAGGTTTCCGGCCGTTACAAAGATGATATTATCGAAGTAGATAGAAATAAAATTGACCTAATGGACGTTTCTCCAAAGCAGGTTGTTTCGGTTGCTACCGCACTGATTCCCTTCTTGGAAAATGACGACGTTACCCGTGCCCTAATGGGCTCCAACATGCAAAGACAGGCTGTTCCTTTGATGACAACGGATTCTCCTATTGTAGGCACCGGTATGGAATACAAAACCGCAAGGGATTCCGGCGTTGTTATTATCAATAAAAAGGATGGCTTGGTTGAACGGGTTACAGCGAATGCTGTGGTCGTAAAAAATACAGACGGAACAAAAGATCATTATAAATTAACAAAGTTTATGCGTTCGAACCAAGGCACTTGTATCAATCAGAGGCCCTTGGTATCTAAGAATCAAGCCATAAAGGCCGGAGACGTTATTGCAGACGGCCCTTCCACCAAAAGTGGCGAGTTAGCTCTTGGCAAGAACCCTCTGATCGGCTTCATGACTTGGGAAGGCTACAATTACGAGGACGCGATCCTTTTGAGTGAAAAGTTGGTGGAGGCTGATGTCTATACTTCCATCCACATTGAAGAATATGAGGTTGAGGCCCGTGATACCAAGCTGGGCCCTGAGGAAATGACTCGGGATATTCCCAACGTTGGTGATGAGGCCTTAAAGGATTTGAACGAGTCCGGCATTATCCGCATTGGTGCGGAAGTTTCCCCTAATGATATTTTGGTCGGTAAGGTTACACCCAAGGGTGAAACCGAGCTTACCGCAGAAGAACGCCTGCTTCGCGCGATCTTCGGTGAAAAGGCTAGAGAAGTACGAGATACCTCCCTGCGCGTTCCTCACGGCGAAAGCGGCATTATTGTTGATGTAAAGATTTTCTCCAGGGAAAACGGTGACGAGCTTTCGCCAGGTGTGAATCAGCTTGTTCGGGTTTATATTGCCCAAAAACGTAAGATTTCAGTCGGAGATAAGATGGCCGGACGTCACGGAAACAAGGGCGTTATTTCACGGGTTTTGCCGGTGGAGGATATGCCTTTCCTTCCTAATGGTCGTCCCCTGGATATTGTTTTGAATCCGTTAGGCGTGCCTTCTCGTATGAATATCGGGCAGGTACTGGAGGTTCACCTTGGCTTGGCCGCAAAAGTACTGGGTTGGAAGGTTGCTACCCCTGTATTTGACGGCGCAAACGAAATCGACATTATGGATACCCTGGACCTAGCAAACGACTATGTAAACATGGACTGGGAGTCTTTTAGTGAAAAGTGGGAACCCGTTTTGGATGATTTTATTTTCCAGAGCTTGAGTGATAACCGTGCCCACCGCGAGGAGTGGAAGGGTGTTCCCATCAGCCGAGACGGTAAAATCCGGCTTCGCGATGGGCGTACTGGAGAGTATTTTGACAATTCCGTTACCGTGGGATACATGCATTACTTGAAGCTTCATCACTTGGTTGATGACAAGATTCATGCCCGTTCCACAGGCCCTTACTCTTTGGTTACGCAGCAGCCTCTGGGCGGTAAGGCTCAGTTTGGTGGCCAGCGTTTCGGAGAAATGGAAGTTTGGGCATTGGAGGCTTATGGCGCTGCCTATACCCTCCAGGAGATTTTGACCGTCAAATCCGATGATATCGTGGGACGTGTCAAGACCTATGAATCGATTGTAAAGGGTGAAAATATTCCTGAGCCTGGTGTGCCTGAATCCTTTAAGGTACTCTTAAAGGAATTGCAGGCGCTCTCTCTGGACGTACGTGTGCTTTTGGATGGTCAGACTGAGGTTGCCATTAAGGAATCCATTGACGACGGTGAGGATCTCAATGTGAACATTGACCCTGCTGTCTACGACGACGAGTTTGATGCGGCGGCCGAGTTGGATGACTATGTGGCAGAGGATGAATTGGACTACGAGGATTCAGATGATTTTGACGAGTAGCCGCTATATGTTTCAAGACTGACTTACTTGAACATGTAATTCCAAAAGGTTTGACTTAGGAGGTTGACGAATGAAGGAACAAATTCAAGCAATTGAACAAAGCATTGCTTTTGATTCTATAAAAATCGGCTTGGCCTCACCGGACAAAATCCGGGAATGGTCCAGAGGCGAGGTTAAAAAGCCCGAAACGATTAATTATCGTACCTTAAAGCCTGAGCGGGACGGCCTGTTCTGTGAACGGATTTTCGGTCCTAACAAGGACTGGGAATGCCACTGCGGAAAGTATAAGCGCATCCGTTACAAGGGTGTGGTTTGCGATCGCTGCGGCGTTGAGGTAACAAAATCAAAGGTTCGGCGCGAAAGAATGGGACATATTGAGCTGGCAGCTCCGGTCTCTCATATTTGGTACTTTAGAGGTATTCCTAGCAGAATGGGCTTGATCTTGGGCATGTCACCCCGTGCTCTTGAAAAGGTGCTATATTTTGCTTCTTATATTGTGCTTGACCCAGGCATTGTCCCTGGCATTTCCCAAAAGCAGCTTCTTTCTGAAAAAGAGTATCGTGATCTCTTGGATCAGTACGGCAGCAGCGGCCTTCGTGTCGGCATGGGGGCAGAAGCTGTCAAGGAGCTTTTGGAAGCCATTGATCTGGAAACGGAGAGCGAGGATTTAAAGCACGCCCTGAAAGGGGCTACTGGTCAAAAGCGGGTACGCTACATCAAAAAGCTGGAGGTCATTGAGTCCTTCCGCCTCTCCAAAAATCGTCCGGAGTGGATGATTTTGGATGCGCTGCCGGTTATTCCACCAGAGCTTCGGCCCATGGTGCAGTTGGACGGCGGACGCTTTGCGACCTCGGATTTGAATGACTTATACCGCAGGGTTATTAATAGAAACAACCGTTTGAAAAGGCTCCTGGACTTGGGAGCGCCTGATATCATTGTCCGCAACGAAAAGCGTATGTTGCAAGAGGCTGTTGACGCGCTGAACGACAACGGGCGCCGTGGAAGACCCGTAACGGGCCCAGGCAATCGGCCTTTAAAATCCCTGTCAGACTTACTGAGAGGAAAGCAAGGACGTTTCAGACAAAACCTTTTGGGTAAAAGAGTAGACTATTCCGGTCGTTCCGTTATCGTTGTAGGTCCTAATCTTAAAATATTCCAGTGCGGCTTGCCCAAGGAAATGGCCATAGAGCTGTTCAAACCCTTCGTTATGAAAAAGCTGGTGCAATCTGGTCACGCACACAATATTAAATCTGCGAAGCGCATGGTTGAACGCTTGCAGTCTGAGGTTTGGGATGTGCTGGAGGACGTTATCAAGGAGCATCCGGTTATGTTGAACCGTGCCCCTACCCTTCACAGATTAGGTATTCAGGCCTTTGAACCGGTTTTGGTGGAAGGTCGTGCCTTGAAGCTTCACCCTCTGGTTTGTACGGCTTACAACGCTGACTTCGACGGCGACCAAATGGCTGTGCACGTACCTCTGTCTGTTGAAGCCCAGGCTGAATGCCGTTTCTTATTATTAGCACCCAACAACTTATTAAAACCCTCTGATGGTGCGCCTGTTACAGTACCTTCTCAGGACATGGTTTTGGGTATTTATTACTTAACGATTACGAAAGACGGCGAGATTGGCGAGGGCAAGCTGTTCAAGGATCCCCTGGAAGCCGTTTTGGCTTATGATAACGGGGTTGTCAGCCTTCATGCTAAGATCAAGGTTCGTCGTGAAATGATGATTAATGGTGTCTTGCGCGCTAAGATTATCGACACCACGGTGGGTCAGATTGTGTTCAACGAGGCCATTCCGCAAGACATTGGTTTTGTAGACAGAAGCAATCCAGAGAACATGTTCCGCTATGAAATCGACTTTTTGGTAGACAAAAAAGGACTGGGACGGATCATCAACCGCTGTATCACCAAGTACGGCTCGACCGATACGGCCATCGTCCTTGACAATATTAAAGCATTAGGCTTCAAGTATTCTACCCGAGGCGCTCTGACGGTTTCCGTATCCGACATGGTTATTCCCGAGGAAAAAGAACCTCTCTTAGCAGCTGCTGAGGCTGAGGTTGAGAGCATTTCAAAAATGTTCCGTCGCGGTCTTATGACGGATGAAGAACGCCGTGCAAAGGTAATTGATGCATGGAACGTAGCGAATGATAAGATTACCACCGCTCTACTCTCGAACTTGAGCAAGTTTAACAATATAAAAATGATGTCCGACTCCGGTGCCCGTGGTTCCAACAATCAGATCAAACAGCTGGCTGGTATGCGTGGTCTTATGGCCAGCCCCTCTGGCGGTATCATTGAGCGCCCCATTACTTCTAACTTCCGTGAAGGTCTTTCTGTTTTGGACTACTTCATTTCTGCTCATGGCTCCAGAAAAGGTCTTTCGGACATCGCCCTTCGTACAGCGGACTCTGGATATTTGACCAGACGTTTGGTAGACGTTTCTCAGGATATTATTATCCGTGAATGGGACTGCTGCGAAACCAAGGAGCAAAAACCGGGTCAATGGGTCTATGCCTTCAAGGACGGCGACGAGGTTATTGAGCCTTTACAGGATCGTATCCGAGGTCGCTGGTCTTTACAAACCATCGTCCATCCCGAGACCGGTGAGGTTTTGGTAGAGGAAGACAGCTTTATTAATCCAGATCAAGCAGAGCGTGTGGAAAAAGCCGGGATACAACGGGTTTACATCCGCACCATTTTGACCTGTCGCTCCAGAATCGGACTCTGTTCCAAGTGCTATGGCGCAAACATGGCTTCCGGCCGTATCGTGCGTATTGGTGAATCCGTTGGAATCATTGCCGCACAATCCATCGGTGAGCCTGGTACCCAGTTGACCATGCGTACCTTCCACACGGGCGGTATTGCTAGTAATGAAGACATTACCCAAGGTCTTCCTCGTGTTGAGGAACTTTTTGAGGCTAGAAAGCCCAAGGGTCTTGCCATCATTGCGGAAACTGGTGGACGGGTCACTGTGACAGACAACAAGAAAAAGCGTGAAGTGACGATCTCCGGCGAAACCGGCGACACCACCTATTTGATTCCCTACGGTTCTCGTATTAAGGTCTACTCTGGGGACATCATTGAAGCCGGTGACGAGTTGACAGAAGGTAGTGTTTACCCCCACGACATACTGAAGATCAAGGGACTGCGCGGGGTACAGGACTATCTGCTACAAGAGGTGCAACGCGTTTATCGTCTGCAAGGCGTTGACATCAACGACAAGCACATTGAAGTAATTGTACGTCAGATGCTTAAGCGTATTAAAATAGAAGAAAACGGCGACACGGATCTATTACCGGGTAGTCTTATTGACTGGTTGGAATTTGATGAGATCAATCAGCGCATGGAGGAAGACGGCTTACAGCCGGCGACCGGTTCCCGCGTGCTATTGGGTATCACAAAGGCCTCCTTGGCAACGGACTCCTTCCTCTCTGCCGCCTCCTTCCAGGAGACCACCAGGGTACTGACGGAAGCTGCCATCAAGGGCAAGATTGACCCACTCATTGGCTTAAAAGAAAACGTCATCATCGGTAAGCTGATTCCAGCTGGAACCGGCATGCAAGCGTACCGAAAAATCGGCGTGACTCCGGCAGAAGGCTTTGATGATGAGGAATAAATAAAAAATAAAACCTTGGGGGAAGGAATTAGCTAACTTGTTGGCTAATTCCTTCCCCCAACCCCCCTTCCATCGCTTTTCAAAAAGCCGGACTTAAACACGGCATTTTCAGAGGGGTGGCGATGAGGGTTTGGGAGAAGGGGCGGGGAACGCTTTTGGCCGCAGAAAAAGGGTGCCCCCCTTCTCCGAAGAACTTTATTTTTTAAAAAAGAGAGGCTATATACCTGTAAGGTATGTAGCCTCTCTTTTTTTCGCTTTTTTCACTTTTTTTGCTTTATAGTAGATCCGTTTTTGCTGCTGCGTTGTTGGTGTTTTCTTGCTCTGGGGTTGTTTCTTCTTGCTCCTTGGGTTGTGCTGAGGAAACAGGCTGTTCCGAAGGAGTGGATACGCTTGCTTTGGTAGCTTTGGTCGCCTTGTTGGCTTCGCTGGCTAGGTTGCCCATAGTTTTCTCTATGCCTTCATTAAGCTTGGCAAGCTGGCCTTCCTTCCTTGTGGTGTCCACACCTCTGCCTCTGTCTGTCTTGATCTGTGCGTTCAATACATTTTTTTCACCTTCTAGCTGCACTCTTTGGGACTGGGCGCTTTTTAGGTTTTTGAGGGAGGCTTCTGATTCAATGATTGCTTTTGAGCTGACTTCTAATAGATCTCCGTCGCTGCTTGAGCGTTGATAGCCTTCCTTTTCGGGCTTTTTTTGATTCTTTTCCGCCTCGGCTTTTAGGGCTTGGGCTTCCTGAGCCTTCTTGGCCTCTTCTAGCTGCTTGAGAATTTTCTCCAGCTCTTCAATTTTGCTTTTCTTTGTTTCATCATCGTACTTGTCGTTCTCTTTGATCTTCTGAATTTGTTCTCTGATGGATTCCATAAACTCATCCGGGCTTTTTACAGAAAAGCTGCTGTTGTTTCCGTTCTTACCTTTTGGCTTTCCGATACCAAGACCCTCATTTTGCTTATTTATTGGCGCTTTTCCATCTGGCTTGTACTGCCGGTTGATTGAGTTTGCTGTTGAGGCAGTGCTTAAAGTGGCTGCTTGTAAGTTCATTCTGTTACCTCCTTGTTGTTTGCGTTTTTGATTATGTAACAAAAATTATATCGACGGATAGGAGTATAGGTTTTAGCCTTATTTTGGATAATTTTTTTCACTTGGTACATACTATTTGCAAAGATTAAATTTTTCTAAATGAAAAGGGGTTATCCAATGACAAAAGTGAAATCCGTTTTTGTTTTTCTTGCGCTTCTTATTTTTCTTCAAGTTCCCTTGCCTATCCTTGCCGATGTGGAAGCGAAAACCCCTTCTGGGATTCCTATACGAGGCCTAGAAGAACAGGTGGATGCGTTTTTACGGGAGCAGTTGAAAAAAACAACCCCAAGTCTGGCCATTGCTGTTGTCAAGGATGAGGAGCTTGTTTTGCTAAAGGGCTATGGCTACGCCGACATTCAAAACAAAGTACCTGTGGATCCACGGACTACTGTCTATGAATTTGGATCTATCAGTAAGTTGTTTGTTTGGACAGCAGCAATGCAGATGGTAGAGCAGGGAAAGCTAAAGCTTGATGTGGACATCAAAAATTACCTCCCGGCGGAGTTTGCCAAAAAGCTGCGCTATCAACATGAAATTACCATGCTTGACTTGATGAATCATTGCGCGGGCTTTGAGCAGCAGCCCTTTGACTGGCTGCCTGTCTCCCCCGAGGCGGAAATTAAGCCACTGGAGCAAAGCCTTCTGGAACATCAGCCGAAGCAGGTGTACAAGCCCGGAGAAGTCATTGCTTATTCCAATTATGGGACGGCTTTGGCGGGTTTTATCATAGAGCAGCTTTCTGGTAAGCCGTTCTATGATTACGAAATGGACAGCATTTTCAAACGCCTTGGTATGAACAGCAGCTCAGGGAATCCGATTCTTTTGGATAAACCGGAGCTGCTTGAAAGGAAAGCGAAAGGGTACATTGGAACATCACAGGCTCTGTTTTTGCCTGGAATCTGGTCTGTACTCTGGCACTATCCTGCCGGTTCTGTGAATGGTACCGTGGAAGATTTGGGTCGTTTTCTTTTGGCTTTGCTGTCGGAAAAATCTCCCCTCTTCCAGAATCAAGCCACCCTTAGCCAAATGCTAACTAAAAGTTTTGAAACCGATAAGGCTTTGTCCTCCAATGCCCACGGGTTTTGGGAGTATGAGATTGATAAAGGAAATTTGGGTGCGGCGAAAGCCTATTGGCATCCGGGGAATACGGCTTCCTTTTCGACTTTTTTTGCCTTTGTACCTGAGGAAAAGTTTGGAGTTGCCATTGTTACCAACGCAACCTATGCCATTGACCCCACCTATGGGCTTTGTGAACTGCTGTTGGGAAAGCCCAAGGGCTTTACTGGAGAGAGCAATGGGATCGTGAACACCCGCTCTGGGGAAGCCTTGCCCCCTGTGAGCGATCTGGCCGGGATGTATATGTATTCCATGCGTTCTCATACCGGCATTTTTGAGGCGGCTAGCTATTTGGTCAATTTGGTTAGCCTTGAGGTTTTTAATTCCGACACCCTTATTGTGAAAAATCCCAGCCAAACTTCTGCCTATGTACAAACCAGCCCCTATGTGTATGAGCTTGTTTCCACAGATTACGCCGAAACCCCCTTCACACACCCAAAGCTGTACGTGGAAATGGAAAACGGCAAAGTCAAGCGGATTACGGGTGGGCATATTATGGACATTCTCCCTTTGCCGAAGGGACGTTCTTTAGCCTTCTTCTGGTTCAGCTTTGCTTTTGCTATTTTATCCGCCTTGTATTTTATCATTTCTCTGATCCTTGTTCTGATCCGAGGTTTTCTGAATCGGATCTGGCCCAAGGAGTTTTCCAGAGATGTCAAGCTACAGAATTTGCTTACCACGATACTCATTACCTTGGGCACCTTACTGATTTTAAACAATCTGTATATCATTTTTAAAGCCTTTGAACTCATTCCCCTTTTGACCACGGTCAAAGGAAATATTTATCTGAACTGGTTCTTGCTGATCCTAATTGCAGCTTTTGAAATTGGCAATTTATTCATGCTCAGAAGGCTTGAGATCACTCGGAGGCAACGGGTCATTTTAACGATCTTGATGGTGATGCTGACGGCGACGATTGTTCTATTGTTTAATTGGAATTTTTTCAATATGCGGTATTAAAGTATGAGGAAATCTCTTCTGCTACTTCCTGCAAGAGTCCTAGATCCCAGAGTAACTGTAAGACGGTATAACGGTTTCGCACTTCTTTGGCAGCCACGATGCTGTCTGTTACCGTTTGGACAGCTATCCCCAACTGCGCCGGATTCACCGGCGCAGAAAGTTTTGTCAGCAGCTCTTCTAACCAATGGTAATCGGGTAGCGTGGTACGAATCAGCTGGAGGATTTCATCATACCGCTTTTCGATGGAGGCAAGGCGGGCTTGATGGCCTTGGGGGGAATTTTTCTGTGTTTCTTCTTCCAGGGCAATCACGCCTTCGGCAGCTTGTCCGTAGACCTTCTGCATGTCTTGTTTCCATTGTGCCAGGTTAAAGTCCTCAGCCTTTCGCCTGGCTGCTTGAAAGTCTGCTTTTCGCTTCAGCAACAGGCTGTAGGCTTTCAATGAAGCAATCGTACCTATCCCCACCTTTGTTCCGTGCAGTACAGGCTTTTTTCCTTCCATCAGGAAGCGCATTTCCCAAAAGTGGGAGATATGATGCTCACTGCCGGAGGCCGGGCGGGAGTTGCCTACATAACTCATAGCGACACCACTTAGAATCAGGGCCTCCGTCAAATGGGCAATGACGGAAGGTTTCCGGCTTTCGATTGCGTCGATTTCATTCAGTACGCTTTTGACAGATTTCTTTACCAATTCGGCGATGGTTTCGCAATAATACTCTCCGTTGATCAGGTGGGAGAGCTTCCAATCACAAAGGCTAGTATACTTTCCTAGAAGATCAGCCAGGCCCGCGGAGACCATATCCTGGGGCGCTTTACAAAGAATGTCTACATCCGCCACGATCGCCTTGGGCACCTGGGCTTCGAAGGTGACCTTCATGTTTTTGATAATCATGGCCGCACCATTAGAAGCAAAGCCATCCATTGAAGGCGCTGTTGCTACGATCATATAAGAAAGTTTTAGCTTGTAACTAAAGTATTTGCACATATCATTAATCGTTCCTGTGCCTACTGCAATGATAAAATCACAGTCATTGCAATAGGCATTCAATAGCTCCCCCAAGCTCCTTTCGTCTGGCACAACAAAGTCCTCCGAAAAAATACAACTCGTCAGCCCACAGCCGGAGTCCTTCACAAGCTGTTCTACTTGTTTTCCGGCTGCTGCATAGGTGTTTTTGTCGGAAACCATAAAGGCTTTTGTACAGCCGAAGCGCTTCAATAAGTCTGGAATCTGATGCAAGGCCCCTGATGATACGTCAACGAACTCCAGATTTGTGCTATGTCTTTTTCCACAGTTACAGTCGAAAGTTTTCCCCAGATCCTCTGATAAATCAAAAAAATTTGGTTTTAATTGCATACACACAGCCCTTTCTTGTTTTTAAATGATTGTAACTTGTTTCAACTTCTCACACAATCACAAAACCCTTTGATCTTAAGATTTCTTAATTTTTTCTTCATTTCTCTTTTAATTTTTTGATGGTAGAATAGACAGAAGAAAAAGCGAAACATAGGGAGGTCATATGCAAAAGATTTTAATAGCGGATGACGATAGGGAAATTGCTGAGATGATTTCTGAAAGCTTGATAGACGAAGGTTATGATACAAGAACAGTTGGAGACGGGAAATCAGCTTTTGATGAGTTGAATACTCGAAATGATTACGACTTGATTATATTGGATATTATGATGCCAAATATGGATGGGCTGGAGCTTTGCAAAAGAATCCGAGATAAGGTCAGTTGCCCTATCCTCTTTGTTTCGGCCAAAAACCGCTCTCTGGATATGATGGTGGGCTTGGAGATGGGTGCCGATGACTATATAAAAAAGCCCTTTGCTCTGGAAGAGTTGATTTCCAGAGTAAGGGCGCATTTAAGGCGTGAGCAACGGGCCAAAGCCAGAACGGATGAGAAGATCAGCTTTGGGAACCTGGTAATTTTTAAAGAGCGATATGAGGTTCTTCAGTCGGGGCAAAAGGTTCCTCTTACGACCAGGGAGTTTCAGCTTCTGCTGTACCTGGTTGAACACGCTGGAAAGGTGCTGACTAAGAACCAAATTTTTGATGGGGTGTGGGGTGAAAATTATGGAGATATCAGCACCGTTACCGTCAACATCAAAAACCTCCGCACAAAAATAGATCCCGACAGTCGCTATATTAAGACGGTTTGGGGCGTAGGGTACAAGCTGGTCTTGGGGGAGGAGTAGCATGGGTCGTAAATTCACCTTTGCGGTGGCTCTGTTGTTTAGCTTGAATATTTTATTGCTGCTAGGCTTTTATGGCGTTTATTTACGCCCCAACATTGTAAATGAAACCGAAGAAATCCAAGAGAATATTATCAGAATCATCAACGAAACCGTCAGCGCCGAAGACGCAGAAACCCTAATTGGTAAAATCAAAGTCAATGCCTATAATACGGAGTTGCGTACCGCCATTTCAAAATCACTTTTGAAAAAACTGATTCTGTTTGAAATTGCTGTACTGCTTATATTATTGCTGTTTACAGGCTTCATCTCTTATCAGCGTTATGTCAAGCCTATTGACTTGCTGGTCAAAGGCATGGAAAATTATAGTAAAGGGATTCGAGTGGAAATTCCAGCACAAATCATTGAGCCGGATCGAAAAGACGAAATTGGAAAGCTTCAAAGGGAGTTTTTGACGCTGACACAGTCCCTGGAAACGGAGAAACAAAAGCAAAATCAGATTATTGCCTCTGTTTCCCACGATATCAAAACGCCCTTGACCGTGTTGATGGGCTATTCGGAAAGACTGCTCAAAAACAAAGTCCCCCTCGACAAGCAGGAGAAATATTTGCAAATGATGTATACCAAGGCGCAGAGCATTAATGAGATCATCAATGAGTTTGATGAATACTTAAGCTACAACTTTGAAGGTTCTTTAACGCTTCGGGCTTATTCGGTTTCGTATGTTTGTCAGTTTGTCCAAGCCGAATACGCGCAAGAACTGGCTGATGCGGGGATTCAATTTTCCATTGAAAACCGCTGCACAGATGAAAAAGTGTCTCTGGACTTGCTAAAGTTCAAGCGCGTTATCGGAAATCTGATCAGTAATTCAGTCAAACACGCAGGAGCAGAGCCGGCCTTTTCTCTCTTGATCACCCCAAGTCCTCAGAGTATAACCCAGGCGGCAGCTCAGACGCCATCTCAAGCTCTATTTCATACTGTATCTCATCCGGTAGCCCCTACTGCCGCTCATACCACAGCTCGAAGCATATGCTTTCACTTCTCCGATAATGGCAAAGGCGTAGCGGCAGAAGAGCTTCCTTTTATCTTTGACCCTTTTTACACCTCTGACAAATCCCGTAAGGTTGCCGGTATCGGCTTGTCCATTTGTAAAAATATTATCACCGCCCACAGCGGGACGATAGAGGCTTACAAGGGGAAGGAGGGAGGACTCGAATTGAAGATTACCTTGCCTCAGCTGTAGCTGTTGAAGTTAGTGCAAAAACCTCCTTGTATCGTTCTGTATAAACCTTGTCTCGGATCACACAGCCCGTAACCTGCCCTGCGCGCATAAGTTCTGAACACTTGCCGCAGGTGATGCAGGTTTTTTTGTTGTCAAAATTCCCTTGCAGCGTGTCTTTGGCAAATTGCGGGTAAGCAAAGGCCATTCTTCCGAAACCAACCAAGCTACAATAACCTTGTTCGATGGCTCCAGCCGCTAAAGCCGGTGAATCACCTTTCATAAAGCTTGGGGCAGAAGCCACAATGTGTAGGCTTGGAAATCGGTCCTGAATCTGCTTGGTGAGGCTGTACATCCTTTCCACACCTTGAAGCTGAATGGGCCGGTTTACCTCCGGGTTCACATAGGGGTTGCCCATCGTTATGTTTAGAAGCTCAAAGTCTAAGGCCCTTATCAGTTCAATTGGCTCGCTTAAGTCTGGACTCAAACTTCCGCTCCTGTCTTTGACTACGCCAAAGCCGTAGGGATAAGGAAAGCCGTCATAGATATTCATGCGGGAAGTGACAACAAAATCTTTGCTGTTGTCACGCGCGAGTTGAACCGCATTTCTAAAAAAACGAGTTCGATTTTCAAAGCTGCCACCATAAAGTCCTTCTCTGGTGAAAGCAGAAAAAAGCTCACTGTTTAAATAGCGATGGCAGGCCTTGATGTCAATCCCGTCAAAACCCGCCTTCTGTGCCAGAAGGGTACTCTTTGCGTAACTTTGCTCAATAATCTTGATGGCGTCGTCGGTGAGTATCCGCTCTGCTGGGATGGGCGCGTCTTTTTCAAACAGAGGATTGTTGTAGGCAATAAGCGGCTCCACTTTTCCCTGTGGCTTCGAATAGCGCCCGCTGTGGGTGGCCTGCATAATGATCATAGGCTCTGTATTAGTCTCCTTAAGCGCTCTGATTCGAATGTTTTCCACCAATCGCTTGAAGCTGTCCAGGTTTTCATCCTGTAGCCATAGCTGCCTGGGGTTTGCCCTTCCGTCCTCTTGCACGGCTACGGCCTCAAACCAGATCAGCCCGGCTCCACTCCCCGCAAAGCGCTCATAGCGTCTGACTGTCCGTTCATCCGGTGACCCGTCAGCCTTTCCGTCGCAGCCCTCCATGGGCTGAATGGCAAGACGATTGGGAATCGTTCCGGTTGATAAAGACAAAGGACGCTTCAAAATTTCCAGATTCGACGACAAGGGTAGCGTGTGTTGCGTTTGATTTTCTCTGTTCATCTCATTTGACTCAGTCATATTTAGCTTTGCTTAGCCGCCATGAAAAATAAAAGAGTGACCAGGGGCTGAAAGCAGCTTGGTACAGGCTGAAGAGACTGAGTATTCCATCCTTTCCTTAAAATAAGGCATCATTCAAAATTTCCGTGTGATTTATATCACCCTTCATGTCCGGCTTTTTGAAAAGGGATAGAGGGGGGTG
>CAZSXS010000034.1:0-36657 GCA_964611385.1 uncultured Defluviitaleaceae bacterium
GGGGGAGGAAGGGAAAAACTTTTTCGCCGTTTGAAAATGTTTTTCCCTTCCTCCCCCCTCGGTTTTAAAAAACAGTAAAGGGGAGAAAAAATGGTAGATTATAAAAGAATCACCAAGGAAGAAGTGAACAAAGATTGGATGGCTTTGGCAGAAGGGATAGACGGAGGGGAATTTCGCTCTACCCTGGACTATGCTATTCGGAAGGTGAGGGGCAACCTGAAGGACTTTACTCATAAGTTCCCATCCTCGGGCGGGGTCAAGGGGATTTATCAGCCCTGTAATAACACAGATGTGTTTTTGTACTCGGACTGGACCTCCTCCTTTTGGACGGGCATGGTCTGGCTGGCTTATGAGCTGAGCGGGGACGAGTGCTTTAAAGAGGTAGGAAAGGTTCATGTGCAGAGCTTTCGGGAGCGCTTGGATCAGAATGAGGATTTGAATCATCACGATATCGGCTTTTTGTATTCTCTTTCCTGTGTTGCTGCTTACAAGGCTACGGGCTGTGAATTTGCCAAGGAAACAGCTCTTTTGGCGGCAAAGAAGCTTTCAGAGCGTTTTAATGAGGTGGCTGGGGTAATTCAGGTAAAGGGGGACATCAACGACCCGGCTAATCCCAGACGAGGTGAGTATATTATTGATTGCAGCATGAATCTGCCCTTGCTTTATTGGGCCTCCACCGTCACAGGCATGGAGAGCTATAAAACCATGGCTTACAGGCATATTCAGAATGTGGCCAAGTATATGGTTAAGGACAATGCCTCCTCCCATCAGGCCTTTAAAATCTCTGTGGAAACCGGTGAACCTTTGGGTGGCTATACGCCGCAAGGGGACGGGCATGAGGACGGCTGCTGGTCCAGAGGTCAGGCTTGGGCGATTTACGGGCTGCCGATTAGTTATACCTATACGGGGGATTGCAGCCTCTTGGAAGTTGCAAAGCGGGTGAACAACTATTTCCTGAACCGTCTGCAAAGCGACCATGTGGCCAATTGGGATTTCCTTTATCAGGACGACAGTCATCAGCGCGACAGTTCGGCCGTTTCCATTGCGGTCTGCGGCATGTTGGAGTTGGCCAAAAATCTGCCCCTCTATGACCCAGACAGAACGATGTATGAAGCAGCAGCAAAGGTTTTGACTCATAGCCTGATCCGGCACTATCTGTATGCGGAAAATGAGGACTCCAACGCCTTGCTGAAAGCCGGGGTTTATGCCTTTAAGACAAATCTTTGCGTCAATGAGCCGACCATTTGGGGAGACTATTACTTTATGGAGAGCCTTGTACGCTTGACGCAGTATTTTCGGATGTATTGGTAAGTGCGTAAGGCTTGTAATCAAATCGTAGTAGGTGAGGTGCAAGGATGACAAAACGCGCAATTTTTATGGCAGATATACATGGTAACATCACAGGCTTAAAAGCAGTCTTAGCTGAGGTTAAAAAACTTGAGAATGTTACGCATATTGTAGCCTTAGGCGATTATTTTGGTTGGAGTGCAGGACATAATGATATACTGGATGAGTGCATTGACAATGGTGTGATTTTAATTCGTGGTGGGCACGAAGAAATATTAAACATAATTGATAATGGTAAGGACGACGGTAAATATTATCCGGTGATTTATTTTACTCACGATTGGTTAAAAAAGAATTTAACGCCTACATATTATAAAATGGTTACAGAATTACCGCTGGAATTTAGATTAAAGCTGAACGAAAATGATTCAATTATCGCTTTTCACGCTGCACTCAACGATATGGAATCGTATTCTTGCGGTTCTGACCGACCTTTGGAAGTTTTGCAGAGGGTGTATGGGCAACTGGATGAAAATATAATTATCTATGGACATTATCACGAACCGCATGTGATACCCATGGGCAGTAAAACGCTGATTAATTGTGCCGCTGTTGGGGCAAGGGTAAGAGACAATCTCAGTAATTACACAATAATCGAATATACTGATGAGAAAATTGCAATTATTCAAAAGCAAGTGCCATACAGCAAGCAGGAAGAAGAACAGCTTATTGCAGAACGTGGTATGATCCGTATGAAATGAGTAAGTTAAGAGCAGAAAAAAACAGACATATGCACAGCAATAGCTTGATATTTTACGGCAAGGAGAGAGGATAATGTTTGACATGATGTTTACAACTATTTCAAAGCTTGGATTTGGATGTATGCGACTTCCCCAAAAGGATGGAGCTATTGACCAGGCGCACTTCAACCAAATGGTGGATTACGCCATGGAAAATGGTGTAAATTATTTTGATACTTCCTTTGTGTATCATGGAGGAGAAAGCGAAACCGCGATTGGGATCGCTTTGGAAAAATACCCTCGTGACCGCTACTATTTGGCAGATAAAATGTCTTTTTGGTCGGCTGACAGTGAGGAGTATTTGGAGAAAGCCTTTAACACCTCTTGCAAAAAGCTAAAAACAGATTACATTGATTTTTATTTGTTACATTCACTCAATGATGCTACTTTCAGCACAGTAAAAAAACTTGATGCAATCAAATGGGCTGCTGAAAAGAAAAAGCAAGGCAAGATTAAAAAGCTTGGGTTTTCAATTCATGCCGGCTATGATTGTTTAGTTGAAATCCTTGATAGCTATGCTTGGGACTTTGTTCAAATTCAATATAACTATTTGGATGAAGACGACAATCCGGGCAAAAAAGGATATGATGAGTTGGTGAAGCGCAAGCTTCCTATTATCATAATGGAGCCGCTAAAGGGCGGGGTTTTGACCGACTTACCTGAGGAGATTACCGCACCATACATAAAGCTTGGTAAGTCAAACCCTGAGATGGCATTTGCTTGGCTTGCAGAAAAAGCAAATATTGTTACCATTTTATCCGGTGTTAGCAACATCGAGCAGCTTAAACAAAATATCGAAATTTTTAAGAATCTAAAGCCACTAGGCCATGAGGAAAACACTGCAATTCAGTCAGTACGCAGTGCAATCAAAGCCTCTCAAAAGGTCGCATGTACTGCTTGCAGGTACTGTATGCCTTGCCCTGTGGGTATTGCAATTCCTCAAAACTTTAAGGCTTGGAATCTTAAAGCAATGCAAAAAAATTCCAATTGGATTTCTGGAACAGCAATCAATAAAACATCCCTTCAAGGCTGCATAAACTGCGGAGTTTGTTCATCTCGTTGCCCTCAAAGCCTTGATATTCCACAGTTGCTAAAAACAATTTTGAGTGAATAAGAGAAAAGGCAGGGGGAAATTCATATGGAAATTATTTTTATTAGGCACGGTGAACCCGACTATGCACCCTGTGATGAAAGAGGGTTTATCGGCCACGGTCGCGATTTAGCGCCATTAACGAAACTCGGAACCGAGCAGGCAGAGATCGTTGCAACAAACAGCATATTGATGAATAGTGAAATAATCATTTCCTCTCCGTATACACGCGCATTGCAAACGGCAGCAATTATCTCAAAGCAAACCGGAATAGCGCTAACCGTTGAAGTTGACTTACGTGAATGGCAACCAGACAAAAGCTTTCAATATAAAACTTCAGAGGAGTCCTTTGCATTACATCAAGATTTTTGGAACTGCAAAGGAACCTACCCTGATGATCAGCCGAAAAAATGGGAAAAGATGGAAGAAATTATTGCACGTGTTGATCCCGTTATTCATGCGTACTACGAATTGGGGTATAAAAAAGTGATTATTGTTGCTCATGGGGGAGTAATTAGAAGATTTACTGGCGATGCCAATGTTCACTATTGCACACCCTATCTGGTTGAATATAATGGCAGCTATGACTATTTTCAATGGGTTTAGAATTTACTTTTTTTAAGAAATGCTTGAAAAAATTTACAAGTTATTTGGAGATCAAACAAGGCTCAGCTGGTTTATTAAATGTAAAATCATCTGTTGAAAGCGGAAGCTTAACTTTGCAAATAACACATAACAATACGACAATTGAGATTCCCCTTGGCAAGCAATTTGTTGATCTTAAAGATTTTGAAAATGACGAGATTACGCTTACCATCTTGGGCAATAATGCTGTCAATGGGAAAGTATTATGCAAACTATTACCAGTTTGATAAACTATTCCAGCTGACCAGACCTGTTTTAATATTTTTGGATAAACCCCACATCAAAAGGACTTGACTACCCCTTCAGCCACAAAGGGGTAGTCAAGTCCTTTTGAATTTTTTTATACAGATCAATACAACCCCAGTATAATATGACACCAAAAACGTATCCAAGCCAACTGCAGCAATCGAATTACAGGAAAGAACAGTTCAAAATGATTTGTTACATTTCTATTTTTCAAAACTTCAGTATAATAAAACTATAGGTTAACCTAACTCAGAAACATAAACATTGTAAAGCCACCATACAAGACAATGATATTGATCAAAGCTGAACGAAGGCAGCTTGGAAAATGTTTAAGAGACTGAGTATAATAATAAAGAGGAGTGTATGATCATGAAAAATGGCGAGTTTGTAACAAAGTGGGTTTTAGATACGGTTAAGGAAAGTTATGCAGACGACATAGCTTTGGTCGTTTCCCATTCTACATTAAGAATTAATGATACCGAGAAAGTAATGAGCTATTTTGTACCCATTACAGAAAAAGGGTTCAGTTTCGCTCGCACCTTTATTTTAAACGGTGAAGGCTTTGATATTTGGGGTATTAGCTGGGAGCGTTTACAAAATTTTGCGGACCTTAAGGAGTATAACATCAACGTGTTAGCAGACAGTGAACTCCTGTATGCCAGAACGCCGGAAGATGCTCGTCGTTTTGAGGACTTGAAAGCGCAGCAAGCAGCAAACCTTGCCGATCCCGTTTTAATGCGTGAGAATGCATTGAAAGCTTATGCTGAGGCTAAAAATATTTACTTTCAAATGCTCTTTTCCAGTGGCAGCGACGTAAAACTTGGCGCCGGGTATGTTTTGGATTACCTCAGTCAGGCTATTGCATTTTCAAACTTGAGCTATTTCAAGAAGGCTCAGATTGCACAGTTGGAGCAACTCAAAACCATGAAAAATGTTCCCAAGGATTTTCTTGAACGTTATCTTGAAATCATAACCGAACGTAGCGAAGATGCTCAAAAAAAGCTTTGTTTTGAGATTATTGGCTTGGTTCAATCTTATTTGTATGACAAGACTCCAATTGTAGAGAAACAAGGAGTGGAGCATCATTTTCAAGATTTATCGGATTGGTATGCTGAATTGTCTTACACCTGGCTCAGAATACGTCACTATTGTGAAAAAAACGACTTTGTTAAAGTTTATATGTGGGGAATTATGTTGCAGCACGAGCTTAATCACGTTTGCGACGATTTTGCTTTGGAGAAGTTTGAACTGATGTCCGCCTTTGATGCGGAGAATTTACAAAATTTTGCAGAGTTTGCGAACAAAATAGAAACCCAAGTAAGGCAAATCATCATTGCTGGCGGTGGAATCATTCACGAGTACCACAGTTTTGAGGAATTCATCCATGAAATATAAAAACGCTCAGGATATTTTACCTGATAAACTGCTCAAAGAACTGCAAAAGTATATATCAGGAGAAACATTGTATGTTCCAAATGCAGAAATGAAAAAGACCTGGGGAGAAGCTTCAGGGGCACGAATGTATTACAAGCAGAGAAATGAAAAAATACGTAAGTTGTACGCTGGTGGATGCAAAATTGAACAGCTTGCCGATGAATTCAATTTGTCAATTGACTCCATTAGAAAAATCCTATACTAAGCCCCTGCATTTGTATTATTCTCACATAAAAAGGACTTGACTCCCTTATTCGTAATGAAGCGGTAGTCAAGTCCTTTTTGATTACTGATTCAAAATGTGAAGCATTAACCCACACTTCCAGGAACGTCAGCATTAAACCCAGGTATAATATCGTTAAATGTGGTATCAATATTCAGCAATTGCTTTGTCTGAACATCAATTGTTATGTAGGCTTCACGCTCTGTGTCATCCGTTGCAGTAAAAGTGATTGTTTCTTTGCCGGTCATCCTACCGGATGTGTTGTTGTAAACAACGCTTGTCACAGCTGAATGGTTAAAATGTTTTTTTGCATATTCTTGTGCAATTGGCAGATATATACCACTTTGACTATAGTATTTCTCAGTAAGACCCTCCCTTTCTTCTTGGGTATAGAGCTTTCCATCTGATTTCCAGTCCCAAAAACTGGATATCCCAATCCTTTCGCCAGAAACGGCATCAAGCGTGAATTGAAATGTATATTCATTGTTTTCCAATTCGGACTTTGAATCAGCCACGGAACAATCCCAATATGCTCTTGTATTGTAAGGATAAGACATATAGAACATTTCAACCGTTTTACCGTCAATACTTTCTCCAAATATTTCCATGATATATTGAGCACCGATTTCAGCCGCCTCTTCCATAGAGATAGCATTGGCACTTTTTTTATTACTGTCAGGAGCCTCATATACTGTCAGCGTATGCTTTGGATAGCCCTCTGGCAGTTCGTTATCCGTTGGGCGGATGTTGACCGCGGCTACAGCGGTAGCTATGCTTTCCGTTTTATTGATTGCCGATGCGAAAGCAATATTGTTGACACCAAGAAATCCTGCACTGAATATTCCGATAGATAAAATGGATGCTACAGACACTTTAAAAACATCATTGACTTTGTTTTTTCTCATAATTTGTCCTTCCTTTCAACAGCCACGGCTGCCTTCACCCGCCACCATGCACAAAAGTCCAAGCGGGTGCTGCTAGCCCTGATTATCGCGTTTACGTATTAATTGAATTGGTTTTGTGAGCCTCACGAGTATGATGATAGAACTATTTTTTTATGAGAGTATTATTGAATTATTATGAACTTGTAAATATTACTTTTACCGTTGTCCCTAGATCTAAAGACGATTGAATCAACATTTTGGCATTGTGTACATCGACAATCTGTTTGCATATAGCCAAGCCAAGCCCCACGCCTCCCTGCTCCCGACTTCGCGCTTTATCCACGCGATAAAACGGATCTATAATCCTTGCTATGCTTTCCTCGGGTATACCACAGCCGTTATCCGTTACAGACAATACGATGTTATTATTCTGATTCTCAGCTTCCAAATAGATAACACCCTTGTTAGGAGAACATGATTTGATTGCGTTATAACACAGATTCAACAACAAGCTTTTAATTAAATCCGCCTGACCCTCCAAAGCATCGACGTGGCTGCGGCAAACAAGCTGAATTTGATGCTCATACAAAGATTTTTTCATTGTCTGGTGTGTATCTTCAAACAACTGGGGGATTGAAATTTTACTTTTAACCGGTATGTAGTGCCGTAAGGTTGCAAGCTCAAGGAGTGAGTTTGCAATCTTTTTCATATGGCTCGCCTCATCCATAATAAATTGTGCTGAATCAATAATCTCTTTTTCATCTAAACTTACTTTTTGCATATATTCAGCATAACCATAAATAGACGTGAGCGGTGTTCGTATTTCGTGAGCAAAATTGTCTATAAACTGTTGCTTCCCTGCTGCTTCTTCTTCCAATATGCGAATTTGTCTTTCTATTTCTTCAGCCATACGGTTAAAGTCCCCTGCCATTTCCGATAGCTCGTTTTTACCGCTTATTTGGATTCTTTCGTTGTAATGGCCGTTAGCAATTTCCCTTGATATTTTAGCCACAATACGGAGGGGTTTGAAGATAACGGACAGAACAAAATATAACACAAGTGCCGTTATTACAGAAAACACAATGCAGATTAGCAGTAGTGTTTTTTGAATGTTGTTCATGTCTGCAATGCTTCTAGAGATATTATAGTAATAATTCAAACCATAGTATTGAAAAGGCTCTGATAACGTACCACTGATAAAAATAAAATATTCTTCATTGCGTCTCATGATAGAAACCTTATGATCGTTGTTTTCTTGTGTTACAAATGATAAATCGGTAAGTTCAATAGAAACATTATTTTTCTTAAAATACTTTGAGTAACCGTTTACAAGTGTTCTTACATCTTCAGAAAAATTTCTGCTTCTGCCGGATAGAACAGCAATATCTTTAATAAGAGAAGCGGCTATGCTTTGGTACTCTGTTGTGCCTTTTTCCTTTAATAGATTCATTTGGCTGTTAGTCATATAAACAGATACGATGCCAAGACTTAAAAACAAAATCAAAAGAAACAGTAAATAAGTGGCAAGATAAGTTTTGAACCTCACTTCTTCACCTCCAGCCTATACCCCATTTTATAGACTGTTTTAATGGTATCTTCCCAAAACAATTTTTTGCGGATATTGTGAATATGTACATCTACCGTTCTTGTATCACCACTAAAATCAAAACCCCAGGCAATCTCCAATAATTTGTCACGCGATAGAGCAATGTTGCGATTTTTAATTAAAGCCTCTATCAGTAAAAATTCCTGCGGAGCGAAATCAACAATCACACCTTTGTAAAACACTTGTCTGCTAGATAAGTCAACCTCTACATCTCCTAGACAAAATAGATTGTCCGTCTTTTGAGTTCGACGCAGAACAGACTCTACCCTTGCTTGCAGTTCCATCATGTCAAAGGGCTTTATAATATAATCATCAGCGCCAAGTTTCAGCCCCTTAATGCGATCTTTTACAGATCCTTGGGCTGTTAAAAATATAACAGGTATCTCCGCCTCTATTTGATGGATCACCTGAAAGCCATCTATTTTTGGAAGCATGATATCAAGCAATATCAAATCATATGCTTGCTTTTTTATTTCATCAAATACGGATTCACCATCAAAAACAGAAACGCATCTATGTCCCACAAGTTCAAGATTTTTCTTAATCAAAATATTTATTGATTTTTCATCTTCGACAACGAGTATTTTAGCCATGAAATCCAACCCTCTTTTCATAGATATAATTGATGAGTACACTATATCATGGACTTATTATGAAGTCTTTAAGAAATTTCACCGTCACCATTCATGCTGTTTTCCACTTTTGTGACACTGCTGTAGCCTTTTCAGTTCACCATTTAAATATTCTGTACAAAAATTCACAAGTATGTTGTATAATGGAAGTCTCCGCTAAACGGAAGAATTAATTCAATGAAAACTATGCCAAGTTTTTGCGAATTTATATGAGCGTAAAGCAAGGCTGAAAGATATAAGGAAACAACAATTCATTTTACGGAGGTTAAACAATGCTTAGAGGACGACTTTATGGGATTCTTATGTTGGTAATGGCTTTGTGGATTGCAGCACTTTCTTTTGCGATTTCAAAAATTGACACCGCCACAGTTGAAAACGGCCCTGTCGTGGCGCTTACCATGATTGGTGTTTTTGTTGTTGGCATGATCGTCTCGCTTTTTGCAGTTGCGAAACTGATGTTGGGCAATTGGGACAAAAAATATGCTGTCTCTGCCGAGCGCCAAAGATACATGGCTTTCGGCATCGTATTGCTCAAAATAAACGGTGAATCATGCCGTATGTTTAAGCTCAGAAATATTTCTAAAGGCAAGGCAAAAGGGATGCTTCAAGATTGGTGGGGAATTAAAGACCGCAACGAAGCCATTCACATTTCCAGGTATTTGTCTGTAGCCGAAGGACATACCCCGTTTGCAGATGATGTTTATAATAACCTGATTAAAAAGGGTCAGCTTGGTTCGCCAACGCAGACAGACTTACATAGTTTAAAAGACGAAAACGCCCATCAAGTTGACAGGATCAATGCCGCAATCAGAGCCTATATTCCGGCTAAGAAAATGCTGATCAAATTGGGTTATACGGAAGCTGAGTTGTCAAAAATAGATTCTTTGGCCGCTTGGGACTACGGACGCACGGCATATATTGCTCGATATAGCGCAAACGTAGGCTATATGCAAGAAGAGGAAGCTTGGCAGTATATCCAAGCCGCTGCTGAAAACGCAGCCAAAGTATACTCCAGCTGGAGGGAATATTTGGCGGCGTATATTTTGGGAAGGGCAATCGGATATGGTGATAATTCGACCGATTTGTATTGGCATCTGAATGGTCTATTGAGCAAACCGCAAAGTTCTTTTCAGGAACTTTCGTTTAAGTAAGATTGGAAAAGGTGTAAAAATGAGCAAAAAAATCATGGTAAAGCCGACAGAAGAAATCGTGTATAGCTGGATTGACTCGATAGTTGTTGCAGATCGTTCTGATTATTTTTCGACTCTTCCAAAAGAGCAAATGCTTGAAATATACAAAACCCAGATTATTCTTTGCCGAGGTCTAATTATAGAGTCTATAGCAGAAGAAAAATATTATCCGTTAAAGGACTACATATTTGATGGCAAAATCGTACTAAATAAAAGATTGTGGTTAGACTTGCCGGCATTTACTTTGAAGACGGCAGCGGCACTTCTAAGCCGGACGGCGAGCTGCTGATGTTCTCTGCCAGGAAAATGGAACCCATAACTTCTTGGCCTTGGATAGAGAATAATTTTGACTTAGCTATTTACGAGCCCAACACAGGGATTGAATACGCTTATCAAGTAGACTATAACAGTAGAACGGTGGAAACCCCGCCTGAAGACGTAGAAAATTTGTATCTTCTCATGGTAAACGGCGGCATGTACCCCAATGCAGATATACAAGTAGACAACGGCCATCTCTTACTCAAAGCTGATATTCTCTCTGATTGTTTTGGCGTGAAAATTTACGAATCAAAAGCGGGTAAACTCACCATAAGCCTTGACGGGATATCTGTTGAAATGGCGCAAGGAGATACGAGCGCAAAGATAAACGGCAAAACTACCCAAATGCCTATCTGCTACCAAATGATAAACGGAAAGGTATATCCCCCTTCGGTTTGTGTGCGAAGCCTTGGGCTGCGCTGTGGAGTATCATCGGGATGGTTTGATGTTTGCTAGCGGCGGTGGAATAAAAGGTTACGGCAGTCAATATTATTTTGACAGAGCGGATAGGAGATCTATTATAAATTGTGTCACAATAGACCGTCCTGAGAAAGGTGCACAAGAGCTGACGCCGGAGCAATGTCTTGAGCGGGTCCAAGCGGCTTCCCAAGAAGCATATTTACAAACCGCCGATTATCTGAGGCTGACAAATAGGGAGTTTGATGATATAAACAAAGATTACAACCCGCTGAATATATTCTATGCCGGCTTCACCGTAGGGCGGTATTACGTATACGGGCTAGAAGATTTCCACGCAATGAAAATGTATTTGAACATCTACTGCAACAAATACACCGGCGAAATATTTGCCGAAAAGGCAGGGCTGCCTTTTGTAAATGTGGACAAAGGTTTTATTAATGTTTCGTGGATGTATCAGTAAAAAATGTAATGAAAGGGGTAAATCATGACTAACATTTATTTCGTGCGCCATGCACAGCCGGACCATAACATACGCGACGACTTAACTCGTCCACTGAGCGAAAAAGGGTTAATTGACCGCACATTGGTAACAGAATTTCTTGGCGACAAAAGTATTGACTGCGTATTGTCAAGCCCATATAAGAGAGCTATTGACACGATTGTAGACTTCGCAAAGAAGAATCATCATACAATACAGATTGTCGATAATTTTAGAGAGCGGGATAGTGTTTGGGTTGAGGATTTTATTGATTTTGCGAAGAAACAGTGGGCAGACTTTTCTTACAAACGCTCAGATGGCGAATGTCTTGCCGAAGTACAAAAACGCAATATCTCAGCGCTCTTCGACGTTCTCACTCAATATAAAGATAAAAACATCGTTATCGGAACACATGAAACTGCACTTTCCACGATCATCAATTATTTTGACAATACATATGGCTTTGATGATTTCATCGCAATGGCTAATATCATGCCTTGGGTTGTCAGAATGAAATTTGATGGTGAGAACTTAGTAGGAATGTGGAAAATTGATTTGTTCGAGCCAAATAATGATTCCGTTATGCATACTGTCCTAACGCCCGAACTTGGGACGTACAAAGGTTATGAGGTTGTCGCTGTATTTGCCCGGTATCATAACAAGTGGCTCTATTGCCGAGCCAAAACGAGAGATGTTTTTGGAATGATTGGCGGTGGTATTGAAAACGGCGAAACTCCGCTTGAAGCAGCGAAGCGTGAATTATATGAGGAAACAGGCGCTACTAAGTATTCAATCGAGCCAGTTTGTGATTACAGAGGTGTGTCCAGTAGAAGGCTTCTAAATGGTCAATTATTTTACGCCGTGCTAGAAGAACTGGGCGACTTACCCAAAGAATTTGAAATCGCAGAGGTAAAGCTCTTTGATTCCATACCTGATAAAATGCGGTTTCCCGAGCTTTTGTCAATACTGTTCGAGAAAGTAAGGGTGAGTATGATAAAAAGCACATTTGAGAAAGAGAGATAGGTGTAAAAATTGATTCTATTCATCAATTTTAAAATGTATCTAATAACACAGTTTATAAAGTCACAGCTGAAAATAAATTATATATTTTCAAAGTATATATTATAGTAACCGTGATTGGCCTGAAGACGGAAAAATACCCTTTGTTTACAAAAAGCTGTCCGAATATAATATCCCTCATGCAAAGCTCATTGCCTTTAATCGGGATGATGATCATTTTCCTTGTGGATATTCTATAGAAGAATGCCTTGCAGGCCTAACAGCAGATAGGCTTTCGCTATCCGTTGATAAAACAGTTATGCTATTTAACAAACTGGCTTCAATTGTTTCCGAGTATCATAAAATCGAACTTGACAAGCGGAGCAGTATGTGATAAAAGTTAAAATACTCTTAAAAAATGCAAGAACAAATTGCGAGGTATAAAGTTTGTAAAAGAGAAACTCCGATCCAAATAAGCAAAGTGCTTGTAGGTAGCCCAAATTTGAGGAGATGCATTCAATGGACAAGCAGAAACAGATAATGAACATTTACGATACTAAGGCTAAGTTTTCAATTACATATAAAATAGTGACTGCTATTGTGATATTAACAGCAATTCTGCATAGAGCCGGATTGTTTGGAGCGGAATTACAGTTGCATACCTTATATTCTTTCACGACCATAAGCAATAGTTTTGTTTTGATATTAACGTTGGTTACATTGTTTGCAACCATATATTCGTCAAAGAGCGTAAACCTTTCACAATTACGTGCTGTTGGGCTTTTAATGATTTTACTAACTGGATTTATTTATCACTTTATCGTTTTACCTCAGAAGATAGCAGAGAATTACAGCTATAATGTCTTTACCTATGGAAATATTGTTGCACACTATGTTGCGCCGACGGCAATGTTTTTCGACTGGCTACTGTTTGATGAAAAGGGGAAAATAAAAAAGCACTTCCCCTTAATCTGTTTGTCTGTACCGTTCCTATATTTTGTAGTGTTTAGCATTTATGGATACTATGGATCAACAATTCCTAATAAACAAACCTCGTATGTATATTTCTTTATGGATTTTAGTGAAATTGGAATCTTTGGCGTATTGAAATGGGTATCTATTATGCTGGTACTGATTCTTTTACTTGCATATTTAATTTATTTTTGGGATTACGTAATATCTAAGAAAAGCAAGTCTCAGTAGCTAATGAGACTGTAAAATTGAGCGTAAGTCTTTGCTCGTGACATTTTCATCAGGTTCTTTATCCAGCTGATTTCTCGCACCTACGGTGCGAGTTTTTTTATTTTCGTTGCATTACTCACTTCACTGTTCCTGTGTAAATATATCCCCTTTTGTCCTTTCGGCTCGCTCTTTCAAAGTGAAACGCTTCACTATTACGATGAATAGCTATAGATAGGTAACCAAGAGTAACTTTAAACGAGGATTGACACTCCTGTGTATTAGTCCTATAATACACAACGGGTGGTGATGCTGTGGATGGCTTTTCAAAATTGAAACTGAATAAAAACGAGCCAGTGTATTTGCAAATGATCAAGCATGCAAAGAAACAAATCTTGTCCGGGGAATGGGCTAATGGTGAGCGTCTTCCTTCCCGAAGGGAAACTGCCGCAACGCTGTGTATTAATCCCAACACCGTGCAAAAAGCGTATAAGCTGATGGAAGAGGAGGGCTTTGTGATAACAGACGGCAATCAGGGCAGTATAATCGTCATAAACGAAGGCCGCTTGCAGGATTTCAAAAAGGAGCTGACGGCTGACCGGCTTGCAACGGTTTTGAAGGAACTTAAGGATTTAAATCTGTCATTTAAGCAGGTGGTTGACATGGTTAGCGAATTGTGGGAAAGCAGAGAATAGCTTGCTTATGTATTGCCTCAATAATACATAAGCCCCAGGATTTTAAAAAATCAATAAATAATGAGGGAGGGATTTATTTGACTGCGTTTATCAAGCTGTACCAATTTGAGTTTTCCCGGTGGTATTTGAGAACAGCTTTGCTTTGTCTTGCGGCTTTCTTTTCTCCAGTGATTCTGATGATGAGCTTTGTAAAGGGGTGGGGCTTTGATGCTTATATGCGCTTTGAATCGGCCTTTGCTTCTGCGGGCGCGGAGATTTTTTTCTATATACTTTGTGGTGCCTTGGCTTTTATGATCCTCAGTGCCTTCTATGCTGATTTTATTAACGGAAAAAGCATCTATACCCTCTTATCCTTACCGATAAGCCGTCGAAAGCTTTATTTCTGTAAGCTCTTGACCTTCATTACCTGGCTCTTGCTGCTTTTGGCTTTTAGCTATTTTGGCTTTGGACTCAGTTATTCTATTTTCTGTGACAAGGTTCAAAAGATCACCAACGAGACCTTCATAATGAGAAATGGCTTTCTGTTGGCCTTACTGCGTTCTGGATTTTTCAAGCTAGTGCTGCCGCTGAGTCTCAAAAGCGTTCTGTATTCATGCACCCTTGGGTTGAGCCTGCTTTGCTCTCTTTTGTACCTTGCGGCCTGTGAGCGGGCAAAGTGCTTCTTGCTTCCAGTCTACCTTCTGGCCTATGCCTATACTGGGGTAACTGTGCTATCTACGATCCTCAACGGCGCTTCTTACGATGTGCGATTCTTACTTTGTGCCCTTGGTTTGGCTGGCCTTACGGTGTTTTCGATTTTTCATGGGCTTTATTTGTATGAAAAAAGTAAGATATGCTGAAAGGAATGTAAGCCATCATTTATACTCAGTCGCCTTCGGCTTTGCAAAACTAACGGTACTGAGTATAATAGCGTATCAGAAAGGATAATGTAGATGAGCAACTTTTTACGAAACTTTTTAACACGTTTTTCTGCACTTGTAAGCCTGTTCTTGGCAATAGCCATGATTTTTGGCTTTTATGGCTATACAAACGGGCTGAAGGCGGACAGTGTCTTTCGCCTTCAAACGAAAAGCGGTGATCTCAGTGCCCTTCAAGGAATTGTGATCAAGGGGGATTTACAGGATCTTTCTCATTCCTTGCGTTTTGAAATTAAAGATGGAAGCGTAAACAGACGCTTCCTTGCTTTCGACAGCCCCAGAGGGGATCAATTTAGCGTATTGTCTAGATCGCTTTGGCCTGAAAAGCAATACACATCAAGCTTGTTCTACCAGCCAGCGGAGCTCGGGGAACAAGAGAGTAGAACAGAGCTGAACACCTACGACAATCCCAGCGACAGTCGCTACACGACCGTTGAGGAGACTATAGTGACAACGACCAAGGTAGCGGAAGTTTATATCAACATCGACTTTCGTGAAAGATACAGCTCCTATTGGCACATAACTCAAAAGAGTGGATTAAGAGCTGAGCCTCCGGAAGATTTTGTTTTTGAGAGCAAGAAAAGCTACAGCTTTTTAAAAGAGGACAAAGAAAAACAGGCTGATTATAGGCAAGGTGCGCTCTCTTACTCAAGATCTTATTATGGCGATTTTGAGCAAGTGAACAAAAATCAATATGCCCTCAATAGCGAATATTGCCTTGCGGAAATCGGAGATGAGCTTTACTTTACCTACCCCACAGGCCAGGGCTTTTCAGGAACCAACGGAATCTACCGGGTGGATCGCTTTGACCCGTGGTACTTGGATAGCAAAATCAAAGGCTCTGTAAGCTTGATTGTCGCCTTTGAAATCACTGAGGAGACACAGGTTCTTGGCCTGCACCGCCTTGCTGACAGCTTGCTTCTTGTCACCAGGGAGGAGGGTATCTTTACCCTCCGACTGTATCAAAAAGATGGTGTACTGCTATCAACGCTGACCGTTCCTTCTTTTATGATAAAAGATGAGCGCTATATCAGCTTTTCTTCAGAGAACAGTATCAGCTTTTTGTCTTCTGCGAAAGGAGGCTTCGAAGGTAGCTCTTCCGAAACGACGGGCGCAGACAGTCTCACAAATGGCAATGACTTACGACTGAGCATGCTAAGTGTGTCGCTTAGTCCAGAGCTTGTTCTCTCAAATTTTGTAGACCTATACAGCCCAGATTATACGAACAAGAACATCCGCATTCACAACATGGCTACTGTGAACGATAAATTAATTGTCATAGCGGAAGCTTTTGATGTGAGACTGGGAGGTAACGCTGCGGTCTATCCCCTTTCCAGTCAGTATGAACTGATTGATTTTACCCTGCAAAGTAAGGATTTTATTCTTATCTTCGGAAAGACAAAAAATAAAGATAGCCTTGAGGCTATCTCTGAGTCTGATACGCTTTTATATTGGGGCGAATTGGAAAGTGATAAGAAAGAAGACTTGTGGGTGTGGAACTCAAGAAAAGTCAATGAAGGCTATCGACATTTCCGTTCCTTAGCGAATGTTCAAATCGAAGGAGGAGCAGGGCTGAATGAATAAGGAAATCAAAGAACAAACCAAGGAACAAACCAAAGAACAAGCTGCCATTGAAATCAAGGAAATCAGCAAATCCTACCCCGGCTATGGCTTTGTGCTCCGTAATTTTTCTCTAGTGATTCCCAACGGGCAGATTGTGGGCATCTTTGGAGAAAATGGAGCGGGGAAAAGCACTCTGCTTCGCTGCATCATGGGCTTGACGGCCTTAAACAAGGGCGAGGTCCTAATCGATGGGCTGCCGATTCAAAAGAGTTATCATAAGGTTTCCTTTATCACCGAGGAGGGCAGTTCTTTTTCAAGCCTAACTGCGGCAGCCTATGGTCGCTTTCTCCAAGACTTCATTCCAAACTTTAACAAAGAACGTTACCGTCTGCTGCTGGATTTTTTTGAAATCCGTGACAGAGACAAAATTAAAACCCTATCCAAGGGTCAGAAAACCAAGCTAGAGGTTTCCGCTGGCTTTTCCAAAGGGGCCAAGTACATTCTGATGGACGAACCCTTTTCTGGAAACGATTTATTCACCAGAAGGGATTTTATGAAGCTCATGGCAGGCAGCTTGAAAGCAGAGGAAAGCATAGTCATCTGCACCCATCTGATTGATGAGATTGAGCAGTTTATTGATCGTGCCCTCATCCTCCGCTTTGGAAAAATTTTGGCTGATGTCAGCATGGAGGATTTAGCGAACGAAAATAGCACTCTAGCTGAGTACATGATGAAGGCTCTGGACTATGACAAGGAACGATTTTTAAGGATGTTTCTAAGCCGCTAAATCCTTTCGCCATTGGCAATTTTCATAAAAATCTTGGCAACATATTCGTTATCTTTTTTGTAGTCTGGAATTTTTTCATAAATCTCAGAAAAGGCTCTTTGAAAAAAACTTAACATTTGGGGGACAAACCCGAACATAAATTTGGTTTTTCCTAAAAGGCCATCGGTATTGATCACAATAACCCAACTGTTATTTTTTAAACAAATTAGTTTGGGTGGAGAGATCGTGACGGGTGTAGGGATGACGGAAAAATGCAACAAGATGCGATACCGCTTATCCCGAAGCAAAATCTCAGCGGTGTCCTTAAAATGTCGCAGATACTGCTCACGACTCATCCCCACATGCTTACCTGTTATTGCAGATAGTGCATAATTCGTAATAGTGGGATACGCTAAAGGTGAAACAATTTCATCCAACACGTAGTAAAAGCCACTCATGGAATCTGCTTTGCTGCTTTCGATATTGGATCGATATGCATGGTAAAACTCAAAGCAAAGCTTTTTTTCTTGATTGGTAAAATGGTTGTCGGTCAATATTTCATCTAACAATTCCTCACTCATGGTTGCAAGGCTGAGTGCTTTCCCTGAATGGAAATAAGAATCCGGTCGGTCGCTTAAACACTCAAAATAATGAATCACTTCTTCAATTTGGGAATGATTTACAATAACTGGAATGTGGGTGGATACTTTCTTTTGCTCTTCCCAAATCATCTCTTGTACTTTCGCATACTGATTGTTTTGATACAGACAACTAATCATATCACTTTTATCAGGTTCAAAGCAGTGTCCAACGATGGCCATTCGTCCGACCAGCACATAAGTGCTGCTTATTTCTGGTCCTTTTAGTCTAGGATTATAGGTGTACATGGAAAAATTCTCATGAAATGCAAGTTCCAAAAAAATTTGGTGCAGCATCAAGTTGATAGCATGATCAGTGTTGATTTGAAAGATAAGCTCTAACTTATGTCCCAAATTTAATAAGTTTTTCAACCTTTGATAAAACAGAACGGAATACTGCATATGACACGAAACCCAATTTAACTCATCACATTCAAATATTTTAATGACGGCGAAAGTAGGTAGCTTTTCAGCTGCCTCCAGCAGGGCTGAAAACAATTCCATTCTACCATCAAAACCGTCACACTTAGTGACGTACATATGAGACTGAGCTTCAATTTGTAGAGGCTCAGTATTGGAGCCTGGCCTTCTGCTATCTGGAATATTTAATATGTAGCTACGGATGCATTTTTTTAAATAATCTTTATGGATACGCTTCTTAACCGGATACACACTTTCAAAATAATTTTCAAGCAGCTCATTACCAAGCTGCTTATTTTTTTGCACAAAATAATTGACCATTTCTTCGAAGTAAGGCATGTCAGCCAATATTTTGTTGGCTCCATGCCGCCATTTGCTGATGGAGGTTCGCTCCATACAGATCGCCTTAGCAAGTTCTACAGTGGTAATATTTAATAAGTCCATCAAAACTGCTAAATTTGTTAAGTGCTTTTTTGGCATATCAATTCCCTCTCTTTCACGTCAGCCAGTCACAGATCGGTTCGCAATTTCATCTAAATTGATCTGGTAAGTAATTGTAACATATTTATTTTCTATTTGTAAATAGATTGAAAGGCTTTATTCTAAAACGGATCACAGGCCGATCACCTTCTGCTTGCCGATGGTATGGCTTGTTCTCATTCACACCGAAGCACAGTGTGTAGACGTGAATCTTGGGCCACTAATATTGAATTATGTAGCTTGATATAGTATTCTGTAAAAGGATAATTGTGTACTTCATAAGCGTGAAGCTTTTAAAAAAATAATATTAAATAAAGGGGAATCTGTATGAAGAATTTGAAAGTCAAAGTAAAGTTATTAGTAGGGTTTGGGCTGATCTTGGTATTTGTCATTGCGCTTGGTGCAATTTCTATCACACAGCTGAGCACGCTGAATCAGACCTCACAGGGCTTTGCCACAACCACGGTTCCAGCAGTGGACGACATCTGGACCGTCAGACGCAATTTGATATCAATGGAGCGATACTTGTTGCAGATCATTACTACGAATAATCTAAACGAGATTGCCACCATTGAAAAGAATCTTACCACAGACCGGGATGCACTGATGAAGTCATTAGATCACCTTGCACTCCTAATCCCTGATTTCAAAGTTTCCATCAGTAAAATCAAAGAATACATAGAAAAAAATATTTCGGTCCGGAAGGAAATTGTAAGCTTAGCCTCTCAACCAGATATCGAATCCAGTGTCAAAGCCTATGATTTATATGTCAAACAATACGCTCCTGTTTTCAACCAAGTGGCTACCGATGTTGTATCGCTGTACAATGATATCAATAATCGGATTTCCACTCGTGTCAAGAATGCAAACAGTACTGCCACTGGTGCTTATTTCACTGTACTGATCGTATTGGCTCTTGTCATCGTATTTACGATTGTTCTGACCACCTTAATCACAAAATCTATTGTCAGTCCGGTCAAGGAGCTTGAATTACTCGCCAAACGAATGGCACAGGGTAATTTCAATGTCAGTTTGAATTATCGAAGTCGGGATGAGCTCGGTACGCTGATCACTTCTTTTGGGTCTTTGAGAGATATTATTCTTATGCTGATGGACAAAATCAACCGAATGTCCCATGAGTTGGAAAAAGGTGATCTAGACGCCCAAATACCCGAAAACGAGTTTGAAGGCGAATATCAAAATGTGGCCAAGGCCATAAACCATGCAATCAAAGAACTGGTAAGCGAAACGCTAACGATTATGAACGGCTATAGCAAATTTGGCGAGGGTAACTTTGATGCTAAGATTCCTGAATTTCCAGGTAAAAAGAAGGTTTTCAACCAGCATTTTGACGAGCTGAAAGGAAATCTGTCCTCCCTCAGTTTAGACGTGAACAGTCTGATCGCTGCAGCGATAGAAGGCAAGTTGGATACCAGAGTTAATGCCGATGGCTATAAAGGCGACTGGAACAGGTTGATTCAAGGCCTAAACAACTTGCTACAGGCCGTAAATTCGCCTATTAACGATGCAAACACCATACTGGCTCAGCTATCCAGAGGTGATTTTGATGTATCAATACAAAAACAATACAAGGGCAGCTTTGCTGAAATGGCAAAATCACTAGATAGCATGATCAAGTCCATCGGCTCCTATATTAATGAAATCACGCAAATACTTGGCACATTGTCAAAGGGAGATTTAAGACAGGAGATCAAGCGAGAGTATTTGGGACAGTTTAATCAAATCAAGGAATCCATAAACCAAATTTCCCAAACGTTGCGAATCACGATGGGAGATATTAGGAACTCTGCTGAAAACGTACTGGGAGGGGCAAAGCAAATATCCGAGTCGGCTATGAATATCGCGAATGGTGCCAGTGTCCAAGCAAGCTCAGTAGAGGAACTGAATGCCTCCATCATTAACATAAATGAAAAAACACACAAAACAGCCGAAGATGCACAGGCAGCGGACGATTTTTCACAGAAATCAATGCTCAGTGCTAAGGCTGGGAATACTGAAATGTCGAAAATGCTTGTATCCATGCAGGAGCTGGAGGAGGCCTCTGCTAATATTTATAGAATTATCAAGGTTATAGATGACATAGCCTTTCAGACAAGCTTGTTGGCTCTTAATGCCGCAGTAGAGGCGGCCAGAGCGGGCGAACAAGGAAAGGGCTTTGCAGTCGTGGCCCAAGAGGTACGAGCGCTAGCCAGCCGCAGCCAGGATGCCGCTAAAGAAACATCAGCACAAATAGAGGACATCCGAAGTAAGATCAACGATGGAACGAAAACAGCGCATCTGACTGCACAATCCTTAGATCAGATTCTTTCGGATATTAATCAAGTATCAGGCATCATTAGCAAGATTTCTACAGCAAGCAAAGAACAGAAGGAGGGTATTGCTCAAATAACAATAGGCATCAATCAAATCTCCGATGTAGTTCAACGCAACGCCTCAACCTCGGAAGAATCAGCTGCAGTAGCCGAAGAGCTTAACAGCCAGTCCGAGGTGCTGGCACAGATGGTTTCGGCCTTTACGGTGTAATGGAATCACGAAAAAGCCCCCTATGTTATCAAAAATAACATAGGGGGCTTTTCCATATTCATTAATACTTACCCAAATACTTCTCAATCTCCCAATCATGCACTTTTTTCGAAAACTGTTCCCACTCAATACGCTTGGCTTTCGTATAGTTTTCAAAAATATGTTCTCCGAGGGTGTCTTTGATAACCTGATCCGCACAAAGCTCATTAATAGCTTCTTCAAGGCTGGCAGGTAGATGAAGGACACCTTCATTGGAAAGATCGTCATCCGTCATATTATAGATATTCGCCGAAATAGGGGCAGGCGGAAGTATCTTGTTCTTGATCCCGTCCAGACCGGCCATCAGCATGGCGGCAAGAGCCAGGTACGGATTGCAAGTTGAATCCGGGTTTCGCAACTCAATTCGAGTTCCTACGCCTCTTGCAACAGGAATCCGAATGAGAGGACTTCTGTTCCCTGTGGACCAGGCAATGTAAACTGGGGCCTCATAACCGGGCACCAGCCGCTTGTAGGAGTTGACCAAAGGATTGGTAATGGCCGTCATGCCCTTAGCATGGGTTAACAGCCCTCCGATGAAGTACAGCGCCACCTGAGATAAGCCGTTGGGCTGCTCTGGGTCGTAGAATGCGTTTTGCCCATCCTTAAACAAAGACATATTACAGTGCATACCCGAGCCGCACTCATTATCAAGGGGCTTAGGCATAAAGGTTGCATGAAGCTTGAACTTCTTTGCAATCACTTTGACAACCAGCTTAAAGGTCGTAATATTGTCAGCGGCTCGAAGCGCATCAGAGTACTTGAAATCAATTTCGTGCTGACCGGGTGCGTTTTCATGATGAGCAGCTTCAATATTAAAGCCCATTTCCATCAAGTTTTTCACCATGTCAATGCGGGCAACTTCTCCGTTGTCAATGGGCGCAAGGTCAAAATAAGAGGCCTCGTCATGGGTATTGGTGGTGGGGTTCCCTTTTTCATCAGTCTGGAATAAGAAAAATTCGCACTCTGGCCCAACGCAGAAATCGTAGCCCAAGGCCTTTGCCTCTGCAATCGCCTTCCGCAGAACTTGCCGTGGATCGCCAATAAAGGCGGTCTGATCTGGGCGGTAGATGTCACAGATCATGCGGGCAATGGTATAATCCTTGAACCAAGGCAAAATGGTAAATGTATCTAAATCAGGACGTAAATACATGTCGCTTTCTTCAATACGGACAAAGCCCTCGATGGACGAGCCATCAAACATCAGCTTATTATCCAGAGCCTTTTCAAGCTCTGAGGTGGTGATAGCCACATTCTTCAACATACCAAAAATGTCCACAAACTGCAAACGGATAAAGCTTACATTTTTTTCTTTAACTAGCCTTTTAATGTCTTCCTTCGTCATACTTCCTCCAAGAGTAGCGCAATGCGCTAAAATTTAAGGTAAGTATATAGAAACCTTGCTGGGCTGTCAAGAACTTGCAAAAAGGTATTTGGCGATTTACTCAGTCTCCGTAATCATCCTGTACATACTGCTCGCCTCATCCTTTTTAACCTGCTCTTTGATGGAGGTGATCTCAAACTTAGTCAAGCTACTACCAAAGCGAATTTCGACTATGTCGCCCTCTTTGACTTCGTAGGAGGCCTTGGCCGGCTTGTCATTAACAGTGACTCGTCCGGCGTCACAGGCATCGTTTGCGACCGTGCGCCGCTTGATTACCCTTGATACCTTTAAATATTTATCCAGTCTCATAATTTTGCTCCCAATCTCATTATATTTTTGTTCTATAGAGCGAATGGTAGACATAAAAAAAACCTGCACAGTGAAGTGTGCAGATTGGGGCGATTGCTATGCGGCAAAACTAAGCATTATTTACGGCATCTTTAAGAGCTTTGCCAACCTTAAAGCGGGGAGCCTTTGAAGCAGGAATACTCATGGCCTCACCAGTCTGAGGATTTCTACCTTCTCTTGCAGCTCTTTGTGAAACGTCAAAGGTGCCGAACCCGACTAATTGTACCTTTCCACCATCTGCCAACTCATCCGTTACAATCTCTTCAAATGCCTTCAATGCCTTCTCCGCATCTTTTTTGGAGATGTCTGCCTTTTCAGCTATTGCGGATACTAACTCTGTTTTATTCATTTAAAAACCTCCTTAAAGTAGTGAATGTCTCCATAGCTATTTATAAACGTTTTTATAGTATTTGTCAAGGGAAAATCTCAGAAAATCCCAAAAACATCGTATTTTTTGCAGTTTTGCAGGGCTGTGTAACCAAGATTTATCCGTTTACTATACTTTTTGGCAAAGTGTGAAAGACTATAGCTCGCCTTCATCTTCCAAAAGCAATTCATCGCTCAGCTGGGTTTTTGCAAGCTGCTTGTCCAATTCAGCAGACTCGTCCTCAGATAAAGCCCGCAAGGCGTTCTTGTCATACATAAATTCCAAGTCTGGTAAGCCATGCTCATGACGGATCAGGTTCTCTAGCTCATGACTGAGGGTGGAATTTTCGGCTAAGTATTTCTTTGCGTTTTCTCTACCCTGTCCAAGGCGTATATCGTTGTAGGCATACCAGGAACCACTTTTTTGAATCAGCTTCATGGCGACACCTAGGTCAATAATATCTCCTTCTCTGGAGATGCCCTGCCCATACATAATATCAAATTCACAGATTTTAAAGGGGGCTGCCACCTTGTTTTTGGCAATCTTCACCTTGGTTCGGTTGCCTACAATTTCCTCGCCCACTTTAATGGACTCTATCCTTCGAATATCAATTCGAACAGAGGAAAAGAACTTCAGCGCCCGACCACCGGTCGTCGTTTCACCACCGCCCATAAAGGCCGAACCAATTTTCTCTCGAAGCTGGTTGATAAAGACAACAGTACAGTTGGTCTTGTTGGCAATACCCGTCAGCTTACGAAGAGCCTGCGACATGAGTCGAGCCAAAAGTCCGACGTGACTATCTCCCATGACACCTTCGATCTCAGCCTTTGGTACCAGAGCAGCTACGGAGTCTATGATTACCACATCCACTGCACCAGAACGCACCATTTGCTCTGCAATTTCGAGGGCTTGTTCGCCGTCATCCGGCTGAGAAATATACAGCTGATCAATATTGACGCCTAGTTTCTTAGCATAAATTGGATCCAGCGCATGTTCGGCATCCACATAGCTAGCTACGCCGCCGACCTTTTGAATTTCTGCAACGATATGTAAGGCCAGGGTGCTTTTACCGGAAGACTCAGGGCCAAAAATCTCAATAATCCTTCCCCGAGGAATGCCACCGATTCCAAGAGCAATGTCAATGCTTAAGGAGCCTGTGGTCAAAGCAGATACGCCCTTAGAATTTACTTCACCCAGCTTCATAACAGAACCTTTGCCAAACATTTTTTCTATGTTTTCAATGGTCGTGTTTAGCGCTTGTCCTCTTTCGTTCTCTTCCTCTGAACCGCTACCAGGAGAGGATTTTTTCTTACCCTTTCGTTTGCTGTCTTCTTTCTCATCGTCAGCTACGGAAGCGACATTTATCGTATTCTTTGCCATTTTTACCTCCTATGAATGTTTTACAATACCAACAGCTTCTGGTTGAAAGCCTTTTTGTTTAAAGTAAGTCTCAAATCTACTGATCAAGATATAACTGCATCCTGCCAACAAAAGCCCTGTAAAAAAGCCCGCAACCTCGGCATAGCTTGCAAGGCCAAGGCTTGGGGCAAGGGACATTCCAAGAAAAAAGCCAATCATTAGCATGGAAAAAGGGACAAGGTACATAACCAATACGGCAAGAAGAAAGCTGTTTTTGTTGAGGGCGATCTGAACGATGTCCCCTGATGCTGCCTGACAGGTATTTTTAGCTTCAATCAGCATTTCCTTCGTACAGGCCCCGCAGTGGGCGCAGGCTTCCTTGCGGGTCATTTTTACAAGGACGTTATTCTTTTTCACATCAAGCACAGTGCCGGTTTCCATAGCTTCCCTTCTTTCATCCTGAATTCCGTTTCATTACACGCCCTGCCCGTAATAAGCTCCAGTGCCATGCTTACGCTGAAAATGCTTATCCAGGAGATAGGAGCGTATGGGTTTTACACTTGGTTCAATTTGTTTGGTGATCAAAGCTAGCTTTGCCAGTTCCTCCAATACCACGGCGTTGTGCAAGGCCTCCATGGGTGACTTGCCCCAACTAAAAGGCCCATGATTTCTGACCAAAATCGATGGAGAGTTTAAAGGGTTGGCATTCATAAAGGTTTCAACAATGAGTTTACCTGTGTTCAGTTCGTAATCCTCATCAACCTCTTCCTTACGCATGGGGCGTGTGCAAAGGATAGGGCCATGAAAATAATCAGCATGGGTGGTTCCGTAGGTCTCAATGGAGACTCCAGCCTGCGCAAAAGCCGTTGCATAGGTGGAGTGCGTATGGACAATACCGCTAAGCCCGGCCATATCCTTATACAACTGTAAATGCGTAGGGGCATCAGAGGAAGGACGCAAGTCCCCCTCCACAATCTTTCCATCCAAGTCAATGATGACCATGTTTTCGGGAGACAGCTCATCATAAGGAATCCCACTGGGCTTAATAACCACATACTTTGTCTTCTGGTCTAGGCCGCTGACATTCCCCCAAGTGAAATTCACCAACTTGTGTTCCTGCAAACCCATGTTTGCTAAATAAACTTCTTCTCTTAACGCGTCTAACATTTCAATAATTTCCCTCTATCTGTTCTGTCTTAAATCAAATTCTGTCTGATTTCTTTTAATTTTTTCATGACCTTATTCTGTCCACGTCCGAAGTAATCATGCAATTCTTTATATTCTCTGAAAAGAAGCTCATAGACTTTTACGTTTTCAGGAATCGGATGATAAACATCATCCTTGAGTTTAGCCATGACAGGAACAGCTTCTTCTATCGTGTCAAAGCCGCCTTTTTCTTTTCCGGCGGCAACGGCACCCCACATGGCAGAGCCGAGAGCCGGTGCCTGAGCAGAGCCGGAGATCTTAATGCTGCAATTGCTGACATCTGCATAAATCTGCATCATCATTGCGTTTTTTTCTGCAATGCCTCCGCAGGCATATAGTTCCTTTACAGGTACGCCATTTTCATTGAAGGCTTCAATGATCATTCTAGTGCCAAAGGCGGTGGCCTCAATCAAGGCTCGGTAAATCTCTTCTGGTTTCGTTAAGAGATTTGCTCCAAGCAAAAGTCCGGTCAAATCCCCATCTACCAGCACGCTTCTATTACCATTCCACCAGTCCAAAGCCAAGAGGCCACTTTCACCTACACGCAGCTTAGAGGCCAAGTTGCTTAAATAGGAATGGATATCCATTCCGGCTTCCTTGGCAGCTTTGGTATAGGCTTCTGGCACGGCGTTTTCAACAAACCATTCGAAATGATCACCAACGCAGCTTTGTCCGGCTTCATAGCCCGGATACCCAGGAACCACACCGTCCTGAACCACACCGCACATACCAGGAACCATTCTTTCCTCATCGCCGAGCATAATGTGACAGGTAGAGGTACCCATGATCATCAGCATCTTTCCTGGCTCGGTAATCCCTAAAGCTGGTAGGGAGACATGGGCATCCACGTTGGCCACAGCAACAGCTGTACCGACCTTCAAGCCGCAAAGTCGAGAAGCAGCCTCAGTAATCTCCCCAGCTTTATGGCCAATGGGGTAAATATCCCGGCTCAGCTTGTCATCTACCAGATTTTCAAGACGAGGATCCAAGGCCTTGAAAAAAGCCTTGTTGGGGTAGCCGTCCTTCTTGGACCAAAGGGCCTTATAGCCTGCGGTACAACTATTTCTGGCTTCCGTTCCAGTCAACTGTAAAATCACCCAGTCGGCGGCCTCCATGAAACGATCAGCAGCTGCGTATAGCTCAGGGCTCTCATTAAGCATCTGCCAGACCTTCGGCACTAGCCATTCGGAGGAAATCTTTCCGCCGTAGCGCTGTAAAAAAGGTTCCTTGCGTTCTTCAGCGATTTGATTCAGCCGATTGGCTTCATCCTGTGCAGCATGATGCTTCCAAAGTTTTACATAGGAATGCGGATTTTCTTTATATTCATCCAGGAAGCACAGAGGCTTTCCGTTTTTATCAATAGGCAAAATGGTACAAGCCGTAAAATCAATGCCCAGTCCCACAACTGAATCCGCGCTGATACCGCTTTTTGCAAGCACGTCTGGGATGGTATGGCTCAGAACATCCAAATAATCCTGCGGATGCTGAAGCGCAAAATCCGGCGGCAATCTTTTGCCGGCAGATAAATGATTCGGCAAATACTCATCCATGACGCCATGCGGGTAGGATTTAACAGAAACAGCCAGTTCTTCTCCCGTTGTCAGATCAACCAAAACCGCCCGCCCAGACTGTGTGCCATAATCTACGCCAATCGAATACATGATTATCTCCTTGTACTTATGCAAATGGATTTTCGTCTTTATACAGCATACTTTTTGGCTGGTTATAAGCAACATCGCCTATCCCCAGAAGCTTCATGGCAGCAAACAAAGTTTTACCTGCGTGCTTAAAGGCAACTCCAGCATGGTGAGGATATTGCTTAGCGATCAGGACATGTCTATAGAATCTTGCCATTTCCTCAATAGCAAAGACGCCGATGGATCCGAAGGATTTCGGGTCTACGTTCAGCACCTTCCCTTGGGCAATATAGCTTCTCAGTTGACAGTTTGCTGTGGATTGCAGTCTGAATAAAGTGATATCGCCTTCTTTCAGTTTGCCTTCCAAGGTGCCACGAGTGATATCCGGCTCAGAATCGGGCTCAAGAGCGCGTTTCATAATCAGCTGGTACTTCATCTCTGGTGTATCCAGATAGCAAGAAGCTGTGTTACCACAATGGAAGCCCATGAAAAGATCTGAGTTTTTATAGTGTCCGATAGCGGCTTTGTTTTCTGCGTACAAATCCTCAGGAACGGTGTTGTTGATATCCAGCAAAGTGGGAGCCATCAAGGTTGCTAAGGTGATGATATATTCCGAAAGTGCCCCATAAATATCCGTCTCACAGGCAACAGGTATTCCCTGCCGAGCCAGACGGCTGTTGATATAACAAGGCACAAAACCGAACTGGGTCTGGAAGGCTGGCCAGCACTTGTTTGCAAAGACAAAATACTTACTGGCGCCTTTATTCTCCTCCGCCCAATCCATCAGTGTCAATTCATACTGAGCAAGTTTCTTTAGAATACCAGGATGCTGATTTCCTTTGCCAAGCTCCTTGGCCATATCGTCGCAAACATCACTAATTCTTTTGTCATCCGTATGGTTGATAAAGGATTCATACAAATCAAGCTCTGAGTTTTCCTGGATTTCAACCCCCAGGTCGTACAGAGGCTTGATCGGCGCATTACAGGCCAAAAAGTCGAAAGGTCTAGGGCCGAAAGAAAAGATTTTCAGTCGAGAAATTCCCAACTTAATTCTTGCGATATCCATAAATTCTTCAATCATGACAGCAACTTCCGAAGCGGTACCCACTGGGTATTCTGGTATATGGACAGTCAGATTGCGCAACCCGAGATTGTAGGAGGCGTTTAGCATTCCGCAGAAAGCGTCTCCTCTGCCGTTGATTAAGTCCTTGCCGGTTTCCTCAGCGGCGGCGACAAACATAACCGGTCCCTTGAACTTTTGAGCTAAGAGGGTTTCTGGGCCTTCTGGGCCGAAATTGCCCAAGTAAACGACCAAGGCATTTACCCCGTTTTTGTTTAACTCATCAAGAGCCTTCACAGTATCCTTTTCAACCTCGACAACGGTTTGCGCGTCATAGATTTCTACATTTCTTCTTTTAAGCTCAAAGACGACTGATTTTCTTCTGGATTCACTGAGCTTCATCGGAAAGCAATTTCTGCTGACGGCGACGATTCCCAATCTTACAACAGGTATATTTTTCATATTTTCCTCCATATTTTTATTGTTTAAGCACTGTCGGGCATAACGGGCGGAGTATCTACAACATCAGGAGGCTGTCCTCCAGTATTGTTTTGTTTGCCAACCGCTGGAGCTGGCGTAGGGTCTGTAGACTGATTAGGCTGAGCAGCACCCGTGCCAATCACAACCTCGGCCTTAACTGGTTTGTAATAACTTGTGTTTACCAAGGTTTTCTCAACTTGCTTGTTGTCCACATAGACAATTTTGTACACTTTGTAGCGATACCCATCTTTTGCTGCCGCAACGACCTTTCTGGTCCCTTGAGGCAAGTTCTTATCCTCCGTAACATTTTCACCAGAGGGGGAGACTTTTTCTACCAGTTCGTTTTTAAATTCAATCTTTCTGTTGGATGGGTGAATCTCATGACCATACAGATTTACCTTTACGCTGTTGCTGGTAAGAATGCTTTCCACTATGACCGGATATTCTGTGTTGTTTTTAAACTTAAAGTCAATATAGTCACCGGCTAAGGTAGCATCAAAACCGTAATCGGTATAGCTCACCTTCAAAGAGTGGTTTTGTCGCTCCACCACTTGGAGCTCCGAAAACAAAACCGCATTATAAAGTGTAGACGAAACCTGACAGATACCGCCTCCAAAATCGTCCTGAAGTTTTCCGTTAACGATTACAGGTGCAGGCCTATAACCATTTTCGTATGTACTTGGTCCGAATTTTTCGTTCGTAGAAAAAACCTCACCGGGTTCCAAAACAACGTTGCTGATCTTGTTAGCGGCGGTGGTTATGTTTGTGTTACGACCATTATCTCCAGCTTGGAAGGTGGTGGTAAAACTTCCAATAAGGCTTTTAGACTTTTCATAATCCGCAGCCATGAACTTAGGCTGAATATTTTCGACATAGAGCCTAACTTGACCGGATTGCTGTGACTTTAAAACCTCGTTGGCATCAAGCTTCGCTTGCTCAAGATTTAATTTAAAGCCAGACTTTCCCTCGGTTGTAACAAATGCTCCGTTTTCACGGCGAATCGTGGCGTTGACGGGTTCCACATAAAACTGCTGCTCCAATACAAGCAACTGCTCCATCAGCAGGGCTTCGGAATAGCTGTATTGGGGCGTAGGATTGATGATTAAGGGTTTGATTTTTAAGGACATGATAAACTCATATCGCTTTCTCATCTCCCCACTTCGACCGGCCTGAAAGGCCTCCATTGCTGCCGCTTTGAAATCGTATTTCGCTTCGAAGGAACTGAACGGATATTCATACAGCTCATTTCCACGAACAAAAGAAAGCTGTCGGTTATTCAGCTCTTTCTGGTAATACTGATTTAACAAAGTCGTAGCTTGGTCTACGGTCAAGCCGGAAACATCCACAGAACCGACGAAGATATTTGGATAAATCGTATCGATTTCAACCACATTCATCATGAGCTCCTGCTCTTCGCGGGCTCTTTCTGTGCTAATGTAGTTGATGGCGGCGGCACTGATGGCTGTTGACATAACAATTACAAGAACGAGCCATAGGGCAATTTTAAGCAGAGGGCTGGTTCGGCTCTTTGCTTTTCGTTTTTTCCTTTTAGTTTTTCCTGATTTCTGGCCTTTGTAATCATTTCCGTACCTTGTCTTTACTGACGTTTCAACTTGTGACATGCTTACACCTCGGCACAAAATTATACATCATTATACTCTATGCCCTATATAAAAGCAATAGTGATTGACTTAAATTCATCTTTAATTTATAATGCCTCGTAAATTTTATGCTACATTTTTCTTTGCTTTCTTTCTAACATTTTAAGCCTGAAGGCAAGAAATGGAGTCATGATCAGGAGGTACCATGGAGAATACAAAAATGAAGCCGGAGGATTACGGCGGTCAAGCGGTTATTGAAGGGGTTATGATGCGAAGCAAGTCCCGCATGGCCATGGCCATTCGAAAGCCCAATAATGAAATTGAATTGGTTCAAAAAGAGGTTAAGCCCATTTCAAATAAGTACCCCATTCTCAAACTGCCTATCTTGCGGGGGATAGTGGCCTTTGTGGATTCTTTGGTGATGGGCATGGGAATTATCACACAGTCTGCGGAAATCGCGCTAGAAGAAGAGGGAGCCAAAAATGAAAAAAGTAACGAGTTCTTTAGCATCCTAACCGTAGTGATCGCAGTCGCTTTTTCGGTTGCTTTTTTTATGCTCTTGCCCCTCTGGCTGGGTGGTTTAATCAACGGCTGGCTTCAAGGCAACAATCTTCTTTTGGCCGTAATGGAGGGACTCATTCGGGTTTTGCTCTTCGTACTGTATATCGCTTTGATTTCGATGTCTAAAGATATTCACCGAGTCTTTGAGTACCACGGCGCCGAGCACAAGGTTATCAACTGTTATGAAAGCGGACAGAGCTTGTCTGTGGAAACCGTACGCTTACATACCCGCCTGCACAAAAGGTGTGGCACCAGTTTTTTGTTATTGGTAATGCTCATTAGCTTAATCCTGTTTTTATTTATCCGAACGGATGTAATCTGGTTACGCTTTGCCTCCAGAATTCTCTTGGTGCCCTTCATTGCTGGGCTTTCCTTTGAGGTCATCAAGTGGGCGGGGCGTTCCTCTTCTCCGCTTGTAAGCCTGGTTAGCTACCCAGGCCTTTGTCTTCAACGCATGACTACCAAGGAGCCAGATGACTCACAGCTAGAAGTCGCCATTACTGCTTTAAAAGCCATACTGGACGATAAAAGCAAAAGTGGTGAACCAGCATGAGTGAAGAAAGGCTTAAGGATGAAGGCGAAGAGAAAGAACCTTTGATATTTGAAAGCAGCAAGTCTCAAGCAGCCTTACTCCATGCGAAAAAGTACCTGGGCAGAGATTGTTACTTGGATGCGGAGTTGTTATTGGCTCATGTGCTACAGTGCGGTCGGATTGATATTTTAACAAAGGATTTCATTTTAGACGCTACGAGCCTGAATCGATACAAAAACTGTATAGAGGAAAGGAAAAAAGGCAAGCCTTTACAATATATTCTTAACAAATGTGAATTTATGGGACTTGATTTTTATGTGGATGAAAATGTCTTGATTCCAAGGTGTGATACAGAGGTCTTAGTTGAAAAAGCTTTAGAGATAATAAAAGCCTGTTGGGCAGGGGGTAGCGAGTCGATTGAGATTTTGGAACTATGCACCGGCTCCGGTTGTATCGCCGTTTCCTTGGCTTATTACTTGGAGCAAGACAAGCGTGCATACCAGATAACGGCAGTTGACATAGACGAAAAAGCCTTAGCTGTTGCAAGGAGAAATGCTGAAAGCCAAGGACTTAGGGGTATTGAGGGTATTTATAGTTTTGGCAGCATTCGTTTTTTACAGGGTGATTTGTTTGTGCCTGTTATCGAAGAAGCCGGGGGCTCCGCAACAGGTGTGCAATACGATCTACTACTGGCAAACCCGCCGTACATTCCTTCAAAAGATGTTTTGACCTTGGACAATAATGTCCGAGATTACGAGCCGCACTTAGCGTTGGACGGTGGGGAAAGCGGATTGGATTTTTATTGCACGATAGCAAAAGAGGCTGGGCGCTTTCTAAAGAAGGACGGAATGATCCTATTGGAAATAGGATATAATCAGGCCCAAGATCTTCGAAGTGTCTTCGATCAGTATTTCAAGAGAAATTTTGAAATGGAAATCATACAAGATTTGAGTGGATTAGATAGGGTTGCAAAGATAAAGGTCATTAATTAAAAGATAAAGTGACTGAATATAGGAAGGGAAGGAAAAGCATGTTTGACCGATTAACGATGTCAAATCGTTTGGATGAATTGGAAAACAAGTACAATGAATTATCAGAAAAGATTAATACACCGGCAGTGATATCCGATCAGGAACTATGGAAGCAGTTGATGAAGGAGCACAGTGTCATTACGCCCATCGTGGAAAAATACAGGGAATATAAAAAAACCTTCAAGGCCGTGGAAGATGCCAAAGAGCTTTTATATGAAAACAACGACGAGGATTTCAAGCAGATGGTGAAAGATGAGCTGCGGGAGAGCCAAGAGAGCTTGGAAAACATACAAAACGAATTGAAAGTGCTGCTTTTGCCCAAGGATCCTAACGACGAAAAGAATGTTTTGGTGGAAATCCGTGGCGGCGCTGGTGGAGACGAGGCGGCTTTATTTGCGGGGGATTTGTTTAGAATGTACAGCCGTTATGCTGAGCGTGTTCGTTGGAAGACCGAGCTTATGAGTAGCAACGAGAACGACTTGGGTGGCTACAAAGAAATCGTCTTTTCCATCACAGGCAAAGGCGCTTACTCCCGGCTTAAGTATGAAAGCGGCGTTCACCGGGTTCAGCGAATTCCAGTAACGGAGTCGGGTGGGCGAATTCACACCTCCACCGTGACGGTGGCTGTACTGCCAGAAGTAGACGACGTGGAAGTATCCTTGAACATGAATGATGTGCGAATTGATGTATTCCGTTCCTCCGGAAACGGCGGCCAAAGCGTAAACACGACCGACTCGGCCGTGCGGGTCACCCATGTGCCCTCGGGAATCGTCATTTCCTGCCAGGACGAGAAGTCTCAGCTTAAGAATAAAGATAAGGCACTTAAAATTTTAAGAGCGAAGCTATACGACCTGGAGTTGGAGAAGCAACAGTCAGCCCTGTCAGCAGAACGGAGAAGCCAGGTAGGCACGGGCGACCGAAGCGAAAGGATTCGCACCTACAACTTCCCCCAAGGCCGGGTAACCGACCATCGGATCGGGCTTACGCTTCATAGGCTGGAAATGATCCTGGACGGGGACTTGGATGAGGTCATGGATAATTTGATTACTTATGATCAGGCAGAGAAGTTGAAAGAGGCATAAGGGAACACTTTAACATCCCCTAGCTTGCTGCTTGGGGTATAAAAAAGGTTGATGCAAACTGACTTTCATCAGTTTTACATCAACCTTTTTTATGCCTATTTTAATTTTATACCCAACCTTGAGAAAGAACCTCATTGCGTCCTTCGCTCATTTCTTTTCGTGTTTATTTTTTTCTATTATCCAACCACTACAGCAGTACCAGATACTGTGACCATCAACATGCCATTGTCGGCCCCCAGAACTTCATAATCAATATCCACGCCTATGACGGCATTGGCACCAATGTGAGCTGCACGGGATTCCATTTCTTGCAGGGCACTTTGCCTAGCTTGAATGAGCTCTTCTTCATAGGTGCCAGAGCGACCACCGAAAATGTTACTTAACCCCGCCATAAAATCCTTTACAAAATTGACGCCTGCAATGACTTCTCCAAATACAATACCCTTGTATTCTACAATCTGGCGTCCTTCCACTCCATTTGTTGTTGTGATGATCATCCTTTTACCTCCGGTTCGTTTAGTTTAGTTTAATGAGTTGTTCTTTTGCTTTTAGTGCACTTGACTGTTCCCCCTGGTTGAATCAGGCCGTTGTTGGTGTGCTGTTTCTCTTCCAAAAGAATAAACGTATAAGCCACAAAAAAGTTTACACGATCCACAGCGTATTGGACAAAAAAATTATCGAATAAAGTTTGTATTGATTCTGGCTTCTTGTTCGGGAATGTGGATTCCGTTCTGCTTGCCTACTTCAATGCATTTCAGTAGCCAGACCATATTTTTTCCAAGGGTTCGCATAATTTGCAAACCTTCCAGATCCTGCTGAACCTGTTCAGGATTGGTACCATGTACCATGTTCCAGTATTGAGAGGATACAACGGGCATGTTGGAAATGGTGAAGAACTTATTCAACGAGTCAAAAGACGCCGTTGAGCCACCCCGGCGACAGCTCACAACACAGGCCCCAGGTTTGTAGGCAAAAACCCGGCTTCCAGCAAAGAAGCAACGGCCTAACAAGGCAGTCAAGGCTCCTGAAGGCCCGGCATAATGAACAGGCGAGCCAAAGATAAAGCCGTCGGACACCTTTGCCTTTTCGATTACCGTATTGACGCTATCCTCCGTAAACACACAGGCCGGTTTCTCCAGCTTCCGGCAGCCTCCACAGGCTGTGCAGCTTTGAATAGGCTTGTTCCCTATATGGAAAATCTCCGTTTCAATGCCTGCTTTGTTCATTTCTTTTTCCACCTCACACAGCGCCGTGTAGGTGCAGCCCTTTTCATTGGGACTCCCGTTAATGAGTAATACTTTCATAATCCTTCCCCTTTCAAAATCAATCTATTCTCTAAAATCTTATGCTGCGAGCCTTGCTCTTAAGCATAAGTATGTATGAGCACAAGCACAAGCAGAAAATCAATATGCTGAGACAAGCAATTTAGGACAGCAACTACTATCTCAGTTTTTCACTATTTCTTATTCCTAATATCTTTTTCATAAACAACACAGATATTCCTGGCATACCAGATCCCTTCTTCATCGACGATATCAAAAAAGACACTATCCCGCTTGCCTAGGCTTTTAAAGTCTTCATAAGAAAAAGCAGAGAAAGTAACAATAATTTCATCAGTCTTTGATTGGAAATCAACGGCTTTTTTGGCCATTTTCATGCCAGGTTCAACCTTAACCACAATATCAATATCCCCGTACCGATCTTTCCTATTGTTAATGCCGGTGACATTATGCACGGTCAGGATTCCATCCTCAAAGCTGATAAATTGCCCCATGATATCAGGATCACTGTTGCCAACAGCAAATTCCTCGCCCATTATTACAAGCTTAGAACTCTTATCAAAGCTCAACAACTGCCGATAATAGCTGTTTATAAAGAAAAAGCTAAGAACACCAATCAGACAGGAGCCGATTGCGATCATCGTTTTGATTCTACCTTCATCTTTAAGAAGCCGTGCAATGCATTTGTAAATGCAAATGCCCATGAGCCCGCCCAAGCTGTTTAAGAGCAGATCATCTATATCACTCCCACCGATGCCAAAAGTAAATTGGGTCACTTCAATCAGTAAGCTGAGGGCAGATATCGCAAGCATACTCTTCAAGCCGCTTTTATTCCTCTTGAATACCTGCAAATAAATACCCAAGGGGATGAAAATCACAATGTTTCCAAGTACATTCATGAAGGCAATCTTCAAGGAGACGGCACCCGAAAAATAGTTCAAAGTTGACTTGATGGGTATCCAATTGATCGTTCTTGAAAAGATCCTGTCAGCACTAAAGAGGGCAAGCGGCGATATGTACTTAAACAATGTAACCTTGGCCAAGATAAAGAGATAGAATATAAAAACCGCGTACAGTAAACCTTGCTTCAAATATAACTTTATTCGTTTCATACTCTTTCTCCAATACAATCTAAATTATGCTGTTCTTTTTCTTTTAGTCTTCCAAAATTTTTACAGGAATTATACCGCCCCCATGTCCGGCTTTTTTGAAAGGTGAGGGTGGGGGGTTGGGGGAGGG
>CAZSXS010000035.1:0-36413 GCA_964611385.1 uncultured Defluviitaleaceae bacterium
CTTTTTTCAAACGGCGAAAAAAGTTTTCTTCTCCTTCCCCCCACCCCCCCCATCCTCATCTTTCAAAAAAGCCGGAAATGGGGGCGATATAAATCCCACGGAAATTTTGAGAGAGCTACAATAAGCGATAAGATGCGTAGAAGGAACGATAGGCTCTTATTTTGAGGTGTAATTGAACAGAACGGTTTTGGAAAAATCCTCATTCATCAGGAATCTATCATTTCTTGATATGGGGATTTTTTATTTGGCTGAGGAATCAAGGCAGAGGATTTTTTAAGGTGAATTTGAATATTTGAATTGGGGTACTTACGCCAAGAGTACGGCATTTTTTTGAGGTGATATTGTGAAAAAGAGAACAGTTACACATCTTATCAATCATCTTGAAGCAGAGCTTGCAGACAAGCCGAGCATTGAACTACTCGCCAAAAGCTGTTACACGTCGGCTATGCAGCTTCAACGAGATTTCATAAACGTCACAGGTTACAGTGTTAATGAATATATCCGTCATCTGCGCCTGTCACATGCGCTTTGTATGATAAAGGCATCAGAAAGGCCTCTGGCTGAAATTGCTTACTCCTGCGGTTATAGCTCTCAACAGGCAATGTGCCGGGAGATAAAAACAATCTTGAATACTACCGCTACCGAATACAAGCAGAGCAATGATTTCTATTTTTTATCTTCACTTTCGGATGAGCTGCCTTTTCAGATTGAGGTTTCTAAGGTTGCTATACCAAAGACGATCTGCCTTGCGTATTACAGCCCTATACTCCATGGGATTGAAAACAACGCCGTGACGCTGTTTTTGCATCATAACCCAGGGTACAACAAGCGCATTTTTGGGAGAAATGGTACTCACCGAGGGAGTATGCTTTGTTACGAGCTATATGTCGAGGGCTCGGAGAATTTGAATATCAGTGGCTTTGAACAAGCAGGTGACTTTGATGGATATCAAACAATCTGTGCGCAAACGAGGGTCAAAAACAAGGAAGATGAAATCAATGCCGCATGGGATTATTTGTATGCTGTGTGGTTGTCCGGCAGCATGTTCGAGTACGCCGGTAAAGAAAACAAAAGCTTTGAATCGCATTATTTCGAGGAATATATTCTTAAATATGCTGCTCCTGTCCGTTTGCAATTGTATCTACCTGTCGTGCGGCAAAAAGAGTGTCCTAAAATCTCAATCGAATCGATTGAGTCCATGTGTTTCCTTGTTTCTAGCTGCGTGGGCTATAACGCTGAAAAGAATGCAAGCCGGGTTGTGATTGATTATCTATCGCAGCATGATCCCTACATATTAAGAAACTCAAAAGCGTTTTATGTGGAACAGGAAAATGACCGCTTTACTTGCGGAGTGATGGTCAATCCAGAGTTGGCGGTAAACGATAATAGAGTAAGCGTTGTGAACTTTGAAAATCAAACCTTTGCTGTGATGTACTTAACTGGTATCAGCGACTTTTGTCGTTCGAGGCAGCTGCTTTTAAACTGGCTCTCTGAAAACAATTTTACCCCCGACGGAAAGGCCTTTGCGGTTTATGATACTTCCTTAAGTTATGAAAACCCTACTATGAAAGTGTTTTGTCCGATTATTGATTCAGTGAAATTTGGCACAAATATGTTCGGATTTGATAATACAGGAGTAAATTTTTCGGGCAGAATAAAGGGGTAAAGTCTAACAAGGAGGATGAATAAAATGAGTAAACCGATTAAAAAACCCATTCAAACGCTAGAAAGCTATAGTCCCAAAACGCCTGAGATTGTGAACATGGCACAGGAACAAACACGAAGCAGCAACATGAACTTGCTGAAGTCCGATCAGCTTGCTTTTTCGGGAGAAAGCTACTCACCCAAGAAGCCGGAGATATTGGCTATGGTGGAGGAAGCAAACACCAACATTTATCCCGAGCATTTTATGCTTTATGCGGCTAAACAGAACAGCGAAGCGTTTAGCAGCCCCAGGTGCCCCGAAATGCAACCGTTTACCACTTCCATTCGGGCATTTTTAGATTACACAGGTCAAAATTACGGCTATGTTGACATTGGCGGCTCCCGCCTCGACATCGGCTTTACGCTCATCTGTAATTTAAGTGGGGAAGCCTATGTTGATGACCTGCATATGTGTGACGGAAACGCTACAGTTGCTGATTATGAAGGCTACAAAAACATGTTCCATGCGTTCGGGTATCGAAATTATGAACTGATTTATACTAAAGACACCACGAAGGAAGCGATGAAAAACCGTATCATCGAAACACTGACTAAGGCAAAAACGCCACTTATTGTTGATAATTTGGTGGAGTGTCCTCTCGGTTGTACAGTCGTAGGCTATGAAAAGAATGGTGAGGTGCTTATAGGCTGGAATTATCATGTATTCGATTTCAGTCCGAACCCAGAGCCGCAGATTTGGAAAAAAGAAAACTGGTATGAGGACGCCTCTTATGTAGCATTCTTGGGTGAGCGGGCAAATTGCCCCGAGCTAAAAGAATTGTACCAACAAGGGATCATCACCGCGTACAATACATTGACCGATGACGGCGCTTCTATAAAAAATGCAGACTATTATGACAGTTGGAAACGGTATTTTACCCAAACAGAGGAAGAATGTATCGAAGAAGCAAAGCGTACTCATCATATCATTGGCTACGGAACACCGCCTGCCTCCTTATTTGATGATGATGAGGAAATACGCAAGGAGCTTGTCCGCACGGTTGACCCTGCTTGGTGCGCTTACTCCGAGCGGCGCTATTACGCAAAGTTTTTTATGCGGCAAGCAAAACAATTCTTCCCAGAGCAAGAAGACATACTTGAAGAAATCGCCTGCTGTTTTGAAAAAATCAGTCATACACATATGGAAAAGTTTATCGGTATGGTAGGGTATGAGGTGGACAGGGATCAGCTGCGCAATCCTGCAATTCGAGCTGAAATGGGGGAGTTGATTGAGGCGTGCCGGAGGGAAGAAGAGAAAGCGATTGCTTTATTAAAACAGTTTATAGAAGGATACAACTCGAAGATCAGACCGGTGATATTAGAAAAATAGAGAGAACAAACTAAGGGTGCTAAAGTCAAGGGAAAGCACGGCCAGAAACCGCCTGTCTAAATAAAGAAAGCAGAGCCTCGTCTATCGGCGTTCCAATCACTTGCGCCAAAACCCGATGCAGGGGCAGGCATCTAACAAAGGGACTTTCTAAACTAAAAAATTTAGAAAGTCCCTTTTTACTTAGTTCAACCACCCAGCTCCGTTTCCGGAGTTGGCCACGTAAAACTCTGGTGTCAATCCGGTCTTGGCCTTGTAGTTCTCACCAATGGTTTGTATGAAGGTAGGCACGGCAGATTCGGCCACAATGCTAACCGTGCAGCCGCCAAAGCCCGCACCGGTCATTCTGGAGCCGAGTACCCCTTCAATTTTTCTGGCCTCGGATACCATGCTATCCAGCTCAATGCCTGTTACTTCATAAAGATCCCTCAAGCTGTCATGGGATTCATTCATCAGGGCGCCAAAGGCTTTCAGATCACCGCTTTTCAGCTTAGAAATGGCTGTGTAAACCCGAAAATCTTCATAAATAACATGAGCCGCCCGGTTCAGTACGATTTTGTCCTGAATGACCGCTTTGAATTTCTCGAACTCCAAAGGCTTGATTTTTCCCAAACAACTTGGGGCGTAGCCCTCAGCCTCCATAGCGGGTTTTAATAAGTCAAAGGCCTGCTCGCATTCTGATCTGCGTTCGTTGTACTTGGAATCTGCCAGGCCCCGGATTTTGTTGGTGTTGCCGATGACCAGCTTGTAGCCGTCCAATTTAAGAGGAACATGTTCATAAGCAAGCGTTTCGCAGTCCAAAAACATCGCATGATCCACCCGACCCATCCCCACAGCAAACTGATCCATTATGCCACAGTTGACTCCGATAAAGTGGTTTTCAGCATGTTGTGATAGCTTGACCAGTTCCATTTGTTGAAGGCCGCAATTGAAAAGCTCGTTCAAAATAACAGAGGTTAAAAGTTCAACAGAGGCTGAGGAAGAAAGCCCAGCTCCGTTCGGTATGTTTCCGTAAATGAGGATATCCAGACCGCCGAGGGTATGGCCAAGGCTTTTAAACTCCTGCACCACGCCCAGTGGATAATTAATCCAGTCCAAACTCTTGTCATAGCGAAAGGTATCCAGGGATACTAATGCACGCTGATCTAGGTTCAGGGACGCAAAATTGATGTTCTGATCGCTGCGCCTTCTGACTGTGGCGTAGGTTCCGAAATCCAGGGCGCATGGAAATACAAAACCTCCGTTGTAATCCGTATGCTCTCCGATCAAATTCACTCGACCCGGTGCATGAAAATGATAAAGCTCCTTGCCTCCATCGCTCTCCGTCCCATACAGCGCTAGAAATTTTTCATCAAGGTTTGTAAGTAAGTCATTTGTTTTTGTTTGGCTCATAGCAAATCTCCTTTTGATTCTGTTTTGTCTGTTGTCTATACGCAGTCTCTAAAGCATTTGCAATCCGCCAACACGCACCCAGACCTTTTCAATTGTTTTCGGTGGCGGTATCGCAAAGCTGAACGGTATTGAGTATACATCAAAAAATTTCCAGAGACAAGGAAATCATCCTTTTAAAAGCTCCTTTCAATTTTGGGGATGTACAAAAAATCGCTTACTGTAATTATTCAGAGAATTATCATCTCCTTGAGGAAAAGTTAGTGGATTTGTAACAAAAAAACTGCCATAAAACTTTACTAGATTGATAAAGCTAAAAGCATTTCTGTTGTTGAAAGTAAACGAACAGATAGACGTAAAGTAAAGCTTATTGGTTATTTCACATAGATACAGGCGAACACATATTTATGTGGTATTTTTTTTGTTTTGATCTATCTTACTTTCTTTTTGCACTATCTTGCACTAATGGCAACAAGCTATTGACAATTTAACGAAATTTTCTTACTATATTTTAGTCATAATGATTATAATAAAAGTGAGGTTGCTTATGAATCACACAAAAAATCATACTAAATTTAATAAAATATCACACTTTGGTATTACTGGTGAAAATTCCACAAAACCTTCACCTGCAAAACATAGAGCAAGTAATACAGTAATAGCGAATGACTTCCGGCTCTCACGCCCTCGCTTTTGCTTCTTTGTTTATTTTTAAATCAATGAAGTATAGCGTGATTTGAAAGGGGTGGTTATTGGAAGCGCTATTATTTACTATTTTCAATATTTTATTTATATTATTTTATTTTATTTCGTTGGTTTGAAATGGGAGGAGGAAGTTCTTGGAAACGACAATTGACAAAAGTATGTCCATCGAACTTAAGAGGAAAAAAAGCAAAAAATTAAAAAGAGATATCTTTAATGCAAGATACCTCTACATACTGCTTTTACCAGTATTTTTATATTATGTAGTTTTTCACTACAGTCCGATGTACGGAATCATCATTGCCTTTAAGGATTACACGATCGGCGAAGGAATCTTCGGCAGCCGCTGGGTGGGATTCGAACAATTTAGAAGGCTCTTTGCAAGCACTGATTTTTACATGATTTTGAGGAATTCAATTTTAATTAACATTTACGATCTTATTTTTAACTTTCCGATACCGATTATTCTTGCTTTGCTTTTAAATGAAGTTATGAATAAGAAATTCAAAAGTGTAATCCAAAGTGTTCTGTATATGCCTCACTTCCTGTCTTGGGTAATCCTGAGCGGTATGCTCATTGCTATGCTTTCACCCAGCACAGGTATTATCAACTACATCATCAAATCATTAGGTGCTAAAGAAATCTTCTTTATGTCTGATAAGTTTTGGTGGATCGTTGTTTATACGTTTTCCAGCACATGGAAGGAAGCCGGTTGGGGAACCATTATTTACCTTGCAGCGATCTCCGGAGTCAACCCGGAGCTTTATGAAGCAGCCAGAATTGATGGTGCCAACAAGTTCCAGCAAGTGCTTAATGTTACCGTCCCCGGCATCAGACCCACCATCAGCATCTTGCTCATTTTGCGTATGGGGAGCATGATTAGCGTTGGCTTCGAAAAGGTATACTTACTGCAGAATGATTATGTCCGCTCGATATCCGAGGTTTTCAGCACCTATGTTTTCCGTATGGGTATCGAACGTGTCAACTATAGCTACTCTACCGCCGTTGGTTTGTTCCAATCATTAATAAACCTAATTTTGTTACTTTCTGCAAACAAGATTGTAAAAATGCTTGGTGATGACGGTTGGATGTAACGGAGGGGAAAAGTATGAATAAAACTAAAAACAAAATCAATTACGGCTTGGGCGAAAACATATTTAACGTTGCAAACCACCTATTCTTAGCTTTTTGTGCTTTTTTAACATTATATCCGTTTATCAATACTCTGGCGGTTTCGTTTTCTTCTAATGCCGCCATCTTAAGCGGGCGCGTCAGCATGGTCCCTGTAGACCTTAGCCTTGATGCATATAACCGTATTGTTAAAGATGGAAGCCTTTTTTTGGCTATGAAAAACACTCTGATTCTAACCGTAGTGGGTACCGCCATCAACATGGTCATTACCATTATGTGTGCCTATCCCTTATCCCGCAAGTATTTCCCAGGCAAAAAGTTTTTCATGATTATGATAACAATTACGATGTTCTTCGGTGGCGGTCTGATCCCGACTTTCGTTTTGATGAAGGCTTTGGGACTGATGAACAAATATTCCGGCCTTTGGTTACTCAGTTTGTTTGGCACCTACAACATGATTATTCTTCGAACCTGCTTTCAAGGCTTGCCTGATGAGCTGGAGGAATCCGCAGCTATTGAAGGCGCTAACGATATTATTATTTTGCTTCGTATCATGCTGCCTATGGCAAAGCCCGTGCTTGCAACCTTAACCTTGTTTTACTCGGTTGGTTGGTGGAATTCCTTTATGGCACCCTTGCTTTATATCAGCGACCCTAAAAAGATTACTTTGATGTTAAAGCTTCGTCAATTGATTGATATCGGTACGGCGGCTACGGCTTACGATCCGACTACAATCAATGTAATCATTGCTCCGGAGTCCCTGAAAGCGGCTTCTACGATGATTACGGCGATTCCGATCCTATGTGTTTATCCTTTCTTGCAAAGATACTTTGTTAAAGGCGTTATGGTAGGTTCTTTAAAAGGTTGATTGTTTGGAAGGTTAAATTAATATTAAAAAGGAGAAATTAAAAATGAAGAAAAAATTATTAAGCAGTTTGTTATTAATCCCGATCTTAGCAATGACCTTGTCCGGTTGCGATTCGAGCGGCGGTACGACTGGAACTACTACCACAGGCGGAGCAGCCAGCGGCGAGGAAATCGTTCCTGGTAAGGTAGTTAACATCAGTATTTCTATGTTTGACCGCGGTGCCATTCCGGCCGATCAAGGAACCTATGCAGACTGGGCAGGCACCAAATTAATTAATGAGCAAATGGCGAAATACGGTGTCAATATTTCCTGGGTTCCTGTTCCCCGTAACGAAGCCAATGCGAAATTAAATGCTATGATTACAGCCGGTATGGCACCGGATCTCATCTGGGAGTATTCCGTTCCTTGGATGAATACTCTCTATCAACAAAAGGCTATTATTCCAGTTCAGGATGCGGTTGATAAATACTCCACCTCCTACAAGAAATATTATGAAGAAAACAAAGATATGATTGATCCTTACATAACCAAGAGTGACGGAAATAAGTATGCCATTACTAGTATTCGTACCCTTCCAGAATTATTGGTAGGCGGTATTTCTGTCAGAAAAGATTGGCTGGATAAGCTTGGCCTTGAAGTGCCAAAGACGATTGATGAATTAATTGAAGTTGCCAGAAAAATGAAAACGCTGGGTTCAGATATTATTCCTATGGCCGGAAGTCTTCATTATGCGAGTACCATTAAAGCAACCTATGCAATCTATGGGCAAGAAATGAAGGCCGCAGACGGAAAGTTGATTCCTTACTTCCAATCTGAAAACTATAAAGAAGCCTTAAAAACCTTAAAGCTTTTGTATGATGAACAATTGTGCGACCCAGAATATGTCGTTGACACCAATTTTGCTCGTCAAAAGCAGCTGGTTTCCTCTGGCAAGTCCGGCATTTATGTTAATACCTGGACTGCCAACACTGCTGAGGCAATTGCTGCTATAGAACATGATGCCGAGGCAGAATTCATTTCTCTTGCTCCTTTAGAAACCGAATTTGGTACCTATATGATTGCCCCACAGCCTGCTGCCCGTATTTTCACCATGTTTAATGCAAAAATCAAAGAAGAGCAAAAACAGGCTGGTATCAAGTATGTTGACTGGCTTATTGACGGCGGATGGGAAGTGGTTACAGCCGGTGTTGAAGGCGTAACCCATAATAAGGTTGACGGACTACGCGTTGCGATTCCAGGTGCCATTGTTTGGCCTGGTTCAGAATTTGCGATCGTATCCCAAGACAAGTATGTGAAGGGACAATATGCAAAGCATGCTTCTGCACAACCGGATGAAAGAAAAAGAAAACTGGCTGAATCTATGGAAGCATCTTTGATTGCGGGTTTCTCCGCTCCTTCGCCAGCAAACATACCTTTTGATTCGAATGAAAAAGTATACACAGATTTCAAATCCGTATTCAACACCAGATTGAGTGAGATCGAAACCAGAATTATTACAGACAAAAAGCTTTCCGTTGAGGATGGTATCGCTTTGATTCAAAAAGAATTTGATACTCTGGGCGGTGCTGCTGCTTGGGAAGCAAAAAACAAATGGTATGAAGAAAACAAAGATACCTTTGAAAAGTTCCAATCAGGCTTTAATGAATGGGCTGCAAAAATGATCAGCAATCTTAAGTAGGTAACTTTCAAGGACTGAATTCGTAGCTTGCTTGCTTGGGATTTTACACAATGAATTCAGCAGCAAAAGAAATAACAAAAGCCGCCGAAAGGCGGCTTTTGTTTTGGATTATTTAAAAAATTGGAGGCATTATCATGAGAACGCATTATTTGGAAATGATCAAGGCACACGAAAAAGGTGTGGAAATTACGATTAAAACGCAAATTATGGATGCAAATGATTTTAACTATGGTGGCTTTGTGAACACCGCCGATGACATGGTTCATCCTCAATCAAGCTGCGGTGTGGTTATGTCGTTTTGTGCGTTGTGGTGCAACGAGTTATCTGCTTATTACAAAGACCCCTTGGTTTATGATCGGATCCTATTATGCCTACAGCATCTGTTACGGGTTCAGAGACCGGATGGTACCTTTGATAACTTGAGCACCAATTTTTATTCCTCTCCAGACGTTGCCTTCATGATGCACAACTTGGGACCAGCCTATAAAATCTTGGTGCAATATACAAAAGAGGGCGAGGCTAAGGAAGCAAAGGCTATGCTGTATGAAGTAATTCAGAAATGCGCTTTTGGTATTGTTATCGGTGGTTTTCATACGCCAAACCATCGTTGGATGAACTCCTCAGCCCTGATGATGGCCTATAACATCACCAAGGACGAAATCTTCAAGACGACAACCGAAAAGTACCTGGCCGAGGGAATAGACTGTGATGAAAACGGTGAGTTTACTGAAAGAAGCCCAGGTGTTTACAACGCCATCAATGACATTGCTTTAATCTACATTGCAGAAGAAATGAATCGCTTTGATCTTCTGGAGCATGTCAAGAGAAATCTGGACATGATGTTTATGTACTACGAGCCAGACGGCAGCATTTTTACCCAGAACTCCAGACGGCAGGATAAGGGTTACGCAAAGCTCTATCCAAGCGGATACTATCATGTTTATCTTTACATGGCATACAAGAACAACGACGGTAAATACATGGCTATGGCGAACTGGATTTTTGATCATTCAATGAAGACCTCCAGCGGGGCTCCTGGTTACTTACCCTTTTACATGGCTATGCCAGAGCTGATTGACTTTGAAATCCCAGAGGCACCTATTCCAACCGACTATGAAATTTACAACCCTTCCTCTGGTATTATGAGAAAGCGCAGCGGCGATGCAATGTTGACACTGCTTCAGGGGAACTCCAACTTTTTATACTTCGAAAAAGGCGGGATCAGCTTTTCCTTAAAGATGTGCTCCTCCTTCTTTGCTGTTGCTCAGTTCAAAGCGGACGCCATCACGTACAAGGACGGGAAGTACTGGCTTAGCTGCTCCTGCTATGCGGACTACAGACTGCCTTTTGAAACACCACCAAGCACATCGGTTTGGGACGAAATGGACAACAAGAGCCGCGAAAGAGTGAACAAGCTAGAATTAAAGTATACGTTCAGCGTAGAAGCTAAGGAAAACAAATACATCCTCGGCGTCAAGACCGAAGGCTGCGACAGGGTACCCTTCAAAATGGAGCTTTGCTTTAAGCCAGGCTGCGTCATTAAAACCGACAACGTAACCTTAAATGCAGTTGAAAACGGTCAGGCCATTATCAAAAACGGCGACTTCACAGCCAGCAAGGGCAACGACATCATTAAATTCTCCGGAGCGTTTGGTTCTCACCGATATGCAGAGGACATGAGAGGCAGCGAGCCGAAAAACAGCAGTGCATTCACGGTATACTTCACAGACTTCACCAACGTTGATCAAGAGTTAATAATAGAAGTATAAAAGTTAAGATCAAGATCAAAACCGTGGGGTTCGGGGGAGGAAAACTTTTTTCAAACGGCGAAAAAAGTTTTCCTCCCCCGAACCAATTAGTTGGTTCACTCCACTACCCTTTCCCCCTCCTTTCAAAAAAGCCGGGCATGGGGTTGATTTTTAGATTTCTGTAAAGGATGGATTGTTTTGGAAAACATAGTTAATTATTTACGCTGTAATTATTTAGAGAAACCCCTTGGCATTGATAGTGATCTGCGTTTTACTTGGGAACTGACTTCTCCTGTGGATCAAAGCATTACAGGATTTTCTTTGGGAATCTCATCTGATTTGGAGAAAGCGGAATTAAATCAGTTTGATGTGTTTGACTCGGGTATAAAGAGCGAAGCGGAAATCCTTGACCTTGTGGTAAAGTCCTCCTCCCTTAGCCCCTGTATTCGCTATTACTGGAGGCTTACGGTCTATTTCCAGGAGCAAGAGCCAGCGGTCAGCGCTGTGGCGTATTTTGAGACCGGAATGCTTGGGCGCATATGGAAAGGGAGATGGATCAGCAAGAGCTTTGATAAAAGCAAAGAATCCGCAGAGCGTTCCCCCTATTTGCGCAAAGCGTTTTCTCTACAGAGTGGGATCGAATCCGCACGCTTGTATATTTGCGGCTTGGGATACTTTGAGGCCTATATCAACGGCAAAAGGGTTGGAACGGATGAACTTTCTACTCCCTTTACCAACTATGACAAACGGATCTTGTATAGAACCTTTGATGTCACGGAGCTGCTGCAAGCCGGTGATAATGCCATGGGCGTTGTTCTTGGAAACGGCTGGTATAACTGTATAGTGGATGACCCCTGGAATACTTCAACGGCTAGCTGGAAGCACTTTGCGAAATTACTTGCCGAGCTTCATGTCCGCTATGAAAATGGGGAGTCTGCCATACTACAGACCGACGCTTCTTGGAAAAGCAGCGAAGGGCCCATACGGATGAATAATATTCGTAACGGTGTGTTCTACGATGCTCGCTGTGAGATGGAAGGTTGGAATGAGCTTCAGTTTGACGATTCGGCATGGGAAGCGGCCAAATTATCCAGAGCCCCTGGGGGAATCCTGATGGGTTCGGAAATTGAACCCATTCGCATTACCAGGGAAATCCCTGCAAAAAAGAAGTGGCTTGATAAGGACGGAAATTGGGTAATTGATTTGGGAGAGAATTTTGCGGGCATTTGTCGCTTCACACTGAAGGGAAAGGCTGAAAGCGAAATCACTTTCAAATACAATGAAGAATTACTGGCTGACGGAATCACCGTGGATCAAGCCAAAAATGCAAACTTCATTCGCTCGGGTGAATTTCAAACAGACAAGTACATCAAGCGCAGCGATGACAGCGAAGTGTTTCAACCTAGCTTTATTTATCATGGCTTCCGCTATGTCACCATCATTGGACTTGACTATGAACCGTGCCTAGAGGATGTTACGGGCTTGTTTATGCATACGGATTTTGAAAAAATCGGTGAATTTTCCTGTGATGTTGCGCTGATCAACAAGATTTATGACTTATGCATTCAGTCAACCCTCAGTAATCACTATGGGATTTTGACGGACTGCCCACACAGAGAAAAGAATGCATGGACAGGGGATGCCTCTGTTTCATCTGAGCAGCTGATGATCCACTTCAATGCAGCTGCCGCCCAAAGAAAATGGGCCTATGACTTAGTGGATGCTCAGAAGCCTAATGGAAACATACCTTGCGTGGTGCCCTCAACCGGTTGGGGTTACTACGGGCTGAATGGCCCCGACTGGTCAAGCGCCATGCATATGATACCTTGGACGCACTATCTTTACACTGGTGACAAAGGCCTGCTTTCCGAGCTCCTTGAGCCTATGCGTAAGCATGTGGACTATGATGCCCAAATGGCAAATGATCACATCCTTCACTATGGCTTGGGTGACTGGTGCGCGCCCTTTGAAGGCCCTTCTCTCTTTGTAAATATGTCAAAGTTTAAGTGCCCCTCCACGGTTTCGGATACAGCATTTTATTATTGGTCTACCTTTGTGGTTGCAAAGGCAGCTGAGATCTTGGAAAAGCCGGAAATGGCAAAGGAATATTATGCACGGGCGCAACAAATTAAAGAGGCTTTCAGAAAGCGCTTCTTTGACAAAGATACGGGGATCGTAGAGGGCAATTGTCAGACCTCCACGGCTCTTTTCTTGTGCATGGGTTTATATGAGGCCGGTGAAGAAGATTTACTGATGAAACGGCTGGAAGAGCAATTTGAAGCTGAGAACGGACATCTTGATTTTGGCTTAATCGGCTGCAAGTACGTGCCCGAGATGCTGGGGAGAATGGGCAGGCCGGACATTCTTGTTAAAATGCTGCAACAGACTGATTACCCCAGCTTTGGTAAGTGGATCAATGAAGGGGCTACCACGCTTTGGGAGTGCTGGAATTCGACCGGCTCTCACAATCATCATATGTTTTCCAGTGTTTCCGCCTTCATGTATAAGTACCTGGCAGGGATCTGCATTGATGAAGAAAGTCCTGGCTTCAAGCATTTCTTTTTCTGTCCCGGACTTAAGTCTGGACTGAATGAATGTTCGGCTAGCTATCACAGTATAAGAGGGCAGATTGCGATCAGCTGGAAAAAAAGCGAGGATTCATATTATATCGATCTCGAAGTCCCTGCAAATACCAGTGCTAGCTTTATGAAGCCTTCTTCTATGAAGCTCGTAAAGATTCATAAGGTTCTTGATACAGAAAAAGGTACAAATGTTGGAAATCAATGCATTGATCAAAGTACTTCTGGGTTGTTTGATTGCATTCCCTTGAACTCAGGAAGGTATCATCTTATCGTAAAATCTTAACCCCTTCAATAAAAAACTCGGACTTGATGAAACCCAAGTCCGACTTTTTTCATTTTCAAACCAACCATTCATTCATTCATTCATTCATTCATTCATTCATTCATTCAATTGATCGGCTAACCAAAGCAGAGATTTTTGTAGCGAAGCTCTGTATCATGTCTTGATACTATACCGATTACGACATATAATATTTATAAACCTGGGGTCGCAGAGGAATGTTGCACTGGTTCAGATAGGATGAAGGATTTTAAAATATGTAAGGTGGTAGAAAGTGACTATAATTTGTGTTGACGATGAGCGTTTGGCAATAAATAACATTATGGAAGTATTAGCTGAATTAAACTTGAAAGCGAATTCAAAAGGATTTACAAAGCCACTCGAAGCTTTAGACTATATAAAAACCAATACCGGCAGCTATATGCCGCAATATGGTTGGGCAGAGTTTACTACCAGATTTTTAGATACCCAGCGATTAAAATGAAAATAGTGGGGTTTTTTATGAAAAACAAAGCAAAGTTGCTGTTTATATTCACAATCGGCACAGCCATGATTGCCGCCATTTTTGTTGTCACGACATTTTTCTTTGAGAAAAGCGCTTATCTCCCAAAGGCATTTCCCCTTGAAAGGCTTATCATTACCGGTACATATAAAATCGGAGAAAATGGTACTGAGCAGCTCCTTACTCCGGACACACGCTTTGTAGAAAATCCAGGGTTGCTTTACATTTATGGCAGTTTCGACAAGCCGATTCCGCAGGGCAGTACAGTAATGCTACGACTACGAAATATTAAGCTTGACGTTTTTTTGAATGGGGAGCTGGTTTTTTCAAATGGGAAGAAAGAAGTTGCCACAGCGCAGTTAGAGGGCGGTGGCAATCTATGGGCAAGCTTTGTTTCACCAGGTATAACACCCCATGACAGCATTGTTTTTAAGCTGCAAAACCCCTACTTGTCAAATATAAAAGGACTCTATGACGACCTCTTAGGGAGAATCTATTCCGGTAATGAGTATGAGCTTTTTCAAGAATTAAATAAGGACAATGGGATTAGACAGGTCCTGGGTATTTTTACTGCCAGCTTGGGGGTTTTCATACTCATCAGTTCAATTGTACTTTTTTTGGGCAAAACAGAGGAAGCCTTAGGCAGCTGTTACCTGGGCTTATTTACCCTATTCAGTGGTCTTTGGTTCTCTGTTCGCTTCGATATTTTTTCGTTTTATTCACCAAATATAATAACGAATGCTATCTTTGATACCTTTAATATCATTCTAGCTGTTATTTTTGTTCTTGCCTATCTTATTACCGTTATCGACGGAAAAACAAAGCCTGTTTTTTACTTGCTTGAGGCGATCAACATAGCCTATATCCTTTTATACATTCCTGTTATGCTTTTCCGAGTATCTGACCCGGCCAGAATTACAATCATCTATGATGTTGTTATTGTTCTCACGATCGTGACCGCTTCAGGCTGTTTAATTTTTGAAAGTGTACGCCGAGGACAGAATAACTTCAATTACATGCGCTTGTCATTAATCATCTTGGCTGTGGGGGTTTTAGCGGATATAACCAATCTAAATCTCTTTGGCTATCAACAAAATAATATCTATCAAGCTTGCTTTATCATTTTTGTTATCATTCACATTGCACATATGATAACTGTTTTCAAAGAGAATACCAGGAAAGCTGAACGCCTTGAAAACGAGCTGACCCAAAATAGCATCTCCCTTATGCTTTCTCAAATTCGACCCCATTTTATATTTAATGTACTCAACACCATCAGCAGTCTTTGTTTGAGCGATCCTATGAGGGCAAGTGAAGCAACGACAGAATTTGCAACTTACCTGCGCTCGAATATCGACAGTCTTTACGTTTTAGGCACAGTGCCTTTCGAGAATGAGCTTACTCATGTAAGGGCATATCTTGCCCTTGAAAAGAAGCGCTTTGAAGAAAGTCTTACTGTTGTCTATGACATTCGTTTCCTTGATTTTGTGCTGCCGGTGTTAAGCTTGCAGCCGATTGTAGAAAATGCCGTGCAGCACGGTTTACAGCGCTCCGAGGAGGGCGGAAGAATTTTAATTAGCACAAGGCAGGATGAAAAAAATATTACTATCACGGTTTCCGACGATGGTGCGGGGTTTAATCCTAATGAAATCAAAAACGACGGCAAAAGCCATATCGGCATCGTCAATGTTAAAAACCGCATTGAAAACCTCATAGGCGGCACGTTTACCATACAAAGCGATATTGGTAAGGGTACAACGATAACAATAGAAATTCCAAATGGGTCAAACTTAAGTCTAAGGTAAGATGGAATGAACGGAATCTTTTTGGAAGCTGTAGAGTTGATTTTGCAAACGATTTCCGCAACCTTTAATTATAATCCTCCGTATAGCAAGGTTAGCACGGAAGCGAAAGTAAGATCCAATCACAACCAAAAAGCAGGGACAGGGTTCAGTTTTACCATGTCCCTGCTTTTATTTTTCGTTATTTCCATGTAGTCGATTTTGTGGTATATTTGAACCTATGAAAATCATACAAGGAGGATTTATGCAAGTCATTATTTTAGTTTTTGGAATCATCTCTTTTCTTTATTCCCTTTTTGTCACCTACTGGAATAATTTTGATGTAGGTTTGCTTATTTGCTATGGGATCTCAATTGCCGCTATTTTGTATGGTGTCTATTTTAAGCGGCTGGCAAAGCTGAAAGTGCTGAATATCCTCCTAATTACGGGAATGATCTGTGCTTTAAGCTTTGGGATGATTTTATTTATCGTTGGTCAAACGGATACAGTAAAATACGATGAGGATGCGTTGATCATTTTGGGAGCGGGCATACGAGGGGAGACTGTTTCTCTAACCCTGGCCATGCGCCTAAGTCAAGCCATTGCCTATCATAAAAAGAACCCCAGCGCTTTAATCATAGTAAGTGGAGGGCAAGGGCCGCAGGAAGACATAACAGAGGCTTTGGCTATGCAACGCTATTTGGTCAGCCGTGGTGTCCCAGAGCAGCAGATCATAAAGGAGGAAAAAGCAACCTCCACGGAGGAAAATTTCCGCTATTCGAAGGAGATACTGGACAAGCGTTTGGGGCCAAAGTATAAAATTGCTTTTGTTACCAGTGACTTCCACATCTTCCGGGCAAACGCCTACACAAAACTCCAAGGCTACAACAGCACACATCTACACTCTCAAACCCTATGGTACATATGGCCTGTTGTTTATTTGAGAGAGTTTTTGGCGATAGGGAAGCTATGGCTGTTTTCGTATTTGTTGGGGTGAATAAACCCAAAAGACCGTGGGGGAAGGAGGAGGGAAACTTTTTTCAAACGGCGAAAAAAGTTTTCTTCTCTTTCCCCCACGGTCTTAATCCTTCATCCAATCTTTTCTTTTTTCTTTGGTAGGATTTCGGTCTTGAAACCCGCCGTAGCTTCCGCTTGGTGATCCTTTTGTGCCTCTGCCTCCGGCAGAGGGCTTGTCCTCTTTTTGTAAACAAACATCATCAATAATACAACTACCAGACAGAAAATACCCACTAAGATAGCCCGAACGTCCTTCAGGGCGATCAAGATCGAAATCAGCCCGGCAACGCTGCTCAGAATATAAAGAATGATCACGGCCTTGCGAGGGCTGTAACCCATGTCTATAAGGCGGTGATGTAGATGCCCCCGGTCAGCCATGGTAATGGGCTTTCGGTTAAAGATTCGTCGTGCAATGGCAAAGGTGGTATCGAATATCGGTAAAGCCAGAGCCAGTAGCGCAATAAGAACAGATAGGATGGCATAGCTTTTAAATACGCCGATGATAGAGAATACTGCCAGCGCATAACCCAAGAACAGAGCGCCGGAATCCCCCATAAATACTTCGGCGGGGCTGAAATTTCTGGGCAAAAAACCGAAGCAACTTCCGGCAATGGTAGCGGCCAGCGCCACAGCAAGAGGAGTGCCGGAAATGATACAAAGGATCATTAAACAAAAGGCGGAGATACTGCAAACCCCCGCCGCTAAACCGTCAATGCCGTCAATGAGATTCACGGCATTGGTAACCCCGATAATCCAAAGAAAAGTAATAGGAGCATTGAACTGCTCAAAAAACCCGTTAAGGAATCCAAAATTTACGGTAATACGCGTACCGGTAAAGATAACCACCAAAGCGGCGATAATCTGAAAGAAAAGCTTCACCCGCGCCCGGATGTGATGAATGTCGTCATAGACACCAATGCCAAAAATGATAAAGGCTCCTACAACAAAACCCAAGAACTCAACGGTCCTCATAGAAGGAAGGAAAAAAACAAGCATTAAAACACTGACAAAAAAGCCCAAGAAAATAGCCAGTCCACCCATACGGGGAATGGGCCTGTTATGCATGCCCCGTTTTTTGGGATAGTCGATTGCGTTAAATCGAATGGACATTCTTTTTGCAAAAGGCGTACTCACTAAGGAGACGCCAAAAGCGGTAGCAAAAGCGGCTATATATAACAACCAGTTGTGTTCAAACAAAACTTTTCACCTCTATTTGGTACCGAAGAGTCTGTCGCCGGCATCGCCCAGACCGGGCACTATGTAGCCGTGTTCGTTCAGGTACTTGTCATGGGCTGCCGTATAGATGTCAACCTCCGGGTGATTTTGGAAAACACGGGCAACGCCTTCCGGTGAAGAAATTAAGCATAGGAGCTTAATATTGCGAACGCCCTTGTCTTTAATAAATTGAATGGCGGCAGAAGCTGTGCCTCCTGTAGCCAGCATCGGATCAATCACAAAAATCTCCATTTCCAGGCATTCAGCCGGAAGCTTGCAGTAATATTCAATGGGCTGGAGGGTTTCCGGATCTCTGTAAATGCCAATATGGCCTACCTTGGCTGTGGGCATCAGATTCAGCATACCATTGACCATACCGATCCCGGCTCTCAAAATGGGTACGATTCCAACCTTACGGTCTATGACCTTGCCCCGGGTCTTGCAAATGGGGGTTTCAATTTCTACCTCCGTCAGGGGTAAATCCCGAGTGGCCTCATAGCAGATCAAAGTAGCCACTTCCTCCACAATTTCACGGAACTCCTTGTACCCGGTTTCCTTACTTCTAAGCATGGATACTTTATTTTCAATTAAAGGGTGCTGAATAATATTAAGCTTTCCCATATTTTTCCTCCTCGGTTTGCGGCGTCTGCCACAGTTAAAAATCGGTTTCCTCAAAATGCATTTTCTGAATCAGTGAATCAAGCTCCTTCGCACAAAGGCGGTAAGTTTCAACATCGCCGCCAAAGGGGTCGATAATGTCTCCCCTTTGCTTGCTTGCGAACTCTTTAAGGGTATACACGTTTTTCTGTCCGGCACCAAGCAAAACTGCCTTTTGTGCCTCGGTCATGGTCAAAATGATATCGAAGTCCGCCTCCAGGCAGTCAAAGCTGCGGCTTTTATGGTTGCTGAGATCCAGCCCATACGCCTTCATAACCTGGATGGCCTGCCTGGAGGCTGGCATACCCGGAAAGGCCCCCAGTCCACAGGAAGAAAATTCCTGGGTTATGCCCGAATTTCCAGGTTTAGCCACATTCTCAAAGCGCTTTCTGGCTAAGGCCTCAGCCATAGGACTTCTGCATGTATTCCCGGTACAAACAAAAAGAATTTTCATATTCCACCCATTACTTCCCACTACATACTTCTTTTTCAAATTATAAGCAAGACTTTGCTTCCAAAATATTCATACCGGCGGCTCTTTTCAGCCGATTCATGATGGCTGTGCCAAGGCCCTTCTCGTCAATTCCTTCCACATAAAGGCGGGTAATCCCTTCTTCGTCCATCTTCCGTAGGCAATCAAAAAGCCTCTCGGCTATTTCTTCTGGTTTCGAGCGGCCACCCATGGAGAGAATAAAAAGCTTAGAAGGGAAGTGCGTAGACGATTCGAAACTTATAGACGAATCAAAGTCCTCAGACCGATCAAAACACTTCAATGCAACAGCGTGCGTAGACGGAGTAAAACACTTCGATGTAACAACATCCGAAGACGCTTGACCGAATCGATCCTTGTATATATTGATAGTCTCATCCGTTGCCAGGATACCAATTTTTTCCTCTGTCTGCATAGGATTGCAAGTGGAATTCGGATACTCCGCAACGTTCTGGGAAGTCACCAGCCTTCCTAAAGTCGAAACAATGTCCGAAACCGACCCTACGATCAAGGTGGTTTGGGCAGTTGGGGCATAGTGCTTGTACTTTTGGCCGGGAGATTTGTGTGGGCCACCCTCAGCGCCCATACGAACAGGCGTAAGAGCGCTGAGCATTTCAAAGGTTACTGAACCAGGGCGAAGAATCGTCGGAATCTCCGTTGTCAAATCCAGCACCGTGGATTCCAGACCAAAATCACAGCTTCCACCATCCAGCAGCATGTCAATCCTTCCATTAAAATCCTCCAGCACATGAGACGCCCGGGTAGGACTGGGCTTGGTGGAACGATTGGCGCTGGGGGCTGCAATGGGAAGACCCGTATATTGAATCAAAAGCCGCGCTATAGGATGAGCTGGCATTCGAATGGCCACGGTTTCCAGGTTGCCGGAGGTTCGATAGGGAATGATTTCTTCCTTATTAAAAATCATGGTTAAGGGGCCGGGCCAAAAAGCTTGCGCCAAGGTCTCAGCCATGGGGGGGATAGACTTCACCAGGGACTTCAAATCCGAAAATTCAAGAATATGAACGATCAGTGGATTGTCCCCAGGCCGCCCCTTGGCTGTAAAGATGCCGGAAACCGCCTTCTCATCTAAGGCGTTTGCGCCCAAGCCATAAACCGTTTCCGTCGGAAAGGCCACCAGGCCTCCATTTTTGAGTATGTATGCGGCCTCGGTAAGGGCTTGCAAATCCGGTGTATCCTTATTCAGCTTCTTTACAACTGTAATCAAATGGCTCCACAACACTTTTTGTATTTCTTGCCGCTGCCACAGGTACAGGGCTCGTTTCTGCCAATTTTTTCTTTTTTTACAACTGTAGCAGAGCGTTTTTGTTCGACGTAAAAGTTTTTACGTTGTTCTTCGTTATAGATGCCGTCCCACTCTGGCAAGGTGTACAGGTGCTCAGCCTTGAACTCAACCATTTTCTTGAAAAGCTTTTCATAGTCAAGACCAAGATAAATCTCGCTGTCTTCCTCCAGGTCTTTGATCTGTTCTACGGTATAGGGCGCTGTAGTAGCCTCGTTGATGCCATCAATGAAGCCCAGGATAAAATCTGGCGCCAAGCCGTAGCGGTCGCTTAATTCTTTAATGGTTCCCTTAATTTCCTTTGGTTTTTCGACCAGAATTTTCTTGTAAATTTTTTCCTCTTGTGGAGCAAAATCATCCCAAAACTTTTTTAAAGGGAGGCCTTGCCTGTCATAGGCTTTTTGAAGCCATTGTTCACATAAAGTCATTTTTTCAACCCTCTTTTGTGTTTTTTACTGCGTAAATACGCCGATTGTTACAATTCTTGTTCTCTGATTTCTGAAAAGGTAATGGTACCGGATTCGTCGGAGCTGTAAATCAGCCCTAAGATTTCAGAAAAAAAAGAAATAGGAACATAGGTTCTGCCCTCAAACAACTCCGGAGCTGCCTCCAAGCTTGTCGGGGCCCTTCCAGTCGATAATTTCCCTTTGGTATATTTGTTTTCATCCGGTCTTAAGGAAGTGGAAAAACTGCCTCGGGAAATCTCAATGGAATTTTCCCCCCATTTTACATTAAAATTGAAAATTTCGCAAATATTTCTTAAGGGCAACATTTTCAAGCCGTAAGATTCTTTGGTGTAATAGTCCTCTTTATGGATGCTGTAGTTACTCACCTGGTTCAAGGGAATCACCACGTCCAGCTTTGGAGCATTGTTTTCGTCAAAGAGAAGATGGATGGCATTCTCCTTAATATAGAAGCTTTGACTTTGGCTAACGCTGATCGGCTGATCTGGGTAGCCGCTAGGATTCTTCAAGCGTTGCTTCTCAATGAAATCGCTGGCTAGCAAGGCACCATTGACACCTAAAATATCGTTTAGGGCAATCAGTTTTTTAGATACTGTATCAAAATTTACAGAGGCTATTTTATTATAGGTAAAACCATTCACATAGCTTGCCTTAATCAAGATACTAAAGTAATTTCTATCTTGAATGCTATCATATTCAATGTCCAGGGTCTTTGCTTTATACTGACTGGAGCCTTGTAGGTACGAATAAAAGATTTCCTCAACCTGTCTATTAATTAGGTTAGGTAGCTCTGTTTCCCCCTCTATGATGACTAGGGGCAGGACGACCTTCATTTCAAAGCCCTCCTGTTTCATTGTGCCCTCTCGTTCTTTAATTAAAACTTGCACACCGAATGTCTGATTCGCAGAGCTGCTTACTCGGCTGCTCAGTTCGCTTCCAAAGGTTGTTCTCATAAGCAATCCAGGTATCTCCAGAAAAAGTAGTACCAACAGACTGATCAGAAAAATCAAAGCCTTCCTTCTGAATGAATCTATATTCAGTTTCATAGTAACCTCCATTTGCGCCTTTGGCGCACTCAAATCAGAAATGGAAAAAGCGCTCTTTGCTTTTTCCATACCTAACATCGTTGCCTCCTTTCGGCTCTACGTCTATCAGCAGCGCGAGTATACTTTAAGATAGTCTCCCTTGCAAGAATACTCCTTCTGTTTAGTATTTTCCATATACAAGGAAAATTATGTGTTGGAAGTAAATTAACCTCTATTTGCGCCTTTGGCGCACTCAAATCAGAAATGGAAAAAGCGCTCTTTGCTTTTTCCATACTAACACTTCCAAGTCGATGCTCAGTCTCGTAAACAGCACAAGTCCCCAACATGCAAACCGGATAAATTTTATTGTTTTTGTTGTGGCAGCTATCCTTTGAATTCGTATTCCAGTATACCCATGTAAATCTTGTCGATGTACTTTCCATCTTTGAATACCCAATCACGCAGTCGCCCAGCTTCTTGAAAACCCACCTTCTTGTAGCAAGTAATGCCTGCAATATTATCCGCATGGACGGTGAGCATGATATTGTGAAGATTCATTGTTTTGAATCCATAATTCAGGATTAACCGAATGGCCTCTGAGCCATATCCCTTGCTCCTATGCTCTTCCTCACCAATAAAGATTCCGATAAAAGCATTACGATTTAAATGGTCGATATTATGTAGGCTGATACTACCAATCAGTATGTCACTGTCGTGAAGCAGCATGGCGTAGCGATGCATATCGCTGCCAGGTTCATAAAGCCATTTCATATCACTTTTAGATGAAACTAAGCGATGATACTGACCAAAATCACCAGCGACGGTCTCGTCGTTCATCCATTTTAAGTAATGATCAACTTCGTCAGTGTTAACGGGTGATAGATATAAGCGTTTTCCAATGATTTTTTTGTAATATTTCATATATGCTCTCCTTTGTGTTATATAAATAACCTCTTTCAAAGATTATCTTTGTGAAATGTCCCTACACTTGAGTATCGCTTCAAGCTTAATCTCCACTGACGCAAACCTTGTTCCTGCCCGTTGACTTAGCCTCATAAAGCGCAGAGTCAGCTTTAGAAAGAGCTTCTTCAATAAAGTTTGATGAAACGTAACTACATGCTGCAATACCAACGCTTACTGTGACGCTCATATGAATATGATCAAGAGTAAAATCAGTATTTTCAATGGTTTTGCGTATTCTTTCTGCTATAGATACTGCATCATTCATTTTTGTATCTGGTAATAAAATACAAAATTCTTCTCCCCCATATCTTCCAAAGATGTCGTCTTTGCGTAAAACGCCGGTACAGGTGTCTGCGAATTTTTTAAGCACAAAATCGCCATATAAGTGACCCCCCTTATCATTAATGCTTTTAAAAAAGTCTATATCCATCATAATAACGCAGCTTGGTATTTTATTATTTTGTAGACCTGATGATTTTTGTTCAACAAGTTCAAAGAAATATCTTCTGTTAAAAATACCGGTTAAGACATCTGTGTGTGCTATTTTTTCTAAAGATTCCATTAGAAGTACAGTTTCTGTAACATCAAAAATCAATATGCTTCGTCCTATAAGCTTGCCTTCTTGGTGAAAGTTTGTAATTGAAGATCGAAAGTGCTTTTTATCATTATGAATTATCATGCTAAACTTTCCTTCATGACCATCGCCTAGGATATCTGTTATGCTAATTCCCTGTAAATGCTCCAAAACCGAGCCTAATTGCATATTTTTTAAACTGTTAAACATTTCTTTAGCAACAGTATTACATTGTATAAACTTGTTTTGTTCACCCAGTATAATTAATGCATCCCTCATAGATTCACCAATATTTTCTAATGCCAAAGGTAGCACATCAAAAATTCCAAGCTTAATGGCGTACATTAAAAGAATTAATGTGATAGGCAAAGCAAATATAGATGCAATGGTTCCAATCTGATCAGGTATACTACCAATAGCCATTGGTACTAACACAGCAATAATAATGGTTATAGATTGTTTATAGAATAACTTACTTCCTTTTTTTAAGTTTCTAATTAAGGTATAAATGCTTAATATGCTAAAAATGAGACTGTGAAGAATATAAAAAATAAAATACTTTCCCGGTTTCATACCAAATATAGATATAGGTGGATTGGAAATAATCGTTGCACCTTGAAAGAATAAACCTAGTGATAGAAAAATATCGATAACAATGATTACAGGTAATAAAAATATTAGAGAGATAAGCCATTTTGATTTAATTTCCTTATTACAAAAGCTTCTGATGAATAAAAATAAACAGGCATTCAGAAAGGGCGAACAGATGTATTGCATTTTAAGAGGATATAGAGCTTCTTGCAAATGATCTGCTGTTAACAAACTGATGTATGCAATCGTGCCCAATGTAACCCCCGTAGAAAACAAAGTAAAATAAATAGGCTTGTCATTCTTTTTTTGAATAATAGACACTATCGTTATATAAATAGACAATAGTGATGAAATCACGCAGCAAACGATTATTAATTGTTTAAACATAGATACCCCCACGTATAATCGGTTTTTAAATATAAAGCACTTCCATGTCTCTGTGAATGTTTAGATTACTGTAGGTGGAAATAATTCCGAGTCAATTCCCTACGCTTGAGTATCGCTTCAAGCTAAATCTCCAAACAAGAAATACAAGCAAAAACAGTATCATTGCAATAAAGGGTGTCAAATAAATATACCCTGCCCAGAACTGTGACATATCCGGTTTATTCAAGAAGAACTGCGCTGGAAAGTAATTGACAAAGGCAAATGGAACGACAAACATCAAAATGGTTTGAATGAATTTTGGATAGATACTGATGGGGTATCCTGCAAATTTTCTGGTGTTATAGTAGAGCATACTAACAAGTTCGTCTATCTTAACAATCCAAAAGCTTGAGCAAGACATTAATAGAAATAAGGAGGCTTGAATGATGACGGCACTAATAACTGTGATACTGTAATAAAAAACCGTGCCAGCCGTCCAAACAACCCCTATTTTATTTGCGCAGAAGAAAAACAAAACCAAGCCCAATCCACCATGCCCTATTGCGGCAAACATATCCGCGTTTGAAGCCATCACCTGCATCAGCAGTCCCCTCGGACGTAATAAAAATCGATCAAATTCCCCTGTATAAACCAAATCGCTAAAATCTCTCAGACCTGTAAAAAACAAAATAAATATTCCATAGGTTAGAAATAGGAAAGAAAATAAAAATAGAAGCTCGTAAAAGTTCCAACCATTAATGTCTGTAAAGGTTTGCAGGGTCAGATAAATGACAATAATGCCTGTCGCTTCTCTCAAAAAAACAGCTAAAGACCGTAAAATGGCATCCACCCGATATTGAAACCACGATTTAGAAATATATTTTACATATAATAAATACAATTTTAAGCTATCCATCTTATCCTCCTACAACGACAAGCTTTTTAATGCCTTTAGCCCACAGCCATTGACCTAGGGTAAAAAGAAGCAGTATCCAAATACACTGTTTTACATAAATCGGTAACACCGTAGCTGCGTGAATCTGCCCAAGATAAATCTTGATGGGCGCAAAGTAGATGACATCAAAGGGCGTGTAACGAATGAATGCATTTAGCCATGGGGGCATAAACCATAAAGGGAGCATCGTACCGGACAACACGCCAATAAAGACATTTTTGATCGTTGAAAAGCTCCATATATTCACAAACCAGAACGACAAAACCGAGATGATGTAACCGATATAGTACAAAATCAAGAATCCCAAAACAACAGAGATGATCATTAGCAAAACATTAAGCAACGAGGCGGGAGGCAATATTTGAAAAAATAGCAATGAAACAAGCAGTGACGGAATGAATCGAGCAATGATGCGAAACAAATTATTCCCGACGGTTTCTGCCATCATCGTTAGGTTTATATCCAGGGGCTTCAATAAATTCACAGCGATATCGCCGCTACGTACTCTGCTGGCTAACATAAAATCGTTCACACTTACTGCGTTGGAAATGGATAAGCCAAGAATAAGACTAGTAACCACCATTTGAAAAGAAATATCGTTCACTTCGGTTCGAGTAGCATACAAAGCTTTCCAAATTGCGATGTTGACAAAGATTGCGATCATCGTGTTGAGTAAGCCTAAGAAAAAGTCTGCACGAAAGGCCATGCTACTCATAAAGCTTTTTTTCATGATTACAAAATAGGCCTTCATATAACCTGACCTCCACCCTCATAAATCTCCCTGATGATCGCTTCGATTTCAGGCTCTTTAATGGCGAGGTCATTGATTGATCGTTTCGCGGATAATTCCGAAATTAATTCAGAAACATTGCGAGAAGAGGCAAATACAAAGGATTTTTTGTTTGGGTTTTCCTCATCGTTGATTACCCTAACATTTTCAAGTGCGAAATGATCATATTTCTCAGCAAAATCTACGATCAAAGTACGTTCCTTACCGTATTTCTTTCGAATGTCATCAATACTGCCATCATAAATAAGTTTGCCTTCATCAATAATAATGATCCTTTTGCAGGTTTTTTCAATATCTTGCATATCATGGGTTGTAAAAAGTAAGGTCGTACCTCGTTCTTTATTAACCATAGCAATAAACTCTCGAATTTTTTCTTTAGCAACAACATCTAGACCAATGGTTGGCTCATCTAAAAAGACAACACTAGGGTTATGCAAAAAAGCCGCAACGATATCCGCTCGCATTCGTTGCCCCAAGCTCAGCTGACGTACAGATTGCTTTTCAAACTTATGTAGCTCCAAAATATCGTTGAACATATCCATATTTCGCTTAAAATCCGCTTCGGGAATTTTATAGATATGCTTCAACAGGTCAAAGGTATCTACGATTGGCAGGTCACGCCAAAGCTGACTCTTTTGTCCAAAAACAACGCCTATGTTTCTGACATATTTTTTTCTGTCCTTGTAAGGAACAAAACCATTAATATCAATCTCTCCCCCATTGGGGTAAAGGATACCAGAGAGCATTTTAACTGTAGTAGATTTACCCGCACCGTTCGGACCAATAAAGCCGACAGACTGCCCGTCTTGAATTGAAAAGGAAATGTCATCTACTGCTTTCTTTATTTCATACTTCGGTGCAAATACATTTTTCAAAGCTCCGGCCAGGCCTTTTTCGCGTTTAGAAATTTTAAACGTCCTAGATACATGTGAAACATTGATCATAACTTTAGCCCCCTGTTTGACAATTTCCTTTATCTTATCTCTACTTTTGACTTTTGTAAAGCCGCAGAAAGAGGCGAGCCTGCTGTCTGTAATTTATATGTTATAGTAATGATCCAATAAAAAAGGCTATTAGGCAAACAATGCCCAATAGCCTTTTTGCCTATGGTTTTGAATCAGCTGCGTTGCAACTATCAATAGGGATAGATTTTGATAGCTTTGCTAACAATTCAAGCGTTAAGTGAATATCAAAGGTTTTTATTTCATAATACTTCATCGATTTTCCAGATTCGGAAACTTCATAACTCCCGGTGACAATGGAGGCCTCTTCAAGCTTTTTGAGGTGCATATATAAAAGTGGCCTACTCATGTTCATTAACTTTGCCAGTTCGCTGACATATCTACGCTTTTCCGATAGGATGCTTATGACCATGATTCTCATAGGGTGAGATAGAGCAATAAATAGCTTTGTATAGTCTGTGTAGCTTGATAAAATCAAGCTTTCATTCTCCACACTACTCTATCTCCTTTAACATCTTATTAATTGAGTTTAGGGTTTCTTTTATATCGGCAAGTTCTGTTATGATGTTAGCGTTTTCCTGCTTTAATTCTTCATAAAAACGCTTGCTAACACCAGATACTCGGGCCTTGTAAGCCTGACCTAAAACCACTACAAGCGCAATAATAAGCAGTCCTACCATTATGGGCACAACAACCCATATAAAAGTAAAAACATCCGTCATGTAAACCACTCCTATTTTATTTTTTTACACAAAGCAAAGGTACTGAGCTTGCCTTCGTACTCTACTTGTAGCAGTAGCAGTCCAATACAGAAATCAAAGCAAGCAATAGAACAGCACATTGTTCATGTGTAATAATTATATTACACATGAATCAAGTTGTCAACAGGTTTTTTGTGAGGATAAGCAAAAAGGCTATTAGGCATCCAAACAATGCCCACTAGCCTTTTTGCTTATGGTTTTATGCGGCTGCCGGGGCTAGCGTTCCCAGGCGGGTCAAGTTTTCAGCACTCTGATCCATTACACCGCTTTTTCGCTATACTCAGTCACGTTCAGCTATGCATAGCCGTCGCCCAAAACAATAGAATTTATCCGGGTTGAGCGATGGGGGCTTGGTCAATGTGTAAGAGACTGGGTATATAATACTGTGCCTGTGCATTCCACAGCTCGTAGTATTTTCCTTTTTCATCTGCGATGAGTGTATTGTGACTGCCGCGTTGGACCAGCTCACCTTCATTAAATACAGCGATATCATCACAGAAACGACAAGAGGACAGACGGTGAGAAATATAGATCGCGGTTTTATCTCCCACAATTTCATTAAATTTTGAGTAAATTTCAAACTCTGCAATAGGATCAAGGGCAGCTGTGGGTTCGTCAAGGACGATAAAGGGCGCGTTTTTATATAATGCTCTTGCCAGTGCGATTTTCTGCGCCTCGCCGCCGGATATTTCAATCCCGTCCTCCTCAAAATCCTTGTAGAGTGGAGTGTCAAGACCTCTTGGCCTTGCTGAAAGAAACTCGGACAAACCGGCTTTGTTTAAACAGTACTCTGCTTGACGCTCATCCATGGCAGTGCTTGCCGCCACGTTCTGCCCAAGGGAGAACGAAAACAGCTTAAAATCCTGAAAGACCACAGAAAAGATGTTCATATACTCGTTATAGCGATACTTTTTAATATCCACAGCATTCAGTGTTATCTCGCCCTCTGTTGGGTCATATAAGCGGCACAACAACTTGATCATGGTACTTTTGCCGCTACCGTTCATACCGACTACCGCCAGTCGTTTGCCAATATTGAGCTTTAGATTAAAATTGCGGAGGGCAAAGGTTTCTGCGCCTGGGTATTTGAAGGATACGTTCTTGAACTCAATTTCGTATTCGTTGTCGTCGCGCTTTTCCACCGGAAGGCTTCCTTGATACATGGCATTGGGCAAGTCGAGAAACTCATACAGTACAGCTAAGTATTCGTTGTTGATCCGCAGCTCATTGAATGAATTTAAAAAGCCGTTCAGTCCTTCGCTAAATTTGACTATGCCGTTAATGTATTTATACAAGTCACCTAGGTCAATCAATTTGTACAGCGCTTTTAATCCAATGAAGATATAGACGAGCAAGCTGATGATTGAAGAGGTCGTACTGTTGAGGTTGGAACAGTTAATATTGTTTTTTTCCAGCTTTGAAAATATAGGAAGAATACTGCTGTGTAGACGCTCAAAATTCTCAAGGATCATCTTCTTTTGATTATATAACCTGATATCTTTGCCGGCATTGTAACCGTTAATATAATTGTCCATAACATAAAAGAATTTTCTGTTAAACGGGATTGTACTATCATTGAGTTTGAAGTTCTTCTTTGCATTTACGGAATTAGAAAACATAGTAATAAAGGTGTTTGCAACAATAAACAGAAGCAATAGAATTGAACTTACAGGCGAGACAATAAGCGTAATCAAGCGATCTTGTCCTATTGTTCCATGAATCGTAAAAGCCTTGTATGTAAGCGCAATCGAAGTGAATACGATGGCTAGATTCCGAATCACATCACCGCTCTGGTAAACCAGCTTCCAGATTCCACCACCTGAAGCATTTCGTATATCATCTATACGCCGCCTTTTTAAGTGTATTTCGGGGTTTTCAATACTCCCGTAATCCATATCAAGAATTTTTTCATTTAAGTACATGTTGAACTTTCGCTCAAATAATTGATTCTTAACATTGATCTTGCGAGTGATGATTTGTTTTGCCTGCTGAGTAAGGATGTTCAATGCAAGGGAGATGGCTAGAATAACAAATATGCTTTTGGCCTCATCCCCTCTTGATAAGGCATTGAGCATTTCCGAACTGGTATAAATCAAAATGAAGGGAAACAGAGCTTCAAGAATAGCACTTACACTAATTAACGGAACAAGACTTGGCTCAATTCCAAATATAATCTTATATCCACGAAACAGAATCGTTAAATCTGATTTAAGCTTCTTCATTGACACAATTCTCCTTCCTATAGTAATAGCTCTGCACATTAAACATTTCTGCATACTTGCCGTTTTGAGCCATCAATTCGTCATGGGAACCCATCTCGGCGATTTTCCCGTCCTCCAAAAATAAAATGCGGTCGCAAAACCGAGTACTCGAAAGACGGTGAGAAATGAAAATGGACGTCTTCCCTTTGGACAATTCACTGTATTTCAAATACATTTCATTCTCTGCAATGGGGTCAAGAGCAGCGGTGGGCTCATCAAGGATTAGAAGCAAAGCATTCTTGTATATGGCTCTGGCCAGGCCCAACTTTTGCTTTTCACCGCCGGATAGTTCAATAGCCTCACTCACTACCCCTTTGAGCAAAATCGTGTTATAACCTTGCGGCAACAGATTGATCTTTTCTTTTAATCCGGCTAGTTCAGTGACCTGCGTCAATAAGTCGCTATCAAATTTGCCTTCTTCACAGAGAGCAATATTTTGTGCGATGGATACTGGGTACAAGTAAATATCTTGAAAGACCGCTGATATCAGTGAAAAATATTCATCTCTGTTATATTTGGAAATATCCACGTCGTCGATTTTTATTTCACCGCTTGTGGGACGATATAAACCGCTCAACAGCTTGACGAGCGTCGTTTTTCCAGCTCCGTTTCGCCCGACAATGGCGATTTTTTCACCTTTTTTAATGCGAAACGATAGCTGGCTAAGAATACTCTTGTCAGACTTGGGATAAGTAAAGCAAACATGATTGAACTCAATATCGACAGTCTCTTTTGGTAGGTTTGCGCCCCTGCCCCTGTTGAAGTGATCAGGAATATTCAGATATTCGCGTAGGTGGCAAATGGATAAGCTTGCGTTATTTAGTTGACTGATACTGTTAAAAACGTCCATGATCACACCAGCAAAGGTACCCATAGCAGAAATATAAAACACGGCATCGGCAATGGATATGGAATGATTCAAAATAGAAATAATCAGATAAACAAAGCTCACACCGTTGTTCAGTGTCATTTGCAAGGCCTGCCCAATGTCATAATAGACATATGACTTTCGCTCAGCTTTCTTATACCATTTTTCTCTGTCTGAAAGAACATCTTTGAAAACATCTTGAATCCATGGTTTCAGCTTATACAGCCTGATGTCTTTTGCTCTGTCGAAATGGCAAGACACTTGCCCGATATAGTTTAGTTTGCGTTCGTATGTTTGCCAGTTGCTGGCGCTTTTGTGATGCCAATTGTTACAAGCTTTGTTGAGAAAGTGTTGACCAAGTAACACAGCAGTGATAAAAAGCAATAAAAATAGGTTTAATGAAGAAATAATCGCAGATAAGGTAACGATGCTTATGATACTGGTTCCGACATAGACAAGTATATTGATGATCTCTTGGGTTGCAGCATTGTTGCTATTAACGGTTGAAAGCGCTTTGTTTAATTTGTCCAAGCTGTCAGGGTTTTCGATATTTTCATAATCGGTGTCAAGCTGCTTGTGGATTAACATATGGATGTACTTAAAGCGGATGTTAAATTGTCGCCATCTGATTTTGATGGATATGACGTTGCTTACAATCGTTAAGACAAAAAGAATCGCTAAGAAAATTAAAAGTCTGAATAAAAATACATAAACAGCAGCAGATTCTTCTATCAATGACAATACAAGTCGCATGATAAAGATACCATACAATTTCAGCACGACATCAATTGGCGCTTTTAATACGCATAGAAACACAAGCAACTTATCCCATTTCCAAATGTTTGCAACTGAGAATTTTACATTTTCCAAGACGGAATAGAGCGGCTTTTCTTTTCCCTTTTTCTCTTTCATTTTTCCAGGCCTCCTTTAAGTCCCATTATACCTTATGAAACCCAGAAAAAACGAAAATGCACGCCAACGGTCGAAATTCCAACGTGAGTGGTTCCTTTTTTATAGTGGCAGCATAAGTTCTGTGGCAAACACACCGGGTTCGTTTTGTCTGTCCACAAAGCCACCGTATTTTTCAGAGATTTTATCAATGCGCACAAGCCCAAAGCCGTGGTTTGCTTGGTTCTTTGTGGAGAGAAAACGCAGACCGCTTCGTTTGACCTCACCGGTTACGGAATTGGATACCGAAATATAGAAGAGTTCCTTATACAAGCCGATGTAGATGCGTATCCAGGGCGCTTCCTGTTGCTGGACTGTGCACGCCTCGATTGCATTGTCGAGCAAATTGCCCAGGATCACACACAAGTCAAGCTCCTGCACCCGCAAGTCTTTCGGCACTGTTGCTTTAACGTTGACGCTGATGTTCTTTGCCCTTGCCAGGGAGATTTTGCTGTTGAGTATCGCGTCCACCATTACATTCCCGGTTTTCAAAATAGTGTCTATGCTTACCAGATCCTCGTCCAGCTTGCCGAGGTAGTCTTTTAATTCTTCCTTTTGATCCAGAGCAAGGCAGACCTTCATCGCTTGAATGTGATTATGATAATCATGCCGCCAACCGCGCATGGTTTTGTAAATGTTTTCCACCTCGTCACAGTGCCGGGCCACCAGGTCATTTTGATAGGCGGCAATGCGGCGTTCCACAAGGATATTCATGTATTTTATATTGGCATACAGCAGCAAGGAGATGATAACGACCAGAGCCGCTGCACTATAAAGATAAGTCATTTTGCACCTCCAGAAATATACTTCAACATGGCTCGGTTTACCTCCGTATACAGCCGCCTTGACAGCGGAAGCACTTTGCCGGAATCCAACGTAAGCTCTGTTCGTGTTATTTTCTTGACCCGCTCAAGATTTACAATACAACCTCGGTGACAGCGGATAAAATCATCCGTAAGCTGCTTTTCCAGCTCATACAGAGGCATTTTGACCCTGTGCTTTGCTTTTGTGCTCGTTATTTCAAGCAAGTGGTCAAAGGCTTCGATGTATTGCACCTCGTCTGTTGGTACGCGTATGTTTTCGCCGTCTATAGATAAATAGATGGTTTTGCCCTTTTTTGAATTAATTTTGACTGCCCTGTCGAGCACCTCAAAAAGCTTTTCCTCCTTAAGCGGCTTCATCAAATAATGTAAAGCCGACACGTCGTACCCCTCAGCCATATAATCCGAATAGCCCGTAATGAAAATGATTTGCACGCTGTCGTTATCCTGCCGGATCTTCCGTGCAAGGGCAACGCCGTCCATGCTTTTCATCTGTATGTCAAGCAACAAGATAGAGGCGCTTTTATCTTCCTCGTAGGAAAACAAAAAACGCTCCGCACTGTCGTAATCTGATATGCGCACAGCAACACCACGCGCATCAGACCACTTGCGGACAAGTGCGGAGAGATATATGATTTGGGACCCTTCGTCATCGCAGATTGCTATATGTGTCATTTTAATCCCCTTTTCTTTTGGGTCTTTCTAAAACCGTGAGGGGAGGAAGGGAAAAACTTTTTCGCCATTTGAAAAAGTTTTTCCCTTCCTCCCCCCTTTCATAACTATTTATTCAAACTTGTACTTTCTCCTGTTGCCACACTATTGAAGCAAAACAAATGAAACCTCGTGTCCATACGCTGTGCTTTCCGTGTCAGAAGCAGAATAAGGCATACTACAAATTTCTATGCAGATCCAAGGTTGAGGCTCGGTATCATGATACAAATAAAACCTGTCATGAAATCCATGGGTAACAGAGTAGCTCGCATATAGGATTCGCTGTTGTTCATCATAGTGCTTTGTACCCCAATTATACCAAGTGCTATAATTCATTGACGAGCGCCAATAATTTAAAGATTCAAGCTTTCTATTTTCATCATATAGTATGCTTACTTCACTTGAAAGCCTATAATCATTAGGGCGTTCTTTTCTCTCCAAGTCAGAACCATTCAGAGGTTCTTTCATCTTTTCAAGCATACCGTTTTCGTTAGATAAACACTCAAAGGTACCATCATTACTTTGCAAAAAAATATTTCCATCGTATCTTATCCACTCTTCCATCTCATTAAAAATAGCTTTTTCTTTGTATAGCCAATATTCATGAAACACTTCTGATAAAGAGTTGATAAGCTCTTTGTCATCTATACTTATCTTTTCTTCTATTATAAAGGGGAATGGCACGCCTGAAACATATTGGTATTCGAAGTATGCTAGTTCTCCATTTTTGAGGTCGCTTAACTGCTTGGATATGACAGTACCATTCTCCCTATATGTACTAGTAAGTGTTCCGATTTTTGTTAGTTCATCTTTATAAAGAGTTGTACATAGGATAGCATTGGTAAAAACAGTAGCTTTGCTTTCAGAATCAACGAAGTAGTCATCCCATATATGTATAACAAAACTCATTTTATTATTTTGATCATCTAAGTAGTATTCTATAAAAGGCACTGCTTGACGATACATAATGCCATCGGGTTTTTCCTTATACATATTTTTGCCTCTCAAATACTTGTACACAATCTCTCTTTTTTCTGAATCCCCTAATAGGGGCTCACACGACACAGTGTCGTATACTCTTTCAGCAAACGAGCGTTTCGTGGTTTCCGGATCGCCTGATTGAGACAAGAATACCTCTTTGGTCAGCGTAAGCCCTTCTGATGCAAATATAATACGTTGTAATGTCAGTAAAAACGAAAAGAGAATTATTATTTTCTTCTTCATTCTATTCCTCTCTGACCACCAACCCAATACCAACGCGGATGATCAAGCTGCCAGAACTCGCTGTTTTTATAGTACTCCATTTCAGCAGCTTCATCTTCATCACCAGCAGTATAGCTCACTTTGCGAACAATCACCATTTCGCCATTTATAAGCTCTGTTTCAGTCAATCCGTCCCAATCAGTATCCAAGTTGTTTGTCATGACAAACTCACCATTGATGTATTGATAGATAGAACCGCCCCAAGAAGCAGCACCTGACCCGCCGGCGGAATAAATACATTTTTTATCCGCGTCCAGAGCCGGATTGCAAATTTCAGCAAATGTTTCAGAGGCGACAAACGACGACCGCTTGGGGTCCCAAAGCCAGCATAGATACCAAGTATTGCCATGTGCCCCGGCGAAGCTTTCTAGGATAATGACATCCTTGTAGCCATCAAAGTTTACATCCACAACCTGTAGCCCCATCGTATCCATCATCTCATTGTAAACCGGGTTGCCAGTCACTTCGTCCTCATAGAGTTCAGAGAAGTCTGCTGAAAGAATAGAAAGACCCTTTTCATCAAACACATCCAGACCCATAACATAACCGATCCCCCCTTCGTCCTTATGCTGCGTCATTCCTGTTGCCACAAAACGGTATTCTGGTATTTCTTCGTGCAGACTAGTATGAACTTCATATGTTAAGTCTTGGTATGCATTTTGATCTAAATTGGCTATTAGCAGCTTGTCGCTGCCATCTACATTCATGGAATAAATATTTGCACCAGTGATCATGTAATAAATTTGCTTGTCCCACAGAGCGAGCCAACTTGCGTGGTCGTCGGACAGTACTTGTTTGTCACTACCATCCACGTTTATACTGCAGATTGTTTGATCATTTCCGTTTTTATAATAGATTCTGCCATCAAGCACATTCATGTATAACGTATAATCGTCGCTTAGCTTGCGTCTATCGCTGCCATCCGTCCTCATGGTATAAAGCTTGTAGTCATCTCCACTATGTATATAGTATATCCAGCCGTCCGCTGCTACAATACGAAAAGGGTTGTCATCAGACAATTTCAGCTTATCACTTCCATCTGTTTTTATGCTGTATATCCCTTTACCACCGCTAGATGATCCAGAGTAATAAAAAATCCGCTCTCCAAGCACAGCTGCATACAATGGCTTGTCATCAGATAGCTTTTTTCTCCCACTGCCATCGGTTTTTATCCGATAAAGTGCGGAGTCGTCGTCCCAATTGCTGTAATAGATATAAGAATCAGCTACATTCCAGAAAACAGAGATGATTTGATCGTTGGATAACTTGCGCCTGCCGCTGCCATCGGTATTCATCGTGTACAGCTTTCCACCGTCACTGTTATTCACATAATAAATTTGGTCTTTTGAAATATAAAATCGTTCCAGCCGATCATCATTGATTTTGTGATTTTCACTGCCATCAATATTGATACTGTAAAGACGCCCATTGTCATAGCGGTTTGTATAATAAATCCGGCCGTCTTGAACCGTGAAATCTACGCATTGAGTCGAACCTACCACCTCCACTACTGGCAGACTGGAAGATTTAGGGGTTGATGCTTTAGACGATAATAAAAGTATGGAAGAATCCGTCTTGGCCAAGGCGGTATCCGCCCCTGCTTTTGCAGTCCTTTCAGGCGAAAGTCCGCAGCCGCTTAAAAATAGAACAAGTATAAGAACAAAAAAATAAAATGATAATAAAGATAGCTCATGTACAAAAATCACGAACGATGGTATA
>CAZSXS010000036.1:0-33785 GCA_964611385.1 uncultured Defluviitaleaceae bacterium
TATTATACCATCGTTCGTGATTTTTGTACATGAGCTATCTTTATTATCATTTTATCTTTTTCAGTTGTTCCATATACGCCCACATGAGTACTCCTATTCATGAACATTCACTCCTTCGCATTAAATAAAAACACCTTATAACCCAACGAAACAATACCTAATAAGAAAATACGAATAATCCTGAAGAAATTATACTAATCCTGAAGAAATTATACTTTCGTATTCTACCGTAAATATACGAACTTTCCGTTTCTATTTCGATAAAAACTTAGGATATTCTCCTTTAACGAAGGACTAATAGCTAACAATCCTCCAAATGAAATCCTTCTTTCCTTTCCTATTTATTATGACGCTAACAAACGTTACAAATTAGATTACTCGTTAGCTCGTAATAAATTGATTTGCTGTAGTAAATAATTCATCATAATCTATTTCAACTTGCTTACAGTATACAATATCTAACTTGACAACAGTGCGTTATATTGTGCAACGTTTTTATATTACAACTTTTCATTTAGTTTTTTAATTTTCTTCTTCCACAGAATATACTGAGTTACCCAAGTTGCAACAAAAATACCAACGAAGATTCCAAAATAACTGAGAAACCCTATAAAACTATGCTCCATCCAATTTGTAAAATATGCGATAGGAAGCATTAAACATGCGGTAATCAAAAAATAGATACCTGTCTGTTTTGCTATGCTCCAGTTTTCGATTTCCCAGATAATTGATGCCGCTGCGAAGCCTGCCCCAAGTAGTCCACATAAAACAGCCTGCAAGATAACGGCGGCTATCTCGCTTCCCATCTGCTCCACAAGAACCGGAACACAGGCCGAGTAATAACCATTTGCCCAAATTAGCGAAATAATGATTGTAATAACATATCCGAGTGCAATACCCAGTGGAAAACCTAATAAACCTCTTAAAAAAGCTTGTTTTTTCATTTTCAGCACCTCATATTCCCAATAATTTTTTAATCGTAGAAACATACCGCCTTGACACATAGGTAGACACTCCATCTTGAAAACTTACGCAGATGGTACCCACAAAGCTCAGATCAAAGCCCTTAACTTTTTTCAGATTAATAATTTCTGAATTTGAAATTCGCACAAAGATTGAGGGATTTAGCCGCTGTTCCAATTCATACAAACGAAGCCGCAAAGTATATTCTCCGTGTTCGCTAACAGCAATAACCTTGCCATTTGATGTATACATTCTTATCAATTTTGCTTCTTCAAGAATTTTGGCATTGTCATCTTTAAAACCCATGATAACGTTTGGCATCTGTTCCGATAAGCGACGCATAAGGCTATTTACTTCGTCCGTAATTTTTTCTGTTTTGATAATGACCTCGGTTTCTTTGACCGTTTCGTCAACCTCAATTCGTATTTTCAAGCAAGCACCTCCTTTTTGACTATAATATAAATTTTCAAGCAAGCACCTCCTTTTTGACTATAATATAAAAAAACGAGATGACTTTGCACCTCGTTTTCTATAATCGGTTGTTTTTTTAACATAGGTGGTTGATGTTATATAAAAAAACCTATAACCCAACGAACAATACCCATCAAGAAAATTCCAATAATTCTGAATAGTCTGCCGGATTCTACCGAAAATCCAAGAATCCAGCAATATACTCACCAAGATTAATTTACCCCCAGACTGCCTAAACAATGCCGTCTTTTGCCTATCCACTGATGAGGCATTTCGGTGGCGATTGGAGGAATTATATGTCAACTAAAAAGATGCCTTTTCCAGTACATCCAATAGCACAAGATTAATGTGAATCACTAACCAACCACGTTTTCGCTTCTTCCATATCCGTACAGAAATAAAGTTGTCCTATACTCAATGAGGCTGTTTTTACAATAGCCTTTTGTAATTGGCGCAAGCTTTTCTTGTCGCTGCTAATTGCCAGTTTTACAATTCTAGGGCTTAGCTTGTTGACATGTTCCGAGATTTTTTCAACCAAAAAGCTTGATAAATTTGTTTCGTATAGGTCGATGATTACTCTGCGCCTTTCAGGCGATTTCAAAATATACGCTTCTTCTTCGGCCATTACAGAAAGTAATGCGCTCTCATTATCAAAATAGCTTCCATAGTGTATTCCGTGAAAATACCCACCTTTGTAGTAATAGGGGCTTAAAGCACCGCTTGGAGATTTGCTTAACATAGTATCCTCCTTTTGTTAATTCCATGATTTTGGACTACCGTTCGATTAAATCTGACAACGGTTTCTGCATACGGATATGTTCACACCATTGAATCGTCTTTTGCGTGATACAAATTCCATAATAAAGGGTAGAGAGCTTATAATAGAAACAATCCCTATTTTCCATTTTACTGAATTGCTTTTCTAAGTCTTCAAGTCTTTTCAAATAATTCCTGTTGTTGATCTCATATTCAATGAGTTGACGTTCTCTGATTTCTGATGGCAGTTTGTCAAAAAAATAGACTTTTGCTAAATGGGTATTTGTGCCTTCGAATAGATCCATAGGTGAAGAAAGCCAATCATAAAATTGACGCTGACCCTCTGCCGTAGTGCGATAAAATATTTTTTGGCGGCTACCTTGAGTTGTTTCAGATGTTGTTAAAAAGCCTTTTTCTGTTAATCTTTTCAAGGCTGGGTACAGACTGCCAAAGCTCGCCTTATAGAAAACGCCTATGCCGTTTTCTATCGTTTTTTTGATGTCATACCCGGTTAACTCCGTTTCTAATACCATACCTAAAGCAATAAATTCTAACAAGTGAAAACCTCCGCTACAATATATCTGTTCGATATATTGTAGCGGTGAATCACTATGTTGTCAAGGCCTTACAAATGAACATTTAGCGTTAATATACTCAGTCATATTTAGCTTTGCAAAGCTGCCACGAAAAGCAACCCATTTTTTCCGGTTTGAATGAGGATGACTTTCTGAGTCACCTTAACACGCTGCAATATAGTCGGTTCTGTTTCTTATTTCCTCCTTGACAACTTAGGGTATAATGTATATAATACATATACACATTAGAACGAGATCGACTCTTTTGGACGTTTAATCAGCAGGAGAAAAGCTAAGTTACTTTCATTCATTTATAGGGGGAAATAAAATGCAAAATGCAATCGAAATTAAAAATCTTACCAAAAGGTATTCTGATTTTAACCTTGACCGTGTGAACATCACGCTTCCGTCGGGCTGCATCATGGGCTTTATCGGAGAAAACGGTGCAGGGAAAAGCACGACAATTAAGTCGATTTTGAACTTAATCAATAAAGATAGTGGAGAAATCCTCGTTTTTGGTCAGGATAGTGTGGGAAATGAAAAGGAATTGAAGCAGCAAATCGGAGTTGTATTGGATGAAAGCTTTTTCCCTGATTCGTTCAGAGTGAATGATGTCAACTTGATCATGAAAAACACTTATCAGGAATGGGATGATCGCTTGTTCAAAGCCTACACTGAGCAGTTTTCTTTGCCTCCCAAAAAGAGAATCAAGGAATATTCCCGTGGAATGAAGGTAAAGCTGAACCTTGCTGTAGCCTTATCCCATAAGGCAAAGTTGCTGATTCTTGACGAAGCCACAAGCGGACTTGACCCCATCGCTCGGGATGAAATCTTGGACGTGTTTTTGGCGTTTACTGCAGATGAAAACCACTCCATTTTTATATCTTCACACATCGTCAGCGACCTTGAAAAAATCTGTGATTACATTACCTTTATCCATAAGGGGAAAATCATGTTCAGTGAAACAAAAGAGGAGCTGCTTGACAACTACAGGATCTTGAAATGCTCTCACAGTGTATTTGAACAGCTTGATAAAAGTGGTGTGAAAGGCTATCGTAAAAATGACTTTGGGATAGAAGCCCTGGTATTGAAGTCCACGCTAAAAGGAAGCTTTGTTGTTGATAAAGCTAGTATAGAAAATATCATGCTTTATAGTATAAGGGGGGATGCACTATGAAGGGCTTACTGATTAAAGACTTTCTGCATATAAAGGGTCTTTTGCCTATCTATTCTTTTTTGTTGTTACTTTACACACTTATATCTATTGTAGCAAAGAGCATAAATGTTTTTTGTGGTGTTCAGTTAATGGTTTGTGTCATACTTACAATCAACACGATTATCATGGATGATAAAGTGAAGTGGAGTAAGTACGCTTTATCAATGCCTATATCAAGAAAGGATATGGTGCTGCAAAAGTACCTGCTGGGCTTGATCCTAATGGGTATGATGTTTATTCTCAGCTTGTTGGTTAGTTTCTTTATTCCTTCTGCTAATGGCTCTACCGATTTTAAGCTGCAATTTTTTACATTGTTGTCCTTGCTTTTCATAGGCATTCTGTTTTTTGCAAGCCTTTTGCCATTTATGTTTATGCTAGGCCCTGAAAAAGGGGTTCTAAGCATTTTGATTATTGTTTTTATCTATTCTTCAATTATTGGTGCATTGGTGGCTAAGTTTGGAATGCGCATTTTGGTTGGTAAAGAAGCATTGCCTTTTATGTATGCCATCCCTTTTGTTTCAATATTGATGCTTTTCCTTTCAATGGCTGTTTCCATTCAGATTTATAAAAAGAAAGATTTTTGAAAAAGAACACTGTGGATAATAAAAAAAGTCGAGGCAAAGTGATTGCCTCGACTTTTTTATATATGAGAATCATTCGCACAATACAAGCGAATAACAATTCTGCTCTTCTTCCTGTTGCTTAAGCGTAAATAATGGTAATCCCAGACCATGTACGGTTTTGAATACATTGATATCTAGGCATTTGGCTTTCCGTTCTTTAAAAGGGTGATTACTTCCTCAAGTGTTTTGCACTTGTCATAATCGCCGGGCTGCTTGTCCGCCCTGTGATATGTAATGCTGCGGCCTAGGTTCATGTGCAGATATTCGGCCAGCTTGTCTAATCCCTCATTTTTTGCCACCATGTTAAACGCTCTTGAGCGTATACCCTTGTGCATCTTGTGCTCACATGGATAATTGTCGCACTCGAAGCAATAACTCAATCTCTTTTCCGTACAGCAAGCTTTGACTTCACAGTCACCTGTTTTACAACGGCATCCGGCGCAATCTGATTTGCCACTGCAAAGAGCGCATACTAGGCCGCAGATTCCATAGCTTTGTTTTATTTCCTCAATTGTCATAAAAACACCTCCGTTTTTTGGGTTCTATTGTATCAGAACATTTACGACAACTGTATGTCACTATGATTTGTACAGTTTTTGGATTTCGGCGCTTTTTTCAAGAAGCTGATCAACAATTTCCTGGGGCTCTAACACCTTTACTTGAGCACCAAAACCAAGTAACAATGAAAACCACATGCGTTCATTTTCATAGCCTTCTATTTCCATGACAAAATCGCCGTTCTCATACTCTTCCATAATTTTACCTTTTAGATATTCTGCGGCAGGCACACGCGCTTCAGCTTTACAGAGGAGTTTGATTTTATATACGCTACGTGTATCGCTGCTCCATTGCTTTTCCAGAAGTGCGGGTATGTTTTCGTGCTTCTGGGTACAGGGTTCATCTGTCAGAGTCAAGCCAGATATGCGGTTGAGCTTGAAAAAGCGGTAATCATTTTTATAAGTGCAATAGCCGAGCAAGTACCATGCATACCAGCGGTAATTGAGCGCAAGCGGTTCCACCTTGCGGTGGTTTTGACGTCCAGTGCTGTCAGTATATGCAAATGATAGTATGCGATTCTCCTGAATGGCTTTTTCTATCTCTTGCACATATCGGGGGATATTCTCACCCTCCTTGATCACGCCGAAGTCGATATACACTCGCTGTTGTTCGGCAGTATACGGACCCGTAGCAAGCAACTTCTCCAGCGTATTGTTGATTCTTTGATTATCATAAGCAGAGCACAGACCTTTGAGTGCAGTAATGATCAAAAGGTAATCGTCCACCGTGGTGATTTGCTTGTTGAGTTTGAAGGTATCCAGAATTTCATATCCGCCCGATGCACCAGTGGAAGAAGTGATGGGGATACCTGCCATGCAAAGTGTTTCAATATCACGCACAATGGTACGTTTTGAGACCTCAAAGCGTTCGGCAAGTTCTTTTGACGATACAATATCCCGATTTAACAAGTACATGGTGAGGCCGATCAGCCGGTCGATTTTCAAGTTTCTTCACTCCTTATTACGGATCTTTAAAACCGCTTTTTACGTATCCGATTTGCTTTTACTAACATCTTTGAGTATGTGCCTCACGAAAGTAAAAATGAAAAGTCCCGAAACGGTGATGCCTTTACCGTTTCGGGGCTTGGGTTGTTTTTCTTTGGCTTTTTCTATACTAAATCCGGATTTTCCGCAAAATGTTTGAGCATCACAATCGGGTCTGAAGAGGATGGGTTGCTGATGACGACACCTTGCTTTGCGGCCTGTTCAGAGACAAAAAACTCATCGTTTGCGATTTGACCGTAGCGTATGATAGCCGGGGATTCAATGTCCCATACGCCGAATTTTCCGTGCCCCTGTAACATGACCATTCCGTAGGCAGCGGAATCCTTAATGGTTACAGTGGCCCCGGGTAGAACCGTCAAACGCTTTGCCGAAACTTCTTTACTTTTGTAACAAATCCACTCTTCAACAAAGCCTTGCATTTCCTCCAGCGGGTAAACCGGCTTTGGCTCCATATACCTGTTTTTTCTGAAGTCTGGATCCGTATTCAGCTCCCAATCAATGGCTGACAGTAGATAGTCGAAATTTCCCTCTTCCTCCGGCGGTGTATCCCTCCAGAGCAATGCGGGAGGAACCGTGTGTTCTCCGTAAAGTACCGATTGATACATAGCAAAAATATCAGAGGCAAACTGCGGTTCATAGGTGCAGAGACTGCCCGGCGCATGAAGAATGCCGGGCGGCACATCCCAGCCGCTGTCTAGAGCCAAACGATAGGCCTTGGAGTACTCAGTCAGCCGGTTGTCTCCTTTGGTAAAGTCCATGAGCGCTTGCTTGATTTGCTCCTTTGTCACACCTTCGTCGATTCCAAAAAAGGTAAATGGAAATTCGCCGCCGTGATTGTTTAGTTGGGCCGGGAAGAAATACATTTCTGGCTTTCCTAACTGTCCTACCCGTGCCGCCATTTCATTGTTCAGATGAATATGAAAAGGAAGTGGCCCCAAGTTGTCAAAAAACTTAGCAACCATAGGCCAACGCTTGTGTTTGTTCCACAGGTCCTCTCCGATAAGCTCCCCTTTCAACAGCTCTACCGCCTCCTTTAAAAGAAGCTTCGAGCCCCCGGCTGTTACGATGTAGCTCATGCCCTCGTCTTCTGGTGTTCCGGGGCCATTTTCTGCATGAGTTGTCGAGGACAGCCACCGCTCATCAATAGCTCCTCTTTCCAAGCCCAGTATATACAAGTCCGAAGGATGAAGCTTCATGCGCTTTCCTGGCCGGCAGAATGAACGAGGAACCCAGGCGGGCGCAAGCCTTAAAATCCCCTTACCTTCTTCCATTGCTTGATGTATCATTTTCTTACCTCCTTGATGGTTTGTGAAGGTTTATTATATATGATCAAGCAAAGTAGCACAATAGAACAAAAAAACAGATAACCCAATGGCTATCTGTTTTTTATTCTAAGCCTTTTATTGCGCTTTTGGCTTTTCATCCTTTGGCTTCTCGCTTTTCCCCTGATCGGCTTTTGGCTGATCAGCTTTGGGCTTATCATCCTTTTTCGTATCTTTATCGTCCTTCTTCTCGTCTTTCTTCCCGTCTTTTTTGTCATCCTTCTTATCGTCCTTCTTATCGTCCTTCTTGTCGTCTTTTTTCTCCTCTTTGTCTTTCGGTTTTTTACCCATCAAGGCCTTTATACTTTTATCAATCGCCTTATCCAGTTCTTGCAAGGACTTGTCTAGTTCTGAGCCTTTGACTTTTCCGGGCCGGTACATCATTTGTAGTAATTTATGCTGAAAGCGGGACACTTTTACCAACCCCCTTTGAATTAATATATGTAAGGTAGGTTGAATTTGTTTTCGTTAGTCAATTTATGTCTCCAATAAAAATCAGAATGACAAGGATAATAAAAAGCTTATCTGAGTTGGACATTCGATTATTGGTCTTGTTGACGCTTTTGAAAGGCTCGGGGATATCATCATAGGATTTACTCAATAAAGAAGACATCGGCAAACCTCCTCTATTAAAATGTCATTGTTAAAGGATATGTTTGCCGATGCCTGCATATGCAAAAATTCGATGATTTAGGATTGATCTGTGAACGGGCAGAATATGTGTAATGCGATCCGATGAAAGTCTCGAAAAGGACACCACCCGAAACGGCTTACGGTTAGTACCTCCGGGGCCCCTGCCGACGAGTCGGTGGGGTGGAGTAAGGGGGTGTCCTTTTCGGGGCTTGGGCGTGAATGTTATTGTTGCTTGGCACGTTATGTTCTTAAACAGCCTCAGGTAAAATCTTATTCAGCACAACTCCGATCAAAGCCGCAACCGCCAGTCCGGAAATGGTCAGATTGGAACCCAGGGCGATATCGCCGACGCCGATTCCAAAGACTAGAATCAAGGAAGGGATAATCAAATTTCTAGAATGGGAGAAATCCAGCCTAGATTCCACCAGGGTACGGAGACCGATGGAGGCAATGATTCCAAATAAGATCATGGAAACGCCGCCCATAACAGGAACGGGGATGTTTTGAATGATGGCTCCGAATTTTCCGATTAAGCTGAGGCAGATCGCCATAACAGCTGCAATCCGAATAACCGAGGGATCATAGACCTTGGTTACGGCCAGAACACCCGTGTTTTCGCCGTAGGTGGTGTTTGCCGGGCCACCCAGAAGACCGGCTACGAGGGTGGCAAGACCGTCACCCAGCAGGGTCCTGTGTATGCCAGGGTTTTCAAAGAAGTTCTTGCCCACTACAGCTCCGTTGGTTGTGATGTCTCCAATGTGCTCCATGAAAACCACTACAGCTATGGGGGCAATGGCGATGATAGCCGTCATATTAAAGGCCGGTAGGGTCGTTAAGGTTTTGGCGGCACTCTCTGAAAAGCCAAACCAAGGCGCAGCGGCCACAGCTTGCAGGTTGACAAAGCTAGTGCCAGCCACAGCGTCAACAACGAAAGCAGCGATAAAGCCGACCACGATGGAAAGCAAGATAGGTACCAGTTTAAAGAAGGAGCGAGCAAAGATTGTGACAACGATCATGGAGATCACCACCACCCCCGCTACAAAAAAAGAAAGCCAATCAATTTTTCCATCGCTATAGCCTGACATCATTAAAGCAACGGGACTTAATCTGAGTCCAATTACAATAATAATAGGGCCGTTCACAATAGGTGGGAAAAATGATTTGACTTTTTCTACTCCGAAAAGTTTAACCAAAAATGAAAGTAAAAGATAAACCAACCCGGCAGCCATAATACCGGTTTTGACAGCTCCGATGCCCTGCTGACTCAAGACGAGTTGAATCGCACTGATAAAAGCAAAGCTAGAACCCAAAAATACGGGAACCATTCCCTTGGTGACCAAGTGGAAAAGTAAAGTGCCTAAGCCTGCGCAAAAAATAGCAATAGCAGGGTCAAGGCCGGTTTGTGCCGGTACTAAAACCGTGGCTCCGAACATGGCTAAGACATGTTGGATCCCCAACAAACACTTGGTTTTTGTGTCAATAGACTTCATAAAGACCTCCTTAAAAATTTTTGATATTCTACAACACTTCTTTTAAATTTTCAAGAAGAAATTTCCTTTGTGCTTCTTTTTGTAAAAACGTGCCTAAGTTAGTCTGCTTAATGCTTGTACATTTTGAAGTTTTGTCTAATCAAAAGTTGACAATAGCCATTAATTATTATATATTCATAAAAATGGTATCAACTCCTGTCCTGTTTCGTTGAGGCGCTTGACTTGAATAACGATAGCTGTATAAACTATAGCTTTATAACCATAAAGGAGGTTTTTTATGAAGTTCAAAATACTTACAAGTATCAATGCGGCAAATGTTGTGGTTCTGGTGTTACTGGTAGCGATGACTGTGATGTCTTTTTTTGTAGAAACCAGGATTACCAACCTACATAAAGATAAGTTCGACCTTGTATTCCAAGCAAAACGGTTACAAGAGGCTTCCGACTACCTAACGAATGAAATTAGGAACTATACCCAGTATGGAGAAGCGGAACACTATAATAATTATTTGAATGAAGTCAACAATCTGGACAACCGCGGTAAGGCTATTCAAGAAATGCAGAGGGTCGGCCTGTCTGCAGAAGAATTGAACTTAATCAATCAGATCAAGTCCACTTCTGATCAGTTAATTCTTCTGGAGGAAAAAGCAAAGGCAGCTATTGAGAAGAAGGACTATGAAACCGCCAGGGAAGCCGTATACGGATCGGAGTACACCGCCGGAAAAAACCAAATTAACGAAATGGCAGATCGCTTCGTTAACGACCTTATGAACAGATCTTCAAAGGCTGTGGAAGATCAGCAGAGGATTACAGATTCCTTAAGACTGCTTATTTTCATTGTTGTACTTTTTTCCAGCGTGATCCAAGTATTCTCCATTATTTATACCAGAAAAAAACTAATAAGACCTATGAACATAGTAAACACAGCCATCAGCAATTTATCACAAGGAAAACTAGGGCCCACGCTCAACAACGACACATCCGAATCCGGTCAATTGATACGATCCTATAACAGCTTAAACAGCACCTTGTCTTCTATGTTGGTCGAGCTCAACCAGCTGAGTGAAGACATCGTTGTCGGAAAAATCCTTGAAAGAGGCAAGACGGTCGGACTTCAGGGCTGCTTTACCGAGATCGTAACAGGAGTTAACCAAGTTGCGGACAGCCTAATGAACTATATTGATAACCTTTCCATCCCCATTGTGATCGTAGATAAAAGCTTTACCATTAATTATATGAACAAGCTTGCTCTTTCGCTGAACAGCAAGACACAAGCCCAAGTCTGTGGATCAAAATGCTATGATTATTTTAACACCCCTCACTGCAACACAGAAAATTGTGCAATCTCCCAATGTATGAAAACGCGAAAAATCTGTACAGCTGAAACAGAAACCACCTTGAACGGGCAACGTATAGAATTTGAATACACTGGCTTGCCTATTTTTGGAAAGAACAATGAGGTTCATGGGGCCTTAGAATTTATCATAGACAAAACAGCTGCTACATCCGAAAGGAAACGATCCATTAAGCGGGCAAAGTATAATGAAAATGAAATCAGAAAAATTATTGAACAGCTTGAGCGTATGGCCTCGGGAAAGTTGGATATTCAGTTTGTTCCAGAGCCCAGTGACAAGGACTGTGAAGACTTGGCCGAAAACTATAAAAAGATAAGCAAAAGCCTTCTCTTTAGCGGCAAGACCATTTCCGATTATATTATGGAAATCAGCGCCATCCTGAAAAGAATGTCTGAAAAAGATTTTTCAGCATCCATCACGCGGGAGTACTTAGGTGACTTTGTTTCCTTAAAGGATTCTATTAACCTGATTGCAACTAATATTAAGCAAGTCCTTGAGGAAATTTTAAACTCCGCAGCCCAGGTAGACGTCGGAGCCAATCTTTCAGCCCAAGTCAGTGGACATCTGGCTCAGGGAGCAGAAGATCAAAGCGCCATGGTAGAAAAAATCAACCAATTTGTTGTTCAAGTAGCAACCCAAACTCAGGACAATGCAGAGAATACAAATCAGGCCAAAAATTTCTCAGATCAAACCAAAGCAGATGCAGAGATGGGCGTTAAACAGATTGAGCATATGGTGAGCTCCATGGAGGCCTTTAAGGCTTCCTCAAAGGATATTGCAAAAGTGATTAAGGTTATAGACGACATTGCTTCCCAGACTAATTTATTGGCTTTAAACGCTGCTGTTGAAGCTGCCCGTGCAGGAGAAGACGGAAAGGGCTTTGCCGTGGTGGCTGAGGAAGTACGAAGTCTTGCAGCCAGAAGTGCAAAAGCCGCAAAGGAATCAGAAGAAAAAATCGAAAACACCATTGCCAGAATCAATGAAGGTGCAGATATAGCCATAGAAATGAAAGAAGCCCTGACAAAAATTGTGGATGGCGTTATGGGAACAGTGGACTATATCAGCAACATAGCCGAAGCCAATCAAAAGCAAGCAGAGGCCATCAAACATATCGAAACTGATATAAAGAAGATCTCCAACATCACGCAAGCCAACATGTCTACTGCGGAGGAAAGCTCCTCTACCAGTGAAGAAATGGCCGCCCAGGCTGTGGTTTTAAAAAATATGATCGGAGAGTTTAAGATAAAATAAAAAAAGTGCGTATCTCCTTTTGTAGGGGCTACGCTTTTTTTACAAAAAAATCTCGAAAGATTGAGTTTTTAACAACAATATGCTATAATCAGTCAAGATTATCCTTGTGAAGCCTACTCAAATGTAAGGAACCTTCCCGTAGTATAAGATGACTTCTTAGTGAATGTTTTGAGAATACAGTGGAACGTGACTGAGCCAAAGTAATCAATGGGAAATGGTAGCTTAATTACTAATAATTACATTGTTAACTGAAGTGTAGCTTTTAATATTGCTGCATATTCTAACTAAAATTAAAGGAGGTGTTATGATTTTATGATACGAAAAAAACAAATCAAACTGCAGCGCGACTGCGGTTCCAGACCTAGAACTGGTCTTAAAACTCGCTTTTTTGCCCTTTGCTTGACAGCGATGGTAACTGTACTTACAGGATCGCAAACACAGGCTGCAGAAAAGAGCTGGGGCTTGCACTTCCCTTTTCCTGGTGAGGTACCAAAGGGGAATGAAAGTGCCGAATATTTGAAAGGCTTCGATGCCTATTATGTAGGCGAGAGTGAAGAAAAGGTTATTTATTTAACTTTTGATGCTGGCTATGAAAATGGGTACACGGATGCCATTTTGGACACGCTGAAAAAGACGGAGGTACCAGCCACTTTCTTTTTGGTGGGAACGTATATCCGTGATTACCCTGATTTGGTAAAGCGCATGGTTAATGAGGGACATATCGTGGGCAATCACACCATGTCCCATCCCAATATGTCAAAGATTTCTGACAAGGAATCCTTCTCCCGAGAGCTTTTCAAGGCAGAAGAACAGTATAAAAATGCCACGAATCAAGACATGCCCAAGTATTACCGTCCACCCGAAGGAACCTATAGTGAACCCAATATGCAAATGGCAAAGGAACTGGGGTACAAGACGATTTTTTGGAGCCTGGCCTATGCAGACTGGGATGCCAATAAGCAACCAACGAAAGATGCTGCATTTTCAAAATTGATTCCCCGGATTCACTCAGGAGCCATACTTTTGCTGCACAGCACATCAAAAACCAACTCTATCATTCTAGAGGACTTGATCAATGAGTACAAAAAAATGGGATACTCCTTCAAGAGTCTGGATGAGTTAAGTAAGTCTGCTGCCCAAAGTGCAGTGACCCAGTCTGATGCAGTAAGCGTGAACAGCAAAGACGATGAAGCAAACCTAGCCAGATACTTTGACCGCCTAAGAGAGTGGGAAGTCAGTATGTATTGAGTAAGTACTCAAGCCGCCATCCATTAAACCGAAAATGTAGTTGTGTTGTATGGCGGCTTGGCAAAGTTGAACATACTGAGTAGAGTTAGGATTTTTAGTAAGGTGAAGATTGGGGGATAAGCATATGCCAAACATTGAGATTACCAATATGGTCATGGTCATGAACCACGAGGGAAAGGTTTTGGTTTTGGACAGGCTGAAAAAATGGAAGGGTCTGAGCTTTCCCGGTGGACATGTGGAAGCAGGCGAAAGCATTGTGGATAGCGCAATCCGGGAAATTGAGGAAGAAACCGGCCTAAAGATACAGAATCTGAAAAGCTGTGGGATCGTTCATTGGTTCAACCAAGAGAACGGAGACCGGTATTTGGAGTTTTTGTATCGAACGACGGAGTTTAGCGGAGAGCTGATCGAAAAGACCGAGGAGGGACGGGTTTTCTGGATGGATTCAAAGGAATTCCAGGATAAACCTCTTTCTCCGAATTTTAAGGAGTATCTGCCCATGTTTTTTACTGATACCATTTTAGAGGCCTTTTTCACGCACGGCGGGAGCTTTCAATCAGAGGTTCAATATAAAAAGGTTATCAATATTTAACTTTATTGAAATATAATTTCAATAAATTAATGCTACTATAAAAATAATAAAAGGATTATGCTCCGTCTCTGAAATGGAAGGTATGCGTATGAAGAAAAAATTTATCCCTACTTACAATACAAAAATACATTCTGCGATCAGAGTGTTCAATATTTTTTCTGTTCTGGCCGTTGTTGTGGCTTTAACTGTATGTTCGAGCCTGATCAAAGAAGCTGAAAGTCAGACCCTCGTAGGTTTAACCAGCTCCTCGGAGTATCAGAAAGGGAACCTTTCCATTATCAGCGATTCCGATTACTGGTCGGGTAGCCGTTTGCGGAAGGTTTTTGACGAGCTTTGTTTGAATTTTATCGGGGATGAATTTAGATTTTTGAGCCAGATTCGTTTGTACAAGGGTTTTCGAAATCAAAAAACCACTATTTTGGGCAATTATTATGAGGATATTTCCTTTGATAAAAGTGGTAAGCTTGTGGTAGGTGGAAATGCTTACATTGAGCTTTACGATGTGGATCGGTACAAGACTACGGCTGAGATGGCTCACGCCCTTGCACATGAGTACGGCCATCACTATACCATAGTAAATATTTGCCGTTATGAGGGGCTGTACTACGATCAATGGCGTAACTCGGAATACGGTCTGGTTCGCAAGCTTTATGAATATCCCATTGAGTATCAAAACTCGTCCTATCTTTGGAGCCCCACAGAAATAGCCGCAAACGATTACGTGCAGCTTCTGGCTTCTCCCAACGCCCGCTTAAGTTATGATTACAAGGACATAGAAGAAATGCTGAATGAATACTTGGATGGGCTAGTGCAAAGCTTTGAATCTGATCTGCCCAAAACTGGGGAATCCATAAAGCTGAAGGTGCCAATGCGCTTTAATTCGAAGCCCCAGGATAATATGTTCTTGCCCCTGGCTACGGACTTAAAGGGCTTACATCAATACTTGACAAAAATATCTGGAAAAAACCATAAGCATAAGGACGAAGTCGTTACCAGAGAAATCAATTCTAACCGCTTATCCGTGGAAGTCATTAAGGAAAGCACCTATTTTGATGAATCCTCAAAATATACTTTAATGATAGACATGGACTTTGGGCTGGAGGGTGAGCATTTCAATGAATATACTCTGGTCATGTACCCCTGCAATCAAAACAATCTGAGTACCGGCGATATCAAAGCAGTGAAAACCTTTCAAAAGGATGAACCTAAATTTGCTGTTCTAGGCTCGGTTTTCGGTTCCGACTCAGAGGGGAATATTTTAGGCTTTTCCGAAAGCTATGAAGGAAATTACGGGTTTAAGGTTTTGGCTAAGGATGAAAATGGTTTTGTCTACGCTTCTCAGCCGTACTATGTGGACTTTGAGGTGTTGTATTAGATCATAAATTTTAAATCTTAATCTATGGAGCTTTGCAAAGCTAACGGTACTGAGTATAAAAGGAATGGGAGCAACAGCTTGGCTGGGAAACTTTTTTCGTCGTTAGAAAAAGGGGATTCAGTCAGCTTGTTATACTTAGTACCGTTAAGCTTTGCAAAGTCCCTACACAAAACAATGGAATTAATCAAGATTGAATGAAGGTGGCTTGGAAGATGTTTAGAGATTGAGTATAAGTCTCTATAGATTAAACTATATTGGAGGAATTTATGCTTAAAACGATCTTGGTAGCAGGCTGTATTGGGCTTGCTTTTTTTGTGCTTACTTTTGTTTTGAGTCTGTTTGAACGGATTCGGCTTCGAAAACGCTTTGAAGGCGCCTATTTTAACTTTGAGGATCCAGAGCAAGATTACGATCGTCTTCAATGTATTAAAAAATATTGGGATATGAAACAAAAGTTCGAGTGCCCTCAGTATTATGTTGATGATACGACTTGGAATGATTTAGATTTGGATTATTTGTTTTTCAAAATGAATGCCACGCAAAGCAGTATGGGTGAAGAATATCTGTATGCCCGTCTACGAATGGTAAACTTAGATCCAGATCAGGCTAAAAAATTCGAAGAAGCTCTCAACTTTTTTGACCAAAGCAAGGAAACCAAGCTGCAAACCTTAAGTGCCTTATACAGCCTAGGTAAGGATTCCTATAATGCTCTCCATGAATACATATACAAGCTCTCTGGGAAACCCATTCGCAATATATACATCTATTATATTCTGATGTGCATCCCTTTTCTAAGCGCTGCCCTTTGCTTTTTCTCTCCGCTGGGGTTCGTTACCCTGGCTGTGTCGTTATTTATTAATGCTGCCTTTTACTACAAAAACAAAATTAAGCTAGAGCTTGGTTTAAACTCGATAAGTTATATTCAAGGGCTGGTCAATTGCGCCAAGCGTTTATCTAAGCTCGAGTATGGAACGCTTTCATATGGTGAGCGTCTACGGCATTGCTTAAAGGGTTTGGATACCATCACAAGGAATAAGCTGTCTTTTTCTGGTACAGTGACTAACGAGCTGGAAACGCTTTTTGAGTATATAAAAATCGTATTGATGTGGGATTTTATTCAATACAACCGCATCTTGTCCTTGCTCAAAAAAAATGCAGCTGATTTCCACGAGCTTGTAAAGCTGGTGGGGGAAATCGACTGCGTGATTGCATTAGGGGCCTTTCGAAAAAGCTTACCTTTTTATTCTGCTCCAGAATTTGCCGAGGGTAAAGAGATCGTATATGAAGACGTTTATCATCCTTTCTTAAAGAAGCCAGTGCCCAACAGCCTGAACTGGGATCAAAACAGCATCATCACCGGCTCAAATGCTTCGGGCAAGTCAACCTTTGTAAAAGCCTTGGCCATAACGACCCTTTGCGCTCAGAACCTCAGCCTCTGTTTTGCCAAAAAATATGCGGCAAAGCCTTGTTTTGTTATAAGCTCTATGGCGGTTCGGGACAAGCTATTGGACAGTGAGAGTTATTTTATTGCTGAAACAAAGAGTCTGAAACGGATCCTAGACCGACTGGAAGATCAAGTGCGGGTAATTTGCTTTATCGACGAAATTCTGAAAGGAACAAATACCATCGAGCGAATCGCTTCATCCGTATCCATCTTAAGTTGGCTCAGCCAGAAAAACGCTCTGGCCATGGTAGCTTCCCATGATATGGAGCTGACGGAAATCCTATCTGGGCTTTACGAAAACTTTCACTTCCGGGAGACTCTAGATGAAGGGATTCATTTTGACTACAAGCTCCACAAAGGCCCGGCTACCAGTCGAAACGCCATCAAGCTATTGGAATTTCTGGGCTTTGATCCAATAATTGTTCATGCAGCAGAGAGCTTGGCAGAGGGCTTTGAGAAAAACAAGAAATGGGACTTTAAGGAAAAGTAAGAACAAATAAGTTTATCCAACACCATAACATTACAATATTACAATGCAACAGAGCCAAAATACGCAACAGTGATCAAAAGGTATATCACAATAACCACAAAGAAGCTGGGGGTAAAAACAGAGAGTTTTGGGGGGATCACAAGCGACTCCCCGGTTTCATGAAACAAAGAGGCCTCCGTTAAACCATTCCCCAGGACATCTTCTTTGAAATTCATCTGTTTATTTATTTTAATGAATAGTAGGAAAATGATGACAAAAACCGGCAAGAAAATTACGGATAAAATGCCGGCGCTTAAAATCGACATCATAGTCTCACTCATGCCTTCAGGTAAGACCCCTGACAGTTCGGCAGCAGTTGCTGGGTCGTTGCTTAGTTTGACGGACAAGGTGGCTAGGCTGACTTGAGAGGCATTGATAATAAAGTGAGCCAGGATGGATGAAAAAATGCTTCTTGTATAATAGACAAAGTACGCCATAATAAAGCCCAGCAGAAAGGCATAAAGAAACTGCTGGGGATTAAAATGAATAATGCCAAAGAATAAGCCGTTGATTAGAGCGGCTTTTTTGATTGGAATGGATTTGTAGTGTGAAAAAAGCAAGCCACGAAACATCAGCTCCTCACAAATGGAGGGCAGGAGAGCTATGGTCAAAATTGAAATCAGAAAGGAATCCGACATGTCCGCAACCAATTCGGAGACGACATTGGGAAAAAACAGGGTGGAGATACCCGACAGCAGCATAGTAAAGGGCTGAATGGTCAGACTCATCAGAATCAGAAGAATAACGTTGATGGCAGATACTTTTTTCAAGCTTAAGACTTCTAAAACTTTGCGCCTAGAAATAAGTAAATATAAGCAAACAGGTATTACAAAAGACAAAAGCTGATTGATGAGCATGAGTCCCGGTACGCTCAGCTGAACCGACAGCAGCAGGTAATAAATGCCCACATTCAAGGCCAGCATATAGAGCACCAGAAAAAGCATGATTCGGTTACCGTTTTTGGGAAGCATAATCAATCCTCACTTTGAATGGTTTTATCATAACGTCTGTCAATGATGGTATTCAGCATATTTAAGATAATGGCAAAAGCAGGAGCACCGAAGAACATCCCCCCGATTCCGAAAAACGCTCCACCTACGATGATGGCAAAAATAACCGCAATGGGTTGCAGGCCGATTGAGTCTCCAATAATTTTTGGCCCTAGGAAGATGCCGTCAAATTGCTGTAGAATTAAGATGATAATGATAAACCAAAAAGCCATCAGTGGATTATCAAAATTATTCAGCAAGACAATTAAAACGACAGGTACTGCACCGATAAAGGGGCCAAAATAGGGTATCATATTGGTAACGCCGATAATAAGGCTTAGCAATATGGCGTAAGGGGCTTTGATAATCAGACAAATGATGAAAAAAATAATTCCAATAATGGAGGAGTCAATGGCCTTACCAATGAAAAACTTTTCGAACATAATATTAGAGGAGGAGGCTAGGTGAATGATTTTATTGGCAATCGGTTTTTTAAAATAAGCAAGGATAAATTTCTTGATGATGGCGCCAAATTTTTCCTTATCCACCAGCATATAAAAGCCAATGACCGCCCCCAGAATAACATTTATAAACCCAGAAGCCACATTGATGGTGCCAGTAAAGAGCTTCGTAATCAGATTGGGCAGGTCGGAAACAAGGCTCATCAAGGGTTTGACCACGTAGTCATCAATGAGGGTTTTGCTCTCGAGTTCAGTGGAAAACAGATTGTTTATACCGGTGATAAAGGAATCCAGCATATTGCCTCCGGTTTCATAGGAGGACTGAAGGGCGCTTACATTGCTTTGAATGGTACTTAAAAGACTTCTGGTTGTTGAAGTTACTTCGGGCACCAGGTAGGCAATAATCCAAATGATAGTGCCAAGCATTAGGATATAAGTGGATACAACGGAGAGCAGCCTAAGGGTTTTGGGTCTTTTTCTCAGTTGAAAGTTCTTTTTATAAAGGCTTTCCACAAAACGAGCAGTTGGATTTACAAAGTAAGCAATAAAGAATCCGAAAATAAAGGGATAAAGCACCGACTTAATCAGCACAAAGAAGTTTGCTATATTTAGGCCAATGGATTCAATATTTGTGATGATCTTATTCAAAATGAGTATAATAAACACCACAAGCAGCACATAAATGCTAATTTCTAAGTATTTCTTGTTGAAATTAAATTTTTTCATAAATTTCCTCCGATAGCAGTTTACCTATATCCATTTTTTGTGTTATACTTCATACTCAGTCTTATTCAACTTTTACAAAGCCTCAATGCGAATATTGTGGAAATCTTCCGGATTGTAAACTAGCAGATTTGGTGAATGTTTTGGAGACTGAATAAACGCTCAATTGAATTAAAATCAAAAGAGAGGTGTAATGATGCCAAATTCTTCATTTCTGTCCGGCAACGAAATCTTGATTTACGTACTTATCCTTATCAATATCCTGGTATGTACAGGCCTATACTTTTTCATCACCACCACTGCTAAAAAGAAGCTGAAAAAGAGTATTAAGCAAATGACGACTCAGCTTGAAGGAATATACAAAGAGCCTAAGGAAAGCATTGCAATCATAGCAGATGAAAATCTTACTGAATTTTGTAAAACGGTTGAGGAGCTTCGAAGCCATTTACAGAGCAAGGAAAATGCCCGGCAGGAAATGCTTGAAGTAATTAATTCCATTGCAATTAACATAGAATTTGACAAGCTGCTGAGCAACATACTGCCAAAGCTAATGGAACTAACAGGGAGCATAGCCTCTGCTTTTTATATGACCAACTTGGCCACCAATAAGCTTGAAATCAAACATTCCTATGGCTTTAGCAAAAACGTGTACAGCGAATTTGATCTGAACCTAGGGGAGGGCTTTGTTGGGCTGGCGGTTTCATCAAAGCAAATCCAGGTGGTCAAGGATATCCCGGAGGATACCATTTATTTTGTAAAAACCATCATCGGCAAGTTGAAGCCGAAAAGTCTAATGATGGTTCCCATCTACAACAGTGACCGTCCGGTGGGTCTTTTGGTTTTTGCCAGCATTTATACCTATAGCGACAGCCTGTTGGGTACCATGGAATTAATCAAGTATTATCTGGGAGTGGCACTGGACAACAGTCTTACCTACGAAAAGACCAAACGATTGACCAGTGAGCTGAAGTTTCAAAACAAGCTCATTCAAAATTTAAACGATGATCTGGAGAAGAAAATCCAGGATCGCATTTTATATATGAACAGTCTGATCAACAGCATTAAGGACTACGCCATTTATGCTATGGATAAAAATGGCATCATCATGTACTGGAACACTGGAGCAGAGCTTTTGCTGGGGTACAAGTCCGAGGAGGTAGTGGGAAAAAACATTAACATCATACATCCGGATGAAGATGTGCAATCGGGCAAGATACAGCAGCGCTTGGAATCGGTTTTAAAAACCGGGTATTATACCGAAAACGGCTGGCGTCTAAAGAAAGACGGAACCGTTTGTTACCTTGAAATGTCATTGTTTAGCATTCAGAACGACCGCGAAGAGATATTTGGCATTACAAACGTCACTCGAGATATCACCAATCTCAAAAACATGGAAAGCTCCCTTTATTTTGCCTCCACCACCAAAGGCCTTCTTTTTGACAGCTTTACCAAGCCCCTACTCATTCTGAAAAGAGATGGTACAATCGAAGAAGCCAATAAGGAAGCCCATGCCTTCCTCAAGACCCCTAGCTTGAAGGGCCTATCCCTTTATTCCTTCTTTACCCAAAGCGAGAATCTCAAAAGTGAATTGGAGAAAGCATTCATCCAGCATCAAGAGCGTCCAACAAGGCAAGAAGGCTTTACCAAAATAAACGACAACTTTAAGCCAATTACTCAAGAAAATGCTGTTCACCTAAAAGTTTTTGTTATGCATGATACCATTTTAGAAAAAAGCCGGATGGTTTTAAACTTTGAGCCTTGACTTTGGGCTTAACTCAAGCAGCAGTATACTATATATACTGGGCTGATTTCAAGGAAAAGATACGTGTGCTCAGTCGCTTGAACTGTTATCTATACTCCAGTCACGTTCAGCTTTGTAAAGCTGAACGTGACAGCGTATAAAAAAGGGGCAGCCCTATACCAATGCTTCGGTATAAGGCTGCCCCTTTTTGTTAGAATCCACTTCTTTTAAATGCGATCTTTTCATAGCCTTTCTAAGAATTCATCAAGCGTCAGATCAGCTTGTTAACGCCTAAAGTTCTAAATGCTCCAACTTAAACATCCGTATAGGATTATTAATAAAGAGATGTTGAGCCACCTCTTTGGCTTCGTCAAAGTCGAAAAGACCTTCTTGTATTTTCTTTGCCAGTACCTTTGCTACAGTTTCCCTAGCCATCTTTTGATGTCCGTATACACCGTCCACAAAGAGATAGTCGCCCCCGAAGGCGGCTATTTTGTTGTACGGTAAGAGTTCAAGCCACTCGTCCAGAGCCCGCATGGCGCAGGGCGGGGAGATAATGTAGGCCCAGCAAAGGTCGAGGTTTACGTTTGGAAACATCTTAGCTAGGGCGCCCACTTCCATGTAGTACGGATAACTCATGTGCATGAGGTTAAAGGTGGTGTCTGGGTATTCGAGGAATAGATTGTTTAGATGAGTGGGCTTTGTGTTCTGTAATATGTTCCCGTTCCCTTCCTGAAAGCCGGTGTGAATCTGAATCGGCAAATTCAGCTTACTCACTTCCCCGATGATGAAATGCATCATGTAGTCCCCAAATTTCTTCGTTCGTCCTGGTATGCCACTATCCCATTCGTCATAGGCTGACAGCATCCGATTAAAACATTCCTCTGCGTCTTGATACGTTGCCCGCTCCATGTATAGGGTTCTGCAATATGCGAGGCCGATTTTTAAGGCTGCTCCCCCCATCTGTGCAAAATCTTTGATTTTTGCACGAACAAAGTCTAGGTAGTCAACAAAGCTGTTGACGCGGTGTCCGGTGTATTCATTTTTGCGTATGATATCTGATTTTCTGGAGGGGCAAGCGTAGTGATCGGCACGGAAAACACTTCTGAAAAATGTCTTGTCACAGTCCAGATCGCCGTCTGTTAAGCTCAATCTGATTTTTGATTTTTCCTTTAGTACCTGCTGATAGCTGTTACCCTGTTCCCTGGCCGCACAAAAACGCCGGTTCAATTCTTCGTAGGTATCAGCTGAAATCCCGGGCAAGTCATAAAGATCGTTAACAGAAACCTCTAAGGCTCTTCCATAGCCTGTTCGCTTGGCAAACTTCCAGTAGGGTTCAAGCAGCTTCCATTTTTCCGTAAGGCTCAGCTGGTTGCCGCGTATCTGCGCAAGGCTCTGGGCCGACAGTCCAGCCGATACCAAATCCGTACTGGAATAGTGACTAAAGTACTCTGCCAATACATCACCCTTGGGCCTTCTTTCCTCCTTGGTCGGTAAGTGTTCATGCGTGTCAATGATTTCCAGTGAATCAATATATTCTTTAATTTTGTCCATTTTCTCCTCCTGATTTCTTCTGATTTGGTTTTGTATTGTAATGCAGCGAATTTTTGATGTCAAGGACTCTATTCTATGGACTCTATAGGTTCTTCTGCTTGCCACCAAGACGCTTTGCTTGTAATCGTAGCACATCATTGTCTGCTTTGTAGCAAGATAAAGGGTGCATCCAAATTGATTCTTTCGGATAGTGATAAATCACACTTGTACTTTTTGGCTTCGTCTGTAAATGCAAATAAGATTTCCTTTTGAATATTGGAGTAGTCGGTAGGTATCAAGTCTTGAATGATTGCTAGCTCTTTTAGCGTATTGAGGATGGATCCCATTTCAGTTATGCGATGTATTGACAGCAGATTGGATAGGTAATTCCTCAAATCAGCTTTATGTTTATCAACACCACTATTTAGAGCGCAAGCTTCCAGGGTTGACTTTAATTCTATAAACACCAAGGCTTGGGGTTTACCCTTCTCACTTCTAAGTGCTAGTAGATCGAAGCGCCCCATAGGATCATCCTCTATACTGTCACGGGACTGTGCGAACTCCATATCGTATACAAAATAACCATTTTCCAAATTGCGGTTTGCCAACATGATTTCGTGTTGTCGTTGCTTTTCAAGCTTACTCTCTTTTTTTCTTGTGGTACTGTTTTCCTCCTTAAAAAAATCAACAAGTTTGGTTTCATCAAAAAAGTCATCAATTAGTTGCTGTAAGGTGGTGATGATTTGTTCGATTTTGCAAAGGGATGGCACTGTTTTTCGTGTTATTTTTAATACTAGAGTTCTACCCTTGCCGTTCTGTGTATCTTTAACCTCACAACCGGCTTGTTCCAAGTTGCTACGTATGAGCTCATGATTTTGGGTAAAACGTGCATGATTGAAATTAAAGATCAATCGGTAACCATCAGGCCGCTTTGTCGGCTCAATTTTGAATAGATTGTGTCCCTTGTGATAGAGATTGACGTAATTATCTCTGATGCAAAGCAAGCAGTTTCTGTTTAGAGCGGTTTGAAGTACATTGGATAAAATGCCGCTTTTAAGATCGGCAACAAAATGGTCAGATATGGTGCGTTTACTGTCAAAGGCCATTTTACACATCTCTTTCATCGAATTTGAATTTCATCTCTATTTCCTTCTCAGATCATTTGCAGCTCATTTGATGAGTTCAAAGTGGTCAATCAATATTGGCTCTTTTTCCGGAAGTTTTTGATTGATTTCATAAATCTCTCCGCTCAGGCGCTTTCCGTCCACATGATAAACGGTAAAAAACTGATTTTTGCCCGAAAGAGGCTGGACGGGATTAACAAAAGCAAACAAGTCTAGGTAGGATTGCTTCACATTTTTATTCCGCTCGTAAACCTTAACCCCTGCCGACCCGGAATTGATATAAACCGTGCCCCTCTCCTGCACCTCCCCATTAAACAGAGGCTTGGTTCTACCTACATAATGATCATGACCCTGAAAGACTAAGTCTACTCCCAGATTTTCCAATAGAGGGGAGACTTTTTTTCGTAGGCCTATGATGTCACTTTGGGTGGCGTAATAGGCCAAGGTATAAGGGCCCTTATGCATGTTGAGGATGACCCAGTCTGTGGATTGCTTGGCTTCTGACACATCCTCTTGAAGCCAGTCCATTTGGCGGGTAGATAAGTGGATATACTCCGTGGAGGATTCGTTGGTATTTAAGGTAACAAAATGGGCATTACCATAGTCAAAAGAATAGTAAGCTCCCCGTTCAAGAGGGATGCCTTCAGGGGTTTTCAGATTGAAATGCTCAATGAAGGAATATGGAGAGGTTTCGTGGTTTCCAGCTGCGGGCATGAGCGTGATATTCATTAGTGCATTTTGAGAAAAGCCAAGGAGTTCATCCCACTGCTGTTCCTTGCTGCCGTTGTCCACCACATCGCCGCTATGCAGAATAAATTTGGCTTCTGGGGCTTTCTCCAAGGCCTTTTGGATGGTTTCTGCCGATAGTCTTGCGTCTTTGCTTGTGGCGGCCTGGGTATCTGTGATATTGATAAAGCTAAAAGCACCTTCTGAGGCAGTTTCAAATTCTCCATACTCGCTCCAAAGGTCGAGTGCAGCGTCTCCCACTTGATAGCGGTATCGCGTGCCTGGTTCCAAGCCTACAGCCACGACCTTATGAACCCTTTCGTTGGGGGAGTTGACAGACTGTGCGTTGGTTCCAGAAAAGCTGAGCGTGGGCGAAGATTGTTGCGCTTGTACAGTATGGTTCGGCTGATTCGTTTGGTTTGTCTGTTTCTTCGGTTCTATTTCGTCCGCCTGCGCTGTTAGAGGCAATTTAGTAAGCTGCAAATCACTGTTGACAGACGATAGGGGCGTAAACCAGGTAAAAGCCTTTTCGGTTTTCGTATCCCCGTAAAAGCTGATCGTGATCTTGGAAACATCAGATTGGGTTAAGCTTCCCATCCCGTCTTGGGCAGCATTGGAAGCAGCGGAAGCGGAAGGGGAGGCTAGCGTAAAAAGTAAGGACAGTACAAGGACAAACAGAAGCAGGCCTACAATTAAGGGTAGGGTGTCTTTAAAGCCTTTTGATTTTAGCATTTTCATCACCTTTTTAGTTTATTTGATTAGGATCATGTAGGGTCGGATAACAAGTCTGTGTAATAATTATTGTAATGCTGTGGATTTTTCATGTCAAGGACTTCGTCCTTTGAGACTGCTTTGGAGGTAGGTCTCATTGAGATGACAATTCCAGAAAAGCCTAATAGTAGTAAGCAAAAGTATCGTGTGAAATGACTGATCATTAGAAAACAGGCAGGCAAAACGGATTGAATTCGTTTTGCCTGCCTGTTTTTGTGTAACTTACGCACTATTTCGGGAATCTCTTAGATCTTGTCAGTATAAAACGCCTTCGCTCCTTCATAAATAGCAATGACATTTTCCGGAGGAACGTCATACTGGATGGTATGGGCTGGGGCTAGGATATAGCCGCCCTGATTATCCATGATGGACAGAATCCGTTTCACTTCACTTTTGATCTCTTCAACGGAAGCCTTGGGCAGCAACTGCTGTGTATCTATACCGCCCCAGAAGCAAATCTTGCTGCCGTAAGCTTTCTTTAAGCGCTCATGCTCCATCCTATAAACCCCAGGCTGAATGGGATTTAAAATATCAATGCCACAATCAATCAAGTCTGGTATCAGATCAAAGACAGAGCCACAGCTGTGATGCTTGTAAAAAGCGTCGGTAAATTTTTTGGTATAGGCAACCCGCTCTTTCAAATAAGACTTGATCAAATCGCTAAACATAGCTTGAGAAATAAAAGGCCCTGTTTGGGTTCCGAAATCGTCACCGGAGGTGGTGCAGTCGATGAAGGGGCCAAGAGCGGAATAATAGCGTTCGATGACCTTCTTCTGATAAGTTAGGATTCGTTCCGAAAAGGCATGCACCAACTCCGGCTCTGCAGCACAACGATATAAGTAGTCGCCAAAGCCGAATAGCCAGCAGCCGATTTCAAAAACGCCCAAGACCGGATGCTCCGCTACGATAGCATAGTCCGTATGGGTATGTAAGTAGGCTGCCTCCTCGGCCCATTGCTTGATGAGAACTTCATCCAGCTTGTCCGCGTCTGGCAGCTCATAAGCCATCATTTCATCTATGCTTGCGTCCTTCAGCGGATGATAGCACATTTCATAATGCCCGTTGACAAAGCGGCTCCCAATTCCATAGGAATCATAGACAATTCCCTGCTCTGTTCGATTGTGCCGAGTCTTCGGTGTGGGCATCCCGCCCACCCGCCGGGTATCAATGTCCAGCGCCTTTAAGATCCTTTCATCCACCTTACCCGCCTTGCAGTCTTTGATGTGCAGAAGCTCTGCCATCCCGTCTAAGGTCTGTTGATAGTCGATCTGCGTTTGGGGAGAGCCGGAAAGGTCAAAGACCGCCCGGTCTGTTTGCATATGGGACACAACCATGTTGAATCGTTCCCTGTGAGTCATAGTCCACCTCTTTTTTATAAACTCAGTCACGCTTATCTTTGATATTTATGCCCGTTTGTAAAATGAATTAGCGTGACTGAGGTTTGATTCATTTTTTGATTTATGGGCATGTTAACATTAGACAAAAATCTTGTCAATGCCAGACTGTGCAAGCGAACGGAAATCCGACTTGCATACTGGAAAATTTTGTGATATGGTTATGTCTCCATTGGGCTTTACAAGTCTGGTTTTCTTTAAGAGCCTGACGGAGTAAAATTCGTAGCAAGGAGGGTTCTATGCTTAAGTTACTTGGTTTCTTAAAGCCATTTGTGAAAGAGGTTTTGCTCATCGTAGCCTTAACCTTGGTTCAGGCTCTTTGCGACCTGTCGCTGCCCACGTATATGTCGGATATTATTAATGTAGGGATTGGACAGGACAAGGGCATTGGCTACATTTTAAGGCAGGGCGGTCTTATGCTGTCTGTGGCCTTTTTAAGCATGTTTGCCGTGGTTGTGGTTTGTTTTACAGCCGCCCGCATGGGTGCAAGATGCAGTATGGGTTTACGCAAGGGTGTTTTTGCAAAGGTACTGGGCTTTTCCGGCCATGAGTTCGGAAAGTTTTCTACTGCCTCACTCATTACAAGAAGCACAAACGATATTCAACAAATACAAATGTTAGTATCTATGATGTTAAGAATGATTATTTACGCCCCGATTTTGGGAATCGGCGGTGTCTTTAAGGTACTTTCGGTCTCCACTCGCATGACCTGGATTATTGCTTTGGCTGTGGCCTTGGTGGTTGGCCTTGTGGCTGTTCTGTTTACCGTGGTTATGCCCAAGTTTAAGTTGGTTCAAACCTTGGTTGACCGGCTGAATCTGGTGACCCGGGAAAGTCTGGACGGTATGCTGGTCATCCGAGCCTTTGGCAACCAAAAGCATGACGAAGAAAAATTCGATGTAGCCAACTCCGACTTGACTAATTTGAATCTTTTTGTAAACAGGGTAATGTCTCTTATGATGCCCGTTATGATGCTGATCATGAATCTAACGGCTGTTGCGATTATCTGGTATGGAGCCAAGAACATAGACGAGGGCTTTTTACAGGTGGGCGATGTGATGGCTTTTATCCAATATTCCATGCAGATCATTATGTCCTTTTTGATGATCTCTATGATTTCTATCTTTCTGCCCAGAGCCTTGGTTTCGGCCAATCGTATTGATGAGGTGCTGAAAACCGAAATCAGTATCGTTGATCCGGCAAAAGCAGAAAAGACCTCTCCCATGGGTACTATAGAATTTAAAAATGTAAGCTTCAAATACCCTGGAGCGGATGAGTATATACTGGAGAATATCAGCTTCAAGGCTAAAAAAGGCAGTACAACTGCTATCATCGGCAGTACGGGTAGCGGAAAGACCACGCTGATTAATTTGATCCCCCGCTTTTATGATGTCAGTGATGGGGAGATTTTAGTGGATGGGGTGGATGTGAAGAAACAAAGCCTCCACTCTCTTCGAGATAAGATCGGTTATGTTCCCCAAAAAGGGCTTTTGTTCTTTGGTTCTATCAAGTCAAACTTGCTTTTCGGTAAGAATTTTGAGGAAAACCAATCGGAAGAACGTATGTTAAAAGCAAGTAAGATTGCCCAAGCCAACTTTATTGACACGCTTCCGGAGAAGTATGAAAATCAAATTGCCCAAGGTGGCTCCAATGTTTCTGGTGGCCAAAAGCAACGCTTGGCTATCGCTCGGGCTCTAACCAAAAAATCGGAAATCCTGATTTTTGATGACAGCTTCTCCGCCCTGGACTTTAAAACAGATGCCAATCTCCGGGCAGCCTTAAAGAAGGAAGTAGAGGCTACCATCTTGGTTGTTGCTCAGCGAATTAATACCATTCGAAATGCAGACCAGATTTTGGTTTTGGATGAAGGAAAGCTGGTCGGTATTGGCACGCATACAGAACTGTTGGCGCAGTGTGAGGTTTACAGACAGATTGCAAGCTCACAGCTTTCAGAAAAAGAAATGAGAGGTGTAGCCAATGCCTAAAAAACCGACATCCTCTAAACCGATCTCCATGTCTAATACACAGTCAAGCCAGGCAAACAATCAGCAAGCGCCTTCCGGCGATAAGACCCCTAAGCTCATGCAGGGTAAAACACAAGGCCCCATGCGCGGAGGACCAGGTGGTCATCCAGGTGGAGGCCGCTTCGAGAAACCCAAAAATTTCAAGGGTACCATGAAAAAGCTGGCTCAGTACCTAAAGGTCTTTATGCCCCAATTTGTCATTGTGGTTATACTGGCCGTCGCTGGTACCGTATTTTCTATTGTTGGCCCCAAGATACTAGGTAATGCCATTACCGCCATCTTTGAAGGTTTTATGGCCAAGATGATGAAGACCGGGGGCATTGATTTTGAGCGGATTGCTCAGATTGCTCTGTGGCTTTTGCTTTTGTATGCATTCAGCACATTGTGTACCTTTGTTCAGGGCTTTATCATGAGCGGAATCTCCCAAAAGGTCAGCTACAGCTTACGTAAGGATATTTCCTTTAAGATAAACCGTCTGCCCCTGAAATTCTTTGATAAGCAAACGCACGGTGAGGTGCTCTCCCGTGTAACCAACGACGTAGACACCGTCAGCCAGACGCTTAGCCAAAGCTTATCGCAAGTTGTTACCTCCGTTACCACTATTATTGGTGTCATTTATATGATGTTGACCATCAATCTTACGATGACAGTCATTGCCCTACTGATGGTCCCCTTATCCTTTGCACTTGTCATCCTCATCGTAAAGTATTCTCAGAAATATTTTAAAAGACAGCAGGAATACTTAGGCCATATTAACGGAAAAGTAGAGGAGCTTTACGGGGGTCACTTGGTGGTAAAGGCCTTCAATGCCGAGGAACATTCCATTCAAGAATTTGATGAAATCAATGAAACCTTATATCATTCCGCATGGAAGTCGCAGTTTTTGTCCGGCATTATGATGCCCCTAATGGGTTTTGTTGGAAACCTTGGTTATGTGGCCGTGGTCATTGTGGGTAGCACCCTAGCCGTGAAAAAAGTCATCGAAGTGGGCGATATCTCCTCCTTTATGCAATACGTAAGAAACTTCACCCAGCCCATTAACCAAACCGCTCAAATCGCTAATATACTTCAATCCACAGCCGCCGCTGCTGAACGTGTGTTTGAGTTCTTGGGTGAAACGGAGCAGGAACCGGATACCTCCGATTGCCTAAAAGACACAAAGCATCTGCAAAGCTCCGTTGATTTTAACAAGGTTCACTTCGGGTACTCCCCAGACAAAATTATTATTAATGATTTCTCCGCGTCGGTTCTACCTGGTCAAAAAATTGCGATCGTAGGCCCAACCGGAGCAGGAAAAACCACTCTGGTCAAGCTGATTATGCGCTTCTATGAGTTGAACGGTGGAAGCATATCTGTTGGAGGCGTGGATGTAAAGAAGATTGAACGAAACGCCCTACGCTCTATGTTCGGCATGGTATTACAGGATACCTGGCTGTATAACGCCAGCATTATGGAAAATATCCGCTATGGCCGACTGGATGCCAAGGACGAAGAAGTCATTCAAGCCGCAAAGCTAGCCCATGTACATCATTTTATCAAAACCCTTCCCGGCGCCTACGAACACACGTTGAACGAGGAAGCTACCAATATCTCCCAAGGCCAAAAGCAGCTCTTAACCATCGCTAGAGCCATTGTTGCCAATCCTCAAATCCTAATTCTTGACGAGGCCACCAGCTCAGTAGATACCCGTACCGAGGTCTTGATCCAAGAAGCCATGGAAACCCTTATGAAAGGCCGTACCAGCTTCATCATCGCCCACCGCCTGTCCACCATCCGCAAAGCCGATAGCATCCTGGTGATGCGAGACGGCGATATCGTAGAACAAGGCTCCCACGAAGTCCTCCTTGAGAAAAAAGGATTCTACTATGAACTGTATAATAGCCAGTTTGAAGAAAGTTAAGCCCTACTGATGCTCAACATCGCATTAATCTGGCACCCCACCACCAACGCAAACGAGATAATATTCAACCACAGCACCAGGATAAACAAACTCCCAATACTACCATAAACAGCCGAATAGCGGGAAAAATTATTAATGTAAACATTGTAAAGCTTGGAGGCAACAATCCAGCAAAAAACTGCGGTTGTTGCCCCAGGCAGCGTTGAAAGGAATGATATTTTTTTACAGCTGGCAATTTTATAAATCAGCATGGTGTTCAGCAGGAGGACGAAGACCGTTGCAAGGGCGCCAACCAAGCTAAAAAGCGTATGAAGCAACTCCGTAACTTTCATGTAATTACCTAAAAATTTTAGAATGACTGAGCTGAAGGTCAAAAGGCTTAAGGAGACGATGATGGAGAGGGCAAAAAGCAGTACAAGCATCACACTGAGAAAGCGCACATAGAAATAGTTCCTTGTTTCCCTTTGGTCGTAAACCCGATTAATACATCTGACGATCGTATAGAAGCCCGATGAGGCACTAAATAGGGCTACCGCCAAACCGGTTGAAAGTATACTGGGATGTTTTTCATAGACCACTTCCATAATAAAGACTTCAATAACCTTAAAAATTTCTTCCGGAAGGCTGAAGGAAAGCTCCGAAAGCAGTACATCCGCATTCAAATTAAAGAAACCAAGCAAAGAAATCAAGGAGATCAAAAAGGGGAAGATGGCCAATAGTAGCTTGTATGTAAGCTCGTTGGCGGATTGAATCAACTCGTTTCTGTCGATCTTTTTATATAGCTTCAAACAAAAGAGAATTAGTTTTCTCATATATACCTCCGGTATAAATAATCAAAAGCGGGGTTAGACAATGGATTATGCACAATTTTCAGAAACCTTAAAACTAAAACTAATCAATAGGGGTTATCGGGAATTAAAAATCATGTTTAAGAAGTATCCCTTTTTTATCATGGGTTCCAGTTCAGGAGAGAGCTTCATCGCTCTTTTGGTAGCTGATATTAACGAAGGCTCAGAGGATTACCATTTTATTCGGCATTATTTGGAAAAGGCCATTGACTCAATGGGCATTCGCAATTTCCATAAAAATGTCCTCATCGTCAATCTTTTGATCAGCGATTCAGACAACCCCTTCGCCTCAGAGACCTTGGACAAAGCAAAACCCTTTGAAGAAGGTAGCCTAATGGATGTGTTTTGGTGGTTGCGCCTGGACAGTGGCGAAATCATCAATAATAAGATACAGCCGTCTGAAGTTGATTATCTCCGTCGAGACATTATCAGTGTCTTGGACGGCAGTGTTCGTCTCGAAGATCAGAAGGAGCAGGCCATGAAGGATCTGCTGGTATATCGGAAGCTGCCGATCTTGACCTATTTGATTATCGCTGTCAATGCCATCATACTGCTACTGATGACTGCAGCAGGTGGCTCTGAGAATATCCGCATCCTAACGGACTTTGGCGCGCTGGATCCTAATCTGGTTTTAAACAAAAACGAATATTATCGCTTGTTTAGCTCCATGTTTTTGCACATTGGCTTCAGTCATTTTATATTCAATACCTTTTCATTGTTGGTCTTTGGTGCCAGACTGGAACGATATATTCCGGCTTATAAATTTATGTTAATCTATTTGTTTTCAGGCATTTTCGGCGGAGCGCTTACTTTGCTACTCTCACCAGTATCCATAGCCGCCGGGGCTTCTGGGGCCATCTTTGGGTTGATCGGTGCATTAATGACTTATATTAGAAGAAAAGGCGCACCCATCGGCGGTCTTTCTTTTATGAGTATGCTCATGATTATCATCGTCAACTTGGGGCTGGGCTTCATGCAGCCGGAAGTTGGTAATGCAGCCCACATAGGCGGCTTACTGATTGGCATTATCCTGGGGTTTAGTTTATGATGATTGGGCAGAATAAATTGGAAACATTACACAGATATCACACAGAAAATAGAAAAAGCCGTTTTTACATCTGATTTCAAGACGGTTTATGGAGGTTTTAATGGAAGATCAATTTTCAAGAACCCGCCTTTTGCTGGGGCAAGGGAAGCTGGAACGCTTAAAGGCCTCCCATGTGGCGATATTCGGACTTGGGGGCGTTGGCTCCTACGTGGCTGAAAGTTTGACCAGAAGTGGCGTCGGCAGCCTGACCCTTGTGGACGCGGATGTGGTCAATCCCTCCAACTTAAACCGCCAGTTGATTGCTACATACAGCACGATTGGAAAGCCCAAAGTTCAGGCCATGCAAGAGCGGCTTCTGGATATTAATCCAAACCTTATTGTATATGCACAGCCGATCTTTTATGCTTCTGATACGGATATTGACTTAACAAAATTTGATTATATTGTCGATGCCATTGATACAGTAACCTCAAAGCTGATTTTGATCGTGGAGGCCAAGAAAAGGAACATCCCCATCATTAGCAGTATGGGTGCGGGAAATAAGTTGGACCCGTTGGAAATCACGGTTGCCGATATCTATAATACTTCTGTCTGCCCGCTTGCCAAGGTGATGCGCCATGAGCTTCGGAAAAGAGGGATTCCGTCTTTAAAGGTTGTGTATTCGAAGGAGGAGGCCAAAGACCAAGCCTTACGTCAAGATAAAGGTCAAGACAAAAGTCAAGATGAAATTCAGGACATAGGTCAAGATGAATGTCAAGACAAAAGCAAAACTGGCTTTGTATCAACCAAAAGGGTTATTGGTAGCATAGCCTTTGTTCCAGGAGTCGCCGGTTTGGTTTTGGCCTCAGAGGTCGTGAAAGAGTTGTTAAGCGATTCAGTATAAGTGAGATTGAATAATACAAAACTAAAGTCAAAAGAAAAAATCCCACGATAGCGTTGAAAGCGCAATCGTGGGATTTTTTCTTTTTTGATGATTGCCTGGAGTTACTTATGCCCGTTCATTCTATATTCGAGGCCTTTCAAAATTTCCGTGGGATATTTATGCCCCTCCCATGTCCGGCTTTTTTGAAAGATGAGGATGGGGGGTGGGGGGAAGGAG
>CAZSXS010000037.1:0-32218 GCA_964611385.1 uncultured Defluviitaleaceae bacterium
ATCATCTTCACAACCCTGGTTAATTAACTCGATCAAGTTTTGCTTGGTCTTTGTTTGTCTTTATTATTTTCCTATGTTTAGTTTTCAAGGTGCGGTGTAGCAACTTTCTTGTCAAACGGGCCTTGCTAAAGCCTTGCCCGCCCGACGCTTGAAGATATTATCATAGGTTTGAAGTATTGTCAAGAAATTTTTCGCAAAATTTTTCAAAAAATTTTTTATCCAGTTTTATTCAACAATTCATGCCTTGACCGACCAATGAGGGGGGATGATGAAAGAAAAGGGAAAGCTAGAAGGCTTAGCGCACTGTGCAGAAGTCTTTAAGCTGTGCTATAATCAAATAGAAAAACTCCTTATAAAATTTCCATGGACCCTTGCTCCCTCCTAATGTGTAATTTTTAAAAGGGTGAATAGGGTATATGGTTTTAGAGAGACCCAAAAAAGCTTGCTTCAAGACTGCTGCAAGACTTTTGTTACCAGCTGATCCATAAATGATTTCTCTGAAAATCAATTATGGGATTACTCATTATTATGAGAGGATTCATGATGCCAAAATCAAAAACAAATTTTGTTTGCTCAAACTGTGCTTATGAAACGCCCAAGTGGTTTGGGCGCTGTCCGACCTGTGGGAAGTTCAACACCCTGGAGGAAGCGGCTGTTACTGTTCCCATTGTTGCGCTTCCCAATCAGGCCCTACCAAGACAAGTCCCCTTGCAGCTGGACGATATTAGCGCCGGCTCAGAGACCCGCTTTTCTACGGGCATCGGAGAATTCGACCGCGTGCTGAGCGGAGGCATTGTCGAAGGTTCCCTCACCTTGGTGGGAGGCGACCCAGGAATTGGTAAATCAACTCTTCTTTTGCAGCTCTGTCAAAACATAGGGGAACAAGGAAGGAATGTGCTCTATGTTTCCGGTGAGGAATCCGGCAAGCAGCTTAAAATGCGAGCAGAGCGCTTGAAGGTTGCTACCACAAATCTTTATATCCTAACGGAAACCAGCCTGGACAACATTGAAAAGATCATCGCAAAAACAAAGCCGGAGCTAGTTATTATCGACTCCGTGCAGACCATTTTTCGGGAAAGTCTACCAAACACCGCTGGAAGCGTTGTTCAGGTGCGGGAGGCTACTCAGTCCTTTTTGAAGTTGAGTAAGGGGCTGGGCATTGCTATTTTTATTGTAGGGCACGTGACCAAGGATGGCGCTCTAGCTGGGCCGCGTGTTTTGGAGCATATGGTAGACACAGTGCTTTATTTCGAAGGAGAACGAGCGGAGAGTTACCGCCTTATTCGGGCGGTGAAAAATCGTTTTGGCTCTACCAATGAGGTGGGGGTTTTCGAGATGGCTGAGAGTGGCCTGGTGGAAATCAGCAACCCCTCTCAATATCTTCTGTCAGGCAGACCCTCAAAGGTGGCCGGTTCTGTAGTCACCTGTAGTCTGGAAGGCACCCGCCCCATGCTTGCAGAGGTGCAAGCCCTTGTGGCCTATTCCAATTTTGGTATGCCCCGCCGCACAGCCACGGGGACAGACTATAACCGCTTTGTGATGCTCATAGCTGTCCTAGAAAAGCGAGCTGGGCTAAGCTTTCTCAATTACGACAGCTATGTCAATATCGCCGGCGGCCTGAAGCTGAACGAGCCTTACATTGATGCAGCGATTATTACTGCTCTGGCTTCCAGTTACAAAAACCTTCCTGCGGGGCAAGATTTTATGGTTTTTGGAGAAGTAGGGCTTACAGGGGAACTTCGGGCCGTCCCCATGGCGGAAAAACGCATTACAGAGGCATATAAGCTGGGCTTTAAGAACTGCGTCATCCCCCAGGCAAATCTTAAAAATCTTCGCCGCTATGAGGACATGAATGTATATGGAGTGGGGAATATTGTAGAGCTACTAAGTATTGTTTTCCAATAAAGAGGAGGAATGAATTATGTTGAAATTAGGAACGATCGGTTCCAGTTGGATTACGGACAGTTTTATTGAGGATGCTTGTGCTACAGGACGGTATAGCCTGTACGGACGCTACTCCCGCACGGAGGAAAAAGCCAAAGATCTGGCTACAAAGAATGGCTGCAAGGGCTTTTCCAGTCTTTCAGCGTTAGCCGAAAGCCCGGTAGATGTAGTTTATATAGCATCCCCCAACAGCTTACACTTTGAGCAGATTATGTATTTTCTGGAGGCTTCTAAGCATGTGATCTGTGAAAAACCGCTGGTTTTAAGCGCTGATGAATTTGAGCAGGCCTATTCCCTGGCGCAGAAAAAAGACTGCTATCTACTGGAGGCCTTTCGGCATTTGCAGGTAAGTGGTTTTCGGTTTATCAAGGAGAACCTGCCAAAGATCGGGCGAATTCGCAATGTAAACATTCATTATAATCAATTCTCCCGAAAGTATAACGACTTTCTGGCGGGGAAAAACCCCAATGTATTTAATAAGGAATTTGGGGGCGGAGCCGTCCGTGACTTGGGGGTCTATCCCATTTCTTTGGCTGTTGCCTTGTTCGGGGAACCATGCAGGGTGGTTTCGGATACCATAGAAGCAGAGAACCCTATCAGCAGCCAGAACACGGGGGGGTCCTCTGGCGTGGATCTGGTCACCAGCCTGATTCTGAATTACAAAAGCTTTATGGTAAACATCACCTGCTCCAAGGCAGCTCAAAGCGTTATCGAAAATGAAATCCTTGGAGAAGCTGGTGCAATCAGCTTCGATTATGTGCAAGAGCTGAGTAGAGTTACTTTTCACAGCGCCAAAGAAGAACTCATCTACGAAAACAAGGCCAAAGGAAGCAGAAAGCTGTATGACGAAGCCCTTTGCTTTGCAAGGATTATCGAAGAAAAAGAGGAGAAAACATATAGAGAGCTAATAGAGATTAGCCGGATTGTCAATCGATTAATAGCCAACTGCCTACACATAAATTAATTTTTTTGATTCATAATTATATCAAAAAACTAGAATACTACTTGTGAGTTATGAAAAATTCATCTATAATATTCCGAATGGAAATTTTTTTCAAGGATGCTGACTCGAAATGATCAGCATCCAAACGGCAACAACGGCTTTCGTTTGGGATTATGTGGATTTACTCAGTCACTAAGCATTAAAACTCACGCTCAACCCCGAAAATTTTCGATTGTTTTGCGTGACGACTTTGCATAAAAGAAGGAGACTGAGAATAGGAAAGGATGAGACTATGGATTTATTAAGCACCATTACCAAGCAGGAACTGAAAACAAGAATTCTTGAAAATGTAAAGACCATTTCCCGCAAGACCATTAAAACAGCAGATAATGAACAGATTTATCAGGCCTTAGCCTTTACGATCAGGGATATTGTAACGGACAAGTGGATTGCTACTCATGATACTTATATGGAGGAAGATGTAAAGGTTGTTTACTACCTCTCTATGGAGTTTTTGATGGGGCGCTTTATGGGCAACACGCTCTTGAATTTGATGATGATTGATAAGCTTCGTGAAGTTTTTGAAGAGCTGGAAATTGATTACAATGCAGTTGAAGACGCTGAACGGGATCCGGGCCTCGGAAATGGCGGTTTAGGTCGCCTTGCCGCGTGCTTCCTGGATTCTCTGACCACCCTGGAATATCCCGCATACGGTTGTGGCATCCGCTACCATTATGGTATTTTTGAGCAAAAAATCGAAGACGGCTATCAGGTAGAAAAGCCCGATAATTGGCTAAAAAATGGAGATTATTGGGGTGTAAAGCGTCAGGAGTATGCTACAGAAGTACGATTCGGAGGCACCGTTCGTCCAGAGTTGAAGCCGGACGGCTCTTTCGGCTTTGTTCAGGAAAACTACACTTCTGTCATGGCAATCCCCTACGACTATCCCATCGTAGGATACAACACTAACACCGTAAATACCCTTCGACTTTGGGATGCGGTTGCCAAAAACGAATTTGACCTTCAATCCTTTAACCAAGGAAACTATGCGAAGGCCCTGGAGGAACAAAACCTGGCTAGCACCCTTTCGGAAGTTCTTTACCCAGCCGACGACAACGTTTCTGGCAAGGAGCTTCGCTTAAAGCAACAGTACTTTTTTATCTCTGCCACTTTGCAAAGAGTAGTCGCTCGCTTTGTTAAAATGAATAGTGATTTCTCTGTCTTCCCCGACAAAGTGCAGTTTCAATTGAACGATACGCACCCCACTGTGGCCGTTGCAGAACTGATGCGAATTTTAGTGGACGAATATAATCTGGAATGGGACGATGCTTGGGAGATCACCAAAAAATCTTGTGCGTATACCAATCACACCATCATGTCCGAAGCTCTGGAAAAATGGCCTATCGAAGTGTTCAGCCGTCTTCTGCCTCGGATTCATATGATAATAGAAGAAATCAATCGTCGTTTTTGCGCTAAGTTGATTGAGCGCTTTGGCAATAATCCGCAAAAAATCCGTAGTATGGCCATCGTTGCCGACGGTCAAATTCGAATGGCACATCTGGCCATTGTGGGCGGGCATTCTGTTAATGGCGTAGCTGCAATCCATACAGAAATTTTAAAGAGCCAGGAGTTAAAGGATTTTTACGATATCTACCCCGAAAAGTTCAATAACAAAACAAACGGTATCACCCAACGGCGTTGGTTGGCCTTCTGTAATCCGAAACTTTCATCCTTAATCTCAGAGACCATCGGTCACGACTGGATCAAAGACCTGGATCAACTGGATAAGTTGAGTGGCTATGCTCAAGACGCCGCCTTCCAAGATAAATTCATGACTGTTAAGCGTGAGAACAAAGTAGCGTTGTCCAACTACATTCAATCCTCTATGGGCATTGCTGTGGATCCAGATTCTATCTTTGACATTCAGGTAAAAAGACTTCATGAATACAAGAGACAACTTTTGAATGTTCTTCACATCATGGATTTATATAATAAAATTAAAGTTAATCCCAACATCGACATTCTTCCCAGAACCTTTATTTTTAGCGCCAAGGCAGCCGCCAGCTATCGCCGGGCAAAGTTGATTATTAAGTTGATCAACAGTGTAGCGGACCTGGTGAACAATGACCCCACTGTGAACGGTCGAATCCGAGTTCTTTTCATGGAAAATTACCGTGTCACCCTGGCTGAAAAACTGGTTCCCGCCTGCGATGTCAGTGAGCAAATTTCAACCGCTGGTAAAGAAGCTTCCGGCACAGGCTGCATGAAGTTTATGCTGAACGGAGCCATAACCATCGGAACCATGGATGGTGCCAATGTTGAAATCTTGGAAGAAGTGGGTAGCGATAATATCTTTATCTTTGGCCTCACCGCTGCCGAGGTAATTAAGCTCAATAAGGATCACAGTTATGCTCCTTGGGATGAGTACAACATGAATCACAACCTAAGAATGGTCATGACCGAGCTGATCAACGGCACCCTTTCTGTGAATGACCATGAACTATTCCGAGAACTATATGAAGCGCTTTTAAATGGATACCAAGGATCCCGCCCGGATGAATACTATATCCTGAAAGACTTTGCCGCCTACTGCGACGCACAGCAGCGGGTCAACGAGGCATTTAAGAACAGAAGCCATTGGACAAAGATGGCAATCACCAACACAGCCAAATCAGGTAAATTCTCCAGTGACAGAACGATTGAGCAGTATGCTAAAGAAATTTGGAATCACAAAAAAATTCGCATAGAGATGTAAAAGAAACCCCGCAAAAGATTCCGACGGAAATCCTTTGCGGGGTTTCTTTACAGGTAAGACCTTGGGGGCGGGAAACTTTTCTCAAATGGCAAAAAAGTTTCTCACCCCCAAACCCCCACCCTTCCAAAAAGCCGGACTTTGGAACTCTTTTTATGGAGGCAAAAACCTTAACCTACTGACATTGGTTTCTTTATGGTTATTCATTGACTTTATCTCTAGCTCCTTATTTGATTCTGTAGTTTATTTATCTCTTTTTAAAAATAAATTGTTGCATTCTTTATTAAAAGGGTATAATATGAGTATAAAGCAAAGAAGGTAAATCAAGAGGAGGATCTGTATGGAACTGGCGGAGAAGCTGCGCATTTTATCTGATGCAGCAAAATATGATGTGGCCTGCACATCCAGCGGCGTAGACCGGAAGGGTGGCGGCAGCAAGGGTGTTGGCAGTGCTGTAGCCTGCGGAATCTGTCATAGCTTTGCGGCAGACGGACGCTGTATTTCTTTGCTTAAAATTCTACAGACCAACTATTGTATCTATGACTGTCAATACTGTATCAACCGCCGCTCCAATGATGTCCCCAGAGCCGCCTTTAGTCCAGAAGAGGTTGCAGAGCTGACCATCAATTTTTATAGGCGCAATTACATAGAGGGCCTGTTTTTAAGCTCGGCGGTAATTCGAAATCCAGATTATACGATGGAACTGATGTATACCAGCTTGCTGTATGTTCGGAAAAAACATCAGTTTAACGGCTATATTCATGTCAAGGCCATTCCTGGTGCTGACAAGCAATTGATTTATAAAACCGGCCTCTTAGCAGACCGAATGAGTGTGAACATTGAACTTCCCTCGGAACAAAGCTTAAAGATTTTGGCTCCAGAAAAGAATAGGGAAGCGATTTTAAAACCCATGAAATTGCTAAAAGAGGGCATAACCCAATCAAAAAATGAGCTCACACTCTTTCGAAATGCCCCTACTTTTGTTCCGGCCGGTCAAAGCACTCAACTGATTGTAGGTGCCACAGAGGAAAGCGATCGGAAAATCGTTCATCTGGCAGAAAGCCTGTATAAAAGCTATAGCTTGAAACGGGTGTTTTATTCTGCCTATACCCCGGCCTCTAACAATAAAATACTTCCAGATGTGAAGCCCCCCCTACTGCGGGAACACAGGCTTTATCAAGCGGATTTTTTGCTTCGCTTTTATGGCTTTAAGGCTGAGGACATTATAAAAGAAGACAAAAACTTAAAGCTGAACATGGATCCGAAATGCAACTGGGCAATTGAAAATATTAGTTTTTTTCCGGTGGAAATCAACAATGCAGACTACTTTTCTCTGTTGAAGGTGCCAGGCATCGGTGTGCGCTCAGCAGAACGGATTATGGCTGCCAGAAAAGCCGGACGACTGGATTTTCCGGATCTGAAAAAAATGGGGGTAGTCCTTAAACGAGCCAAGTACTTCATAACCTGCTTCGGTAAAATGCTAGAACCCATCCGCTTGGTACCAGAGCTTTTGGAAATACGTCTGAACGAGGCAAAAATTGATGATAATTATAACCAGATTTTATTGGAAGAAATTATGTGAATACCCTTGGTTACTTATCATTAGTCCAAGATAAGTAACAGCTGAGCCGCAAAACGGAGGTGTAAGCGCTTGAATCTAACAGTTTTGTTTGATGGAAGCTTTGACGGGTTTTTAAGTATCATTCATGCTCATTACTACGACAAGCTAATGCCCGATGTGATTTATCAAATGGATTGCGTCCAGGAGTCCTTGTATTCGGATTATTTCACGGTGAAAACCGACTATGAAAAATCAAAGCAAGTCTTTTTAGGCATCATTAAAAAGATTTCGCAATCTGTCTTAGACACAGTATATCATGCCTTCCTGGCAGAAGACAGGGACAACTATATGGCCATCTACAAATATATTTGCTTTGGCTTCAAGGTAGGGAAGAGTCTGGAGAATTATCTACAGCTTGATTTTGTCCATACCACCCATGCTATGGCCAGAAAAGTCTCTAGGGAGGCCCATCTTCTGAAAGGTTTTTGCCGCTTTGCCAGAACAATGGGGGATGTGTTTTATTGTCACATTACCCCCAAGGCCTTTGTACTACCCATTTTGGCGGAGCATTTTCGAGATCGCTTGCACGATCAAAAGTGGCTGATCGTGGATAAAAAAAGAAACATAGCTGCTATTTACAATCTTAAAAACTTGGAGCTGTGCGAAATATCAAACCTGCATTTTGTCTACGACACAGATGAGGAATATTTTCAGTCTCTTTGGAAGGTTTTCTTTAAGACCATAGGCATTGAGCAACGCAGAAACTACAAGCTCCAGCGCAACCTGCTGCCTATTCGGTATCGTGAGAACATGACAGAATTCAATTCGAACCTATACAAGGATTTGACTTTTGAAATGCCTCTGGATCCAGCAGAAGACAAGAAGCCAAAAAACTTGATTCAAGCTTGAAAAAAGGAACCTGCTGACCACTTTTGGTCAACAGGTTCCTTTTTTCTGTTCGTTAAAAAATTGTCTAAGCGCGAAAAAAGAGCGCGATGAAAGAACCCACTATGGACACCGGAAGCAGCTACATTCCATTTTGCTTTGTAATCAAACGAATGGCATATAAAACTGTTTTTAATTATTGACAGATGAACATGCTTTGCTCCTTGGCATGGAAAATGCCAGAGCATGACTTTTAAAGATTTAAATCGGCCTGGTTGAAAAGCTCATCACAAACATAAATTAATCCCATTGGGGTTACCAAATGCTCTGCTAGTTTGTCCGCTATATAGCGAATCTGCTGCAGGGATTGGGTAACCCCTTTTATTTCGTCCACTTCTACGGGGGCATCTTCTTCGCCTTGATACTTTTCAATTCTGATTCCGAAAATCTCCCCCAGGTCTGTATCGCAACTGGTAATCTGGTATCTGCATTCAAACAATTCCCCATTTTCGGCAAAAACTTTTTTCGATAATGTCTGCATAATGTTCATAAATGCCTCCCAAATAAATCAACGTACAGACATTATAAACTAAAAACTCCGAATAATAAACGAAAATTTTTAGCAAATTTCGACATCAACCGCGTAATTCGCCAACTTGCTTTGATATTCCTCATCAGCAAATACTTCCAAATAAGTTCCGTTTTCAGTAAAATTTTCATTTAAAATTTTACACTTGCTTCGAATCCTTGCCACCAGTGCATTTTCTGTAAAGGGGATGAGCACTTTCATAGGCTTCTTAAGACTCGACATGAATTCGCTGATTTTTACCAGCAGGTCTTCCACACCCTCTCCTGTCCTTGCAGAGATGCAAAGGGAATCCATTGCTATGCTGTCGGATGGCAATGGTCTCTTGATGTCCTTGTCTATTTTATTGTATACGGTAATAACAGGCTTATCCAAAACCTTTAATTCCAGCAAGGTGTCATACACCACCTTCATTTGCAGTTCACGACTTTCGTTGCTTGCATCCACCACATGGATATAAAAATCGGCGAACTTTAATTCCTCAAGAGTGGCTCGAAAGGCTTTAATTAACCCAGTGGGTAACTTTTGAATAAAGCCAACCGTGTCCGTCAGCAAGAAAGCTTCACCCCCGCTCAGTTCCCGTTTTCTGGTGGTGGTATCCAAGGTAGCAAACAGCTTATCCTCCGCTAATACTTCTGCATTGGTCAGCGCATTCAAAAGCGTAGACTTGCCGGAGTTGGTGTAACCCACCAAGGAGAAAACCGGAATGCCGGATTTTTCCCGTCTTTCTCTTAAGACCCTACGTCCTGTTTCAATCTCCTTCAATTGAGCACTCAATTCATCAATTCTGCTCCGGATATGCCGTCTGTCTGTTTCCAGCTTTTTTTCACCGGGACCCCTGGTTCCGATGCCTCCACCTAACCTGGACAGCTGCTGACCTAGGCCTGTTAAATGGGACAATCGGTATCGAAGCTGGGCAAGCTCAACCTGCACCTTTCCTTCTGCAGTGATGGCATGGTCAGCAAAAATGTCTAGGATCAGAAGCGTTCTGTCCATCACCTTCGCATTCAGCATTGCATCCAAGTTCTTTAGTTGGGTAGAGCTCAGTTCATCATCACAGATGATGCCACTCGCTCCGGTTTCACCAATCAAAGCCTTTAACTCGTCTACCTTTCCCTTGCCAAGATAGTGAGCTGGATGTTGTCTCTCTCTTTTTTGGATTAGTCGACCAACCACTTCTGCTCCGGCAGTCTTAGCTAACTCCGCAAGTTCATCTAAACAAATTTCAGCAGAAGGGGCATTCGACCCGGAATCGTCCTCCACTGATACTAAAATTATTTTTTCTATCAGATCGTCCGTTTGATACATATGCTCATTCCTTTCTCTATTCGATTTTTTATTTTTCATTCATGAATAACATAACCCGCTGCGAGGACAGACTGAATACCATTTATAACATATTGCTTAGATTCCTGCAAGCAGTTGCCCGCTTATCTTCAGGGCAAACGCATACGAAAATTTCTTGACAAGAAAAAGGATTCTGTAGACGTTTTGTTTTCCAAAAAACAGAAGAAAATGACATTTATTAATTTCTATTCGTCCACACAGGCGAATTTACAGTCAAAAAACAAGCTCTGTTATCAAAAATATTTCGTATGCGTTTGCCCTGCGCTTATCTTCAGCCCTCTACTCTTTCTAGTAAAGTCAATAATTTAGTTATTTCTTTTGGTTATCAAACTTAAAAGCCCTACATAAATATAGTAATCATTTTTTATGGGAGGTCGGTATGTATCCATACAACCAGAGTTTAGAGAAGGAGCTTACGTCAGCGACAAAAAAGGCAGAGGATAAGATTGGTGACACAATCTTAGAGATGCTAGTGGAAGCCATGACAGATGAGGCAACTGATGCAGAATACTACGGCCAAATGATTGAGACAGTGAAATATCCTGAGGATAAGGAGCTCATCCGAAGCATAAAGTTGAACGAACTAAAGCATTTGGAAATCTTTCAAAAGATCTACAGTGAACTGAGCCAGCAAGAACCACCAAAGATACTCGTAAAGGCCAAACCCTTGTCCGCTAATGCCACAGAAAATTTTTACAAATCTATCCTTAGTGAGCTGGCAGGTGTTGAATTTTACCGGAAGCTTTATTTTATGTTCCTGGACTTAGGGTTTCGGGATGCTTTGTTCGAAGTCATCACGGACGAGCAGGGTCACGCTTCAAAGCTAAACTACCTGTATGCAAAGTATAAAGCCTAGGCTTATTCTCATTTCCATACGACCTACATTGCGACTTTTCATAGCAGAACATAACTGAGTATAGGGGTTAAAAATTTTTGGAGCGGGTATTGATAAGTGGAAAACTTTGTGGTATATTTGACGTATATTAATTTGTCATAATAGTTAAAATAAAATACAGGATCAAAACACATTTTATAAGGAGGAAATTAGCAATGAAACAAGAGAGAATTAAAATCTTAACCATGATCGAAGAAGGTAAAATCACCGTAGACGAGGCTTCAAAATTACTAGAAGCTCTTAATCTTGGCAAAAGCGAAAAGTATGAATTTAACACCTCTGACTTTGAAGAAAAAATCTCAAGGTTTTCACAAGCTTTAGATTCTGTCACAAGAGATTTGGGTGAAAAAATGGGTACCGCTTACAAAAACGTTGAGCCAAAATTTAAAAAGGCCACTAAAACTGTGCTTGAAAAGACTGCCTCTGTTCTGGATGATATGTCCAAATCCTTAAACGATAGCATTAAAAACATGGAAACAGAACCTCAGGGTGGCTGCTGCTCAAACCAACAGACTAACTGCTGCAGCGATGAAGAGTGTTCAAATGATCAGGCGAACTGCTGCGCTGACGAAGCTTGCTGCACTGAAACCCAAGCTACTAACGATGCACCCTGCTGTTGCGGCTGCGAAGACAGCGATCAGGATACTACAGAAAACAAAGAAAACTAAGCTTTGGGGGCCAGTATGCGGAACATACTTGTGGCAGAGGTCATCAGTTGGGCCAAAACCATTGTTTTTGCAGTTGTATTTGCTTTAATTATCAACAATTTTTTAATCGTGAATGCTTCCGTACCCTCGGGCTCTATGGAAAAGACTATTATGACAGGCGACCGAGTTGTTGCAAATCGATTGTCCTACGTGTTTTCGGAGCCTAAACGGTTTGACATGATTGTTTTCAAATTTCCTGATGACAATGAAACCCTTTTTGTAAAACGGCTGATCGGCTTACCTGGCGAAAAGGTTGAAATCAGAGATGGGCTTGTCTTTATTGATGACTCGGAGATGCCCTTGGAAGATAGTTTTGTCAATGGCATACCATATGGAGATTCTGGGCCTTATTTTGTGCCTGAAGACTGTTATTTTATGTTGGGGGATAATCGAAACAATTCAAACGATGCCCGCTCTTGGAATAATAAATTCGTAACAAAAGAGCAGCTTTTGGGGAAAGTAATTTTGCGGTATTACCCCAAGCCGACCATTTTTAATGAAAAATTTGAATAACAAGTACGAATACCGGAGGGTTTCAATGGCTAGTATTACTAAAGACATGATTATAGCAGATATTTTATCTGTTGATATGGGGATTGCCCCTTATCTTTTAAAGGCGGGGATGCACTGTCTCGGTTGTCCCTCTGCACAAGGTGAAACTTTAGAGGAAGCTTCCTTTGTCCACGGCATGGATGTAGATGCCTTGGTTGACGAAATTAACGAGTACTTAAACAGCAAAGAGAACGAGTAACAAACGTAAAAAAAGAGCAGGGGTTTCGATCCTTGCTCTTTTTGATACTTTGTTTTTTTGTTAGAAGGGAGGGTCTGCTTGGTTCTGGGACTGGGTATTGATTTAATCGAAATTGCCCGCTTCGAAACCATTGGAGACGCTTTTTTAAATCGTTGTTTTTCTAAAAGCGAGCGAGAAAGCATTCTTCACTGTGGCGGAGTGAGACGGTTTTCAAAAACAGCAGGTTTTTTTGCCGCTAAGGAGGCAGTATCCAAGGCCTTAGGCACTGGCATCGTCTTCCCCTTAACCGAGATTCAAATCAGTAACGACTTAGCCGGAAAACCGGAGGTTCAACTTTTCGGAAAGGCCAAAGAAATTGCAGATCATCTGGGTATCCAAAAAATTTCAGTCAGTATCACCCATCATAAAACTACAGCGGCAGCCGTAGCGGTAGCAGAAGGTAATCTTTGAAAACCGCCAAGCAAGCACTGAGGCTTTCGAATGTGCTTGAATTTGATTACAGATGGAGGTATGTATGAAAGTAGTAACGGGTAATCAAATGAGGCAGATTGAAAAAGCGGCAGGAAACATGGGCATTTCGCCGCTTATTTTAATGGAAAATGCAGCAGCAGCACTAGCGCTTCATTGCGCTACCTACTTAGATCAGATAAAGGGCAAGAAAGTGCTGGTGTTCTGTGGTCCAGGAAACAACGGCGGGGACGGCTTGGCCTGTGCCAGGCTTTTGTATTCCAGAGGCTTTGAGGTAAAAATCATTTTAACCGCCGAGGTAAAGACTGAAAGTGCGCAGATTAATTTTGATATTGCAAAAAACCTGGACTTGGACATTACACTGTCTGAGAATGTAATTGATCTCCCCTATATAGTGGAAAACGTTGATCTGGTGTTGGACGCTGTTTTAGGGACAGGTTATAACGGTAAAGAAAATACATATTACGACTATATTTTTTCAACGATCAATGAATATGCTGAGTGTGTCTTTTCTGTAGATATCCCATCCGGCATCCTCTGTGATTCTGGACTGATCCCGTACACAGCGGTGCGAGCCCATAAAACCATATGCCTGGGTTTTTTAAAACCAGGCCTTTTACTGTATCCAGGAACCGAATACGCTGGTGAACTGGTTCTAGCGGATATTTCTTTGCCCCAGAGTCTAGCCATTCATGTCCCCCTTGAAACCTGTCTGGATGATTCCTTGCTCCAAAGTCTCCCAAAACGCGCTCCTCGCTCCAACAAAGGTAGTTACGGTAAAAGCTTTGTCCTTGCTGGCTCAGACACCATGCCCGGGGCTGCCGCCCTGTGTTCACTTGCCATCTATAAGTCCGGTGGAGGCTTAGTCAAGGTCTTTTCTACGGAAAAGGTTACAAATGTCATTAATTATACGATCCGTGAGATCATCACTACCTCCTTGCCTGACCGCTCAGGCTACTTGCACAAGCGCAGCGGAGAAATGGTAAAAAATGCACTTTATGAGGCTGCTGTAGTTATTTTGGGGCCCGGAATGGGCAATAATGGATATGTGAACGATTTTATTCAAGAGGTGCTTACAGCGTTGTCTTCTCCTGTCATCTTGGATGCAGACGCCCTAAATGTCCTTTCAGAAAACGTAGATATTTTGAAAAGTATAACCTACCCCTGTATCATTACACCCCACCCAGGAGAATTCAGTCGCCTCACGGGTATCCCTATCCCTGAAATCCTTGACAATCAGATTGAATTGGCAGTGGAATTTTCAAGAGAATACGGGGTATATACTGTCTTGAAGGATGCTCGTACCGTGGTTGCTACTCCTGAAGGCGAGGCCTTTTTAAATCTGACCGGTAATGCCTCTATGGCAAAGGCTGGCTCCGGTGATGTGCTAACTGGTATTATTGGGGCCTTCCTGGCTCAAGGCTTAAGCCCATATACGGCCTGCAAGTTGGGGGTTACAGTTCATGGAAAGGCCGGTGAACTTGCCTCAAAGTCCCTGGGTCTCTTTGGGGTCACTGCAACCGATATTATCAATAATATCCCTATTATACTAAAGTAAAATCAAATATTTTTTCTAGCTGGTTGGTGTGTATGTTTGAGAAATTGAATTTAACCGAAATCAGAAAGCTCGGTTCTGATGACCGAGCTTTCGCAAAAGCCTGTGATTTTGTCCGTTCCGGGTGTGTCTATATTACGGACAGCAAGTCCACCATGCTGAGCGGATCCGTCTATGATTATGGGAAGAATATCAATGTAAGCATCAGCTCAGACTTATCAGGAAATCTTTCTTGGTACCACTGTAGCTGTAGTGCAAGTAAAATTTGGCGGGGCGCCTGTGCCCATGTCTTAGCCGTTATTATTTATGATTCGAAGGTAAAACTTTTTAACCCAGCTCTTGATAAAAAGAATGATGAGTTTGTGCCCTACCAAACGAAACTACTGGAAGATCAACTCCTCGAAAAGGAAAATTTAAAAGACCTTGCTTCCGCTATGAATCTGTTGAGCACCTTTAAAAGCAATTTGATTGAAAGCATAAAAAGAGAAGTCAAACCTGTAGAAGAAAAATATGTTCTATCTCCCAGCCTTATTGAAAACAGAGATGAACTTGCCATATATTTAAACATCGGCGAAATCGGAAAAAAGAACTACGTTATCAAAAATGTCAACGAATTGATTCAGTCTATGGAAAAAAAAGAAACTGTCACCTACGGTAAAAGTTTTCGCTTCGAGCATGATATAAAAGCCTTTGACCCAAGCTCTCAAGCACTGTATGCCCTGATAAAAAAAGCTAGGCCCAGCCTCCAAAATGCCCAAGTTCTTGGCTTCTCTAAGGATTTTTATCGCATCACGGTAATCTCAGAAAATTTTATTGACGAATTTTTTGAGATCTATGAGGGAAAGGAGCTTCCCATCTATAGCAGCGAATCCAATAAGACGCTGCTGTTTGATACCAGAGGCCTTGAGTTTCAATGCATCGTTAAACAAGAGGAGGGCACAACCACTCTCACGACGCGCCCTCATTTCTGTAAGATGTATATAGGAAATCAATACTGCTATGTACCCAGTTCAAAGAAGCTCACCCGCATTTCCAAGGAATGTGCCGCAGTCATACATCCCATTGTTGCCAACATCAGTGGAAGCAAGGATAAATATTATGTATTTTCTGGTAAGCACGCAGAAGAATTTTATGCCTACCTCTACCCCAAGTTAAAAGAGTTTCAATTACTCTCTGAAGATTCCGTCGTTACCAACGAGCCCAGCTTGGACTATGCCCTAAAGCTTTACTTGGACGCAGACAAAATGGGTATTTTAGCGCGTCTAGAGGCAGAAGCGCCATCACCCCTCTTGGTTCGTGCAAAGCTCATGTTGGAGAGCTTAGGTTTTTCAGCGACGCTTAACCAAGATAACAATCTGGAATACCGACTTGCAGAAGATGATTTAATCTATGAGTTTTATATGAACGGCATTGAACTGGTCAAAAACCTAGGCGAGTTGTATGTCACTGACGAGTTTGATAAACGTTTCATTCCTAGGGAAAAACCAGTTAAACTGGGATTACGGCTCACAGGCAATCTGTTCGAGTTGAGTCTAGAAAATGATGAATACCGTCCTGTGGAGCTATTGGAAATTCTGGATTCCTTCCGTTTAAAAAAGCGATTCCATAAACTGAGAAGCGGTAAAATCTTGAGCTTGGACAATGAGGATTTAAGAGAACTGGCTGGGCTAATTGAAGGTTTGGATCTGTCCAAGAAGGAGCTTTCTGAGCCTGTAATCCATCTCCCTTCCTATCGGGCCCTGTTTGTGGATACCATGACTCAAAATAATGAGAACGTGGAAAAAGACAAAGGCTTTAAACGTTTGACCACAGACTTTAAGAACTACAAGGATGTGGAGGAGGTACCAGAGGTCTTAAACCCTATTCTGAGAGAATACCAGCGCGTGGGCTATAACTGGCTCAAGACCATGAGTAATTATGGCTTTGGTGGTATTTTAGCTGACGATATGGGCCTGGGAAAAACCATACAAGTGATTGCTTTGGTTCTTTCTGATCATCAACCATCAAAGACTCAGCATGTTTCCTTGGTGGTAGCCCCCACCTCTATCGTCTACAACTGGAAAAGCGAGTTTGGCCGCTTTGCACCAGAATTGAAGGTGACGATACTTAATGGAACTCCGGCCGCCCGTAAGGAACTGTTTGAAAATGAGAGGGATACAGACGTATTTATTACCACTTATGACACCCTGAAAAGAGACATTGAAAACTATGCCGACTTCGAATTTCGCTTTATTATTGCAGATGAAGCCCAGTTTATTAAAAATCCTGGAACTCAAAATGCGGCTTCCATCAAGAGCTTAAAGTCACAAGTGCGCTTTGCCTTGACGGGAACGCCTATGGAAAATTCTCTCATGGAGCTTTGGTCGATCTTTGATTTTGTTATGCCCGGATATTTGTTTTCTTCGGGTAAATTTTCTAAGCTCTACGAAACGCCCATTATTAAAGACAAGGACAAAAACGTCACACAAACGCTGAAAAAACATATTACTCCCTTTATCTTGCGTCGTGTCAAAAAGCAAGTCTTGACAGAACTACCCGAAAAAGTAGAAACCACGCTCTTTGCCGATATGACAGAGCCACAAAGAAAGCTGTACCTTGCGAATCTCTTGAAGGCCAGAGGGGACCTGGAGGAACTGATGAAAGACGGTCTTTCCAAGAACCACTTAAAAATCCTATCCTACCTCACACGATTGCGGCAGCTTTGCTGCCACCCTGCCCTATTTGTGGAAAATTATACATTAGGCAGCGGTAAGCTGGACTTGGCTCTGGAAACCATCTCCATTGCCGTGGAATCTGGTTCCAGAATTTTATTTTTTTCACAATTTACCTCCATGCTTCATATAATAATAGAAGCTCTTGACAAGGAAAAATACAGCTATTTTTACTTGGACGGGGGGACGGATGCCAAGGATCGTATGCAGATGATGGAGCGCTTTAATGCCGGAGACAGGGATATCTTTTTTATTTCCCTAAAGGCAGGTGGGACGGGCCTAAACCTGACTGGCGCCGATGTGGTGATCCACTACGATCCATGGTGGAATCCAGCAGTTATGGCGCAAGCCACGGATAGGGCGCACCGCTATGGTCAAAAGAAAAGCGTTCAAGTTTTTAATCTGGTAACAAAAGACAGTATTGAAGAAAAAATTATTGAGCTTCATGATCGGAAAAAGGATTTAATTGATTCAGTGGTTACAGAAGGTACCACCTTTATCAATAAGCTCAGCGAAGAAGAAATTAAAGCCTTATTTGTGTAAAAGGGGAGAACTATGTCGGCTTTTAAGCGCTTCATTAACAACGTGATTTATCAGAAAGATGAAGAATTGATTCTGAGCAGTTCCAAAAAGGATATGGACTTGTATATCGTTCAAATGATCCTTGGTACTGTTTATGGCCTTTTAACCGGTGGCGTATTTTTGTCTGGTTATTTAATTTATCTGGGGGCTTCTGATGAGATTGTTAGTTATGCTACTCTCATGCCCAGTATTTGCGGTATATTTGTTATTTTTTCGGCCAACTATGTGGAGAATAAGGAGAAGCGAAGGCGCTTTATTGTTGTCATTGCGGCCTTCATTAAGTTGCTCTTAGCTTCTATTGTATTCATTCCATTGATCTTCCGCAGCAAGTATACCATTATTCTAATCTACTTTATGCTCTTAATCGGATATCTGCTTAGCAGTGTCAGCAGCCTTGCTTTTAACACTTGGTTCGTTCAGGTTATCCCGCAAAAGGTTCGGGGGCGCTATTTGTCTGCCCGCTCTATCATAGGAGTAATCATCACTATCGTGATTCCTGTGGCAGCCGGAAAAATCGTGGATGTCATACCCAACCAATACAACGGATTTTTAATTCTTTACTCTGTAGCCGTGGTTTTTGCGATCTTAGAGGTCTTAACTATGCGAAAGATCAGCGACCCACTATTTAAAAACATCAAAAAGAAACTCAGCCTAAAAGAACTCTTTACCATCCCCTTAAAAAACAAGGAATTTATGCACTATACGATTTCTCTATGCGCTTTTTACTTTTTGCTTTACATTTCGGCTTCTTTTTCCCAGTTATACATGCTGAAATACTTGAAGCTAAGCTTTACCTACATCAACTTAACTGCTATTATTTCCTATGTTTTGCAGGTTTTTGTCTTTTACAATTTTTGGGGCCGGGTATCAGATAAGCTCTCCGCCAACTTTGCGCTCTCTACGAGCATTTGGTTTTATATTTGCGACATGCTAGTCTGGTTTTTTATCACCCCTACATCCGTCTTCTTCATGTTGCCCATGGCTCATGTATTCGGTTCGATTGAAGGTTCTGGCTTTTCCATCGGTTCCTTCACCCGTCGTTATGAGGTCTGCCCAGAAGAAGGCCGAGTTATCTATGACTCCTTTTTTACCGCCTGCTTGGGCATCGCCCTCTTGATCAGTCCTATGATCGGCAGCTTTCTCAGGAGTTTTTTTGGCACCATCCCGCTGGTCATGAAACTCCCTTACGGTAACTTCCGTTTAGTTTATCTCTTATCTGTGCTGGGGATTGCCTGCCTACAGCTTTATAATTATTTTGTTTACACCAAAAAGCACGTCCCCAACAGCAACTTGCTTAAAAAGAGCTCCTATGTAGAAGCATTTGGGATCTTAAAGCGAGTTATATTTAAAAGATAATATTTATACTTGAAAGATAAAAATTGAGCGGCAAAGCCGCATATGGAGGTATATATATGAACTTTAGTTACTACATACCCACAAAGATCTTCTTTGGAAAAGGAGAACTGGCACGCTTGGGCACAGAGAGCCTGCCTGGGAAAAAGGCCCTCATTGTAACAACATGCGGTGGTTCCGTAAAAAAATATGGATACCTGGATCGGGTACTTAGCTACTTGAAGCAAAACAATACCGACTATGTTTTATTTGACAAGATACTGCCCAATCCTGTGAAAAGCCATGTTATGGAAGCAGCTGACCTGGCCAAAAAGGAAAACTGTGACTTTGTGATTGGTTTGGGTGGGGGTAGCAGTATTGACTCCTCTAAAAGTATCGCAGTCATGGCCATCAATGATGGGGACTACTGGGATTATATTTTTGGTGGAACAGGAAAACAGCAGCCCGTCAAAAACAAGCCCCTGCCTGTCATTGCCATCACAACCACCGCAGGAACTGGTACAGAAGCCGATCCTTGGACCGTCATCACCAAGGAGGAAGGCGGAGAAAAAATCGGCTTTGGTAACGAGCAGACCTTCCCTTACTTCTCCATTGTGGATCCAGAATTGATGCTGTCCGTGCCCAAGAATCTGACCGCTTACCAGGGCTTTGACGCTCTGTTTCATTCCACGGAAGGTTATATCGCCAACATTGCTAACTTTATGAGTGACCTTTACGCCCTAAAGGCTATAGAGTTGATCGGTAAGTATTTACCAAGAGCTGTTAATGACGGTAACGATGAGGAAGCCAGAGCGATGGTTGCCCTGGCCAACACTCTCTCCGGTATGGTGGAGTCCACCTCCAGCTGTACCTCAGAACATTCCATCGAACATGCCCTCAGTGGCTACCACCCAAAGCTTCCTCACGGAGCGGGTCTAATCATGGTCTCGCTTGCTTACTATGAAAAGTTTGCTTCGTCGGTATCTGAGCGTTTGATCACCATGGCTAAGGCCCTGGGAAAGGCTGATGCTGACAAGCCAGAAGATTTCATCAGTGCCCTCCGTGAACTACAAGAGGCCTGTGGTGTTTCTCAACTTAAAATGTCGGATTACAACATTGATAAGAACAACTTTAAGAAATATGCACTGCATGCTATGGACATCATGGGTGGACTCTTTAAGATGGATCGTGTACAGCTCAGCGTAGAAGATGTGGTGGAGATTTTGGAGAAGTCGTATCAATAGAAGGCAAAACAATAAAAAGAATATCCATGGTAGAGAAATAAATACACACAAGCAAGCCCAGAAAATAATTGAAGATAAACTGAAAATAGCTATTGACAAAGAAATTAAACTATTCTATAATGCATACCGTTCAGCGATCCCATTGGGCAGTCGCCAAGCGGTAAGGCTCAGGACTCTGACTCCTGCATTCGGGGGTTCAAATCCCTCCTGCCTAGTTTATAAAAAAAGAAGAGCTAAGGATTTATAGAATCCTTGGCTCTTCTTTTTTTGTTTTTAAAGAGATTTTGCCACGTTTTTTACCAAGTTAGATTGCTTCCTTAGCAAGAACAGATTGTTTCATAAGCTCTCATACTCAGTTAGCTATAAAAGAGTCATCCCTTTTCGAAGGAGGCACTTAATATTATACTAAAAATTATCGTTTTTGATGTTGTTGATTTTTTTGCGCAGCTTCTTAAACCAATTCAGCTGAAATTCCGTACTGTCAATGCCGAATTGCAATGTTATTGCTTGAAATTCTCCGATTGTATTTACATTATCTAAAACATCGGTTATCCCAGTTGCTTTTTGAATGCCTAAAAAATAATCCTCATCATTTTTGAAATACGCAATAACTTGATCTTTTTCTTTGTGTTGAACATTAGTCTGTATCATTTGCAATTCGGACAGCTCTTTTTCAAGAATTAATATGATTTCATCTATAAGAACACACCGTTCTTCAGTAGGAACAAGCCCCATAAATAAAAGCTTTCCAAGTTCTATGTTTTTGCTTTTAGACATATTTGCCGGCGTTTTTAGCCACAGCATTAACGCTTCTCGTCCGGCATCGGTAATGCTATACTGCTTCTTGTTAACACTTTTTTCTACAAACTCCGAACATACCACAAGCTGCTCTGCAAGTAGTTTTTTCATTACGGCTTGAATACTGCCAAGACTATCACTGCACATAGATTTAAAGTTTTTTCTGATGATATTTCGAATTTCGTAAACAGTTAACCTTTTTAACATTAGAATTCCAAGTATGATTTTATCCACAGAGTTTCCCTCCTTTTTATTATGACTGATAATAGAATGCCTATTAGGCATTGTACCGCACTATACCTTCAGATTGTCAATGAGCACAGCCAGAACATTGAGAAGCACGATGCTTTTGGTATCTCCCATTTGTGACAAAGCCTCTGCCATATCACATACGGCCTGATTCACCCCATCTATATTCGCTCCTATTAAAGGTAAGTCAAAGGTAGAGTTAAGCTGTTGGCTATTTTGAAAAGCGTTTCAAGGCTAAGAATAAGAAAGTCAAGCAACTAAAAACCGTAGGGCAGCCTCATACCGCAAGATTTAGTTTTGCTTATACTCCCATATTAATAGGTTGTTGCACTGGAGTGCCAAATAGCATTTACACAAGTATTTGAATAGATCTTTTTATACAAATGCACTCATGGCTTTGTTAATCTTATCTTTATATTCTTCTTGCGTATTGTTATGTACAGAAGCTACCATTTTCGTAAACGTTGCATAATTCGGCTCTTTGAACTTAAACGTGCTTTCCTGTGGAAACATACTTCGAATCACTATTATTGATTTTTTTACGATGCTTTCATCTACATCTTCCCCACGACTGGATAGCATAGCAAAGAGGATACCCAATCGCCAAGTCAAGGTCTTGGCACAGATCACATTAAAATAAATGCCTATGATAGGGATGTTTCCTAGTATCTTATCATTAACGATATCAAAGATAATTTCACTCATGATGTTTTTTATTAAAGTCACAATTGCTCCGTCTGACATAGGCATCCTACCATAAAATCGCCTGATGGAGTTAAGCATCGGGGAATAATGTGTAAATATTACCGCTCCGTCAACAATCAAAGTAAAAGGAAAGCCAAGAACTCCACTGAGGCCTTGAATTAATACGTTTGAGTTTGCCTTCTCATTTATAGACTGGTATACCTTATGGTTAATATCCTTGATATCCTCCGGCGCATACTGCGGTTGTGCGTTCTCTTCGTATTGTTTCCGATATTGCGCCTGATACTGTTGTTCATATGGTTCTCTATATTGCCCCTGGTATTGCTCCTGATATTGTTCTGTATACCGTTCTTCTTGATGTTTCGCATAATAATATTCTAGCTGCGCATTATAGAGTTTTCGACTGTCAGGATCCAAAAGGATTTCAAATGCATTTTTAATCTCTACAAATAATTGGTGGGCATCTGGTGCCTTGCATACATCCGGATGAAACTTGCGAGCTAGCTCTCTATATTTTGTTTTAATCTCTTCTGTTGTAGCGTTCATCTGAATATTAAATGTTTTGTAATAGTCATCCATGGTAATTATCCTCTCTGTAAGTATATGTTCTCTTAGTTCACTGATCTTGTTTCCTTGAGTTAACTTGATTCATCTTTATTGTAACATGATTTGCGTTTTTAGCAATGGTAAATGACTATTTTGTCGATGGATATCATAGTTTCAAAACCACCCCCTTACCTTATGCCAGCCGATTGACGATCGCCTATCTGAACCGTTATAATGGTTATTCTGAAAAGCATATACAGGGTCAAGCAATCCTCATTTAAAGTGAACAAATTCTTTTGCTTTGCTGGGGGCATCATAAAGCAAATGCGAAGCCCTGATCTTAAGGGAGGATAAAAAATATGCAATTAAAACATGAAGAAATTATTGTATTGCGCGAACTGGCAAAGTTATATGCCGAAACTGCTGCAAAACCCATATGGGAACAAAAAAAGAAACTTTGGATCGCATTGAATACCGGAAGGATGCAGCGACCGATGCTACTAATGGACCAGATGCCTTGGCATGAGTTGGACACCGATGGCTTTTTACAGAACAAGGTCCAACATACATACTGGCGGAGGGTGGAAAGCGCCATTCGGCGGGATTTGTATAAAGCCATTCGCATGCCTGCTGATATGGTGCTTTCGCCGTATATCCTGTTACCTCGTAGTGTAGGCAATAGTGGCTTCGGGATTCAAACTCAGGAGGAACGATCTGTTCTTGATGAGCAGAACAGCGTAGTAGGACATAAGTATCACAATCAGTTCACTTGCATGGAAGATGTAGAGAAAATCCAAATGCCGAAGCTAACCTGGGACAGAGAAGCGGAAGCAGAAATAATTCTCCAGGCCCAGGAAATCTTTGACGGCATTATACCCTTCAAGCTGGTCGGTGAGACTATGCATCTTGGGGCCTGGGATTGGATCTCTCAATGGATGGGTGTCGAGGAGTGTTATTATGCTCTGGTTGACCAACCGGAAATGTTACACGCCATGATGGAGCGTATCACTACAGGTCTGATTGGTTTAATTGATGAGATGAACGTCCATGGGCTTTTTGACAGCTACTCTCAACTCTGTCATTGCTCCCACACCTTTAGCGGAAATGAGCCCGAAAAAGACTTTCCAAAATCCAGTGATGTTTGGGCTTTTGGCTTGGCACAATTGTTTTCTTCAGCTTCACCGGAAGTTACGGAAGAGTTTGAGTTGCCGTATATGACGCGGATTTTCGAGAAATTCGGCTCCATCTACTACGGCTGCTGCGAGCGTTTGGACGACCGCCTGGACGTGATTGCCAAACTGCCCAAGCTTCGTAAGGTTTCCTGTAGTCCCTGGAGCGATCGCGAACAATTCGCCCAAGCCCTGCCGAATAACCTTATCATGTCCAACAAGCCATCCCCTGCCCTAATTGCAACAGAAACGGTTGATTGGGACGCCGTTCGTGCCGATATTCGCCGCACGGTAGCAGCGGCCAAGGCGGGTGGTGTAGGACTGGAGCTGATTTTAAAGGACATCAGTACCGTCCGCTACCAGCCTGAACGCCTAAGTCGTTGGGCGGAGATTGCTCTTGAAGAAGTCGAACGCTAGTTGCCATCCGAACAAAGATCCGCTGAATCAAAAAATCCATCTAAACAAGATCCATCCTTTCTAAGAGCGTCCAACAACAAACCAAATTTATTGACAAAGATATACGCCTAAGCTATAATGCTTGCGGTAAAAAATCAACATACACCGACGAAAGGATGATGTTAGGGTTGGAAAGAAAGCTGAAACTTTACGGCTTCAACAACTTAACAAAAACACTTAGCTTTAACATCTATGATGTTTGCTACGCAAAGAGCCAGAGGGAAAAAAATGAGTACATCTCCTATATTGACGGGCAGTACAATTCCGAGCGACTGACCAATATTTTGTGCAATGTGACAGAGATCATCGGCGCACATGTACTCAATATTTCAAAACAAGATTATGATCCGCAAGGAGCCTCGGTCAACATACTGGTCGCCGAGGAAAAGTCCGCAGATAAGGTGAATGTACATGCGCATTTAGACAAAAGTCATGTCACCGTCCACACCTTCCCCGAAAATCATCCGGAAAATTCAATTTCCACCTTTCGGGTAGACATTGATGTCTCCACCTGCGGAGAAATTTCCCCATTGAATGCTCTTGATTATTTGATTGGTAGTTTTGATTCGGACATTATAACCATTGATTATCGGGTGCGCGGCTTTACCCGCGATGTGCTGGGCAAGAAGTTTTTCATTGACCACGACATCACCTCCATTCAAAACTACATTGAATCCGAAACCCTAACAAAATATGATGCCATAGATGTAAATGTCTATCAGTCAAACATCTTTCACACCAAGATGCTCATTAAGGAGATTGAGCTTCAAAATTATTTGTTCAATAAAGACGTGTATGAACTGCCGCCAAAGCAACGCCTAGATATCATTGACGACCTGAGAAAAGAAATGATTGAAATTTTTAGCGGCATGAATATTTATTAAGGGGGGGTGCGATATGAAAACTCAAAAAAATGCCCCCATCTACGAAGCCCTCTTAAGGCACAAAAGTAATCGAGTTGTGCCTTTTGACGTCCCCGGTCACAAGGGCGGGCGGGGAAACAAGGAACTGACCGACTTTTTGGGCGAAAACTGCCTGAAAGTAGACGTCAACTCCATGAAACCCCTAGACAACCTCTGCCACCCAACGGGGGTAATCCGGGAGGCAGAAGAATTGGCCGCTGAGGCTTTTTCTGCTCATTCGGCCTTTTTGATGACAAACGGAACCACCTCTGCCATCCAAGCCATGATTATGTCTACCTGCCGCAGTAACGATAAAATTATCCTTCCACGCAATGTGCACATCAGTGTCTTAAATGCATTAGTAATCTGTGGGGCAATTCCAGTCTATATTAATCCCAGAACCAATAAGGACTTGGGGATCTCGCTGGGCATGTCTGTAACGGATGTAGCGGAAGCCATACGGCAACACCCTGACGCGAAGGCCGTTTTTGTCAATAACCCCACCTATTACGGCATTTGTTCAAACCTAGAGGAAATTGCCAAGTTGGCCCACGACAACCAGATGCTCTTGCTTACAGACGAAGCACATGGGACACATTTTTACTTCGGAGAGAATATGCCCATAGCGGGCATGAGGGCTGGTGCCGACATGTCTGCCATCAGTATGCATAAAACAGGGGGCTCCTTAACGCAAAGTTCCTTGCTTTTATGTGGAAAGAACATAGACCACAGCTATATTCGCCAAATCATTAATTTAACTCAGACCACCAGCGGCTCCTATCTGCTGCTGTCCTCTTTGGATATCGCCCGCAAAAACTTGAGCTTGAACGGCCGGAGCATGTTTAAGAAGACCGTAGAATTTACCGAGTATGCCCGACAAGAGGTCAATAAAATCGGCGGTTATAATGCCTTTTCTGTTGAGTTGATTAATGAAGATAGCGTGTATAACTTCGACAAAACCAAGTTGAGCATTCATACCAGAGACATTGGCTTGGCCGGTATAGAGGTCTATGACCTGCTGCGGGACGAATATGGGATACAGATCGAATTCGGAGACATCGGAAACATACTGGCCATCATTTCTGCCGGGGATCGAGACCTGGAAATCGAAATGCTGATCTCCTCTCTTTCGGAAATCAAGCGCATCTATTCTAAGGATAAAACCGGCTTATTTGATCACGAGTATATAGAACCCGATGTTGCGAAAACGCCCCGCAAAGCTTTTTACAGTGACAAAATTTCTGTCCCCATTGAAAGCAGTCAGGGTCGTATCTGCGGGGAATTTGTCATGTGCTACCCACCCGGTATTCCTATTTTGGCCCCAGGGGAGCGGATTACCCGAGAAATCATTGACTATATCTTGTATGCAAAAGAAAAAGGTTGCTTGTTGACCGGAACCCAAGATATGAGTATCAGGCAAATCAACGTATTGGAGGAGAAGTAAATGGAGCTTTGGTATACGGAACAGCATACCGAAAACGTCCGGCTTTCCATCAAAATCGATCGGCAAATTGTCAGCGCCAAAAGTGCTTTCCAATCCATTGATGTATTTGACTCCTTTGAATTCGGACGAGTGCTGACCCTGGACGGGTATTTAATGTTAACGGAAAAAGATGAGTTTATTTATCATGAGATGATCACCCATGTGCCCATGGCCGTGAATCCAGACATCAAAAAGGTGCTGGTCATTGGAGCTGGGGATGGGGGAACCGTTCGGGAATTGACACGCTACAGAAGCATTGAGTGCATAGATATGGTGGAAATCGACAAGATGGTGGTAGACATCTGCAAGGAATTTTTGCCCCAGACGGCTTCCAAGTTGGACGATGAGCGGGTGAACATTTATTATGAAAACGGGCTGAAATTCATTCGGAGTCGTCACAACGAATATGATTTAATCATTGTTGACTCTACTGATCCCTTCGGCCCTGGGGAAGGTCTCTTTACCAAGGAGTTTTACGGTAACTGCTTCAAGGCTTTGACGGAAAACGGCATCATGACGAACCAGCATGAAAGCCCCTTTTACCAAAGTGATGCCCATGCTGTGCAGCGGGCTTATCGCTATTTGAGTCATGCCTTTCCTATTTGCAACATTTATCAGGCACACATTCCTACCTATTCCTCTGGGCATTGGCTCTTCGGCTTCGCCGGAAAGAAGCATCGCCCGCTAGACTTTGAGGCTGAACGTTGGAATAGCCTGGGTATCAAGACCAAATACTATAACACTGACCTTCACAAAGGCGCTTTTATGCTCCCCACCTATGTACGGGAACTCTTGGGGGAAGAGTAGGTCTTTTGCTAGGTTATCTGCACTCAGAAAACTGAGTAAACAATCGTATTAGGAGGACGACATGTCTACAGGAACAGCACCTGCAAAGCAAAGTATCGCCAATCCGGCTCCGCTAGGATTATTGGGCTTCGGAATGACCACCATCCTGCTGAACTTACACAATGCTTCCATTATCCCTTTGTCTGTTGTCATTGTGGCAATGGGTTTTGCACTGGGTGGCGCTGCCCAGATTATTGCAGGAATTATGGAATTTAACAAGGGCAACACCTTCGGTGCTACAGCCTTCACCGCTTACGGCTTCTTCTGGTGGTCCCTGATTTTCATCTGGTGTAACCCCTTTAGTGACAAAATCGCTGCAGCCGATGCCAGCTCTATGGGCTACTATCTGCTTCTGTGGGGAATTTTCACTGTTTTCATGTTCATCGGAACCTTAAAGCACAACAAGGTTACGCAATTTGTATTCTTTAGCTTAGCAGTCTTATTTTTTATGCTAGCCATTGGCGATTTCACCGAAAGCCACTCGCTTAAGCAGGTTGCCGGTTATGTTGGCATTATTTGTGGGGCTTCAGCTGTTTATTCCTGCTGCGCCCAAGTGATTAACGAAGAATTTAAGAAGACGGTACTTCCATTGTTTTAATAAGGGGGTCTACAGTAGATGATTTGCTGTAGACCTTTTTAGTTTACAAGTAACGAGGCTATTGTATTTTTCGATTAAATGATGTATATTGAAAGAAAACAATGAAAAAAGAGGTGGGTGTATATGGACAGCAGTACTGGTCGAAGTAGACAGTTGAATGTAATGCGGATACGAGCAGAAATCATAGCTTTGCTTTATACTCAGCCACGTTCAACTTTACAAAGCCACCGTGCAGATCATGCGGCTTTGTAAATGGTACAGGACTGAGTATAGCCATATGCGCCTCATGACTTTAGATTTCATATAATGGTCATGGGCTTGATTCCCTATGGTTTTTCCTTTCGGGAGAATTTTTGCCGTATCTGAAAAAGGATGCGGTATTTTTATGCCCAAAAGGAGGATCTATATGACAAAGGAAGTATTACTGGAATTGATGGAGGCTAAGAAGTTAAAGGCCGTTCATGATGTGCTTTCCCACTATAATTCTGTTGATTTAGCCTTGCTGTTGTCTGAGCTCAATCAAAAAGATCTTGCGCTTGTTTTTCGAATCTTGTCCAAAGAGAAGGCAGCTGAGGTGTTTTCTTATCTGGATAACAGCTTACGGCAGGAGCTTTTGAGTAGCTTTACAGATAAAGAAATCATTCAAATCATTGAAAATATGTATTCTGATGACGTGGTGGACTTTTTGGAGGATATGCCAGCCAACCTGGTCACGCGCCTTTTACAGCAGATAGACAAAAACACCCGAAACGAAATCAATCAGCTTCTTCAATACCCCAACAACAGCGCCGGTAGTTTGATGACTACAGAGTTCATTGAATTACAGCCTCAGTTTACGGTTTTGCAGGCTATTGAGCAGATCCGTAATAAGGGCATGGACAGTGAAACCATTTATACTTGTTATGTGGTGGAAAAGCACAAGCTCCTAGGCATTGTCACTGTCAAGAATCTGCTCATTGCCTCTGAAAACACTGTGGTTTCGGAGATTATGAAGCGGGATTATATCTACGTTAATGCCAATGATGACAAGGAGGTTGCTGCAAATCTTTTCAGAAAATACGGGCTGATTGCCATCCCTGTATTGGACAGTGAAGGCTATGTCGTGGGGATCATCACCTTTGATGATGCCATAGAGGTCTTGACGAATGAAAGCACAGAGGATATTCATAAAATGGCTGCCATCCATTCAACAGACACACCTTATCTCAAAACCTCCATCTTTATGCACGCGAAAAGCAGAATCATGTGGTTGTTGGTGCTGATGCTTTCTGCTACGATTACAGGTGCTATTATCGCCAAGTACGAAAATGCTTTTACTGTCATTCCTATTTTGGTTTCCTTTATCCCTATGTTGATGGACACCGGAGGCAATTGTGGCTCCCAAAGCGCCACGCTCATTATTCGTGGGCTTGCCGTGGATGAACTGCATTTTCATGATTTTTTCAAAATCGTTTGGATGGAATTTCGAGTATCCATGCTCGTTGGGATTGCCTTGGCTATCGTCAACGGGATAAGGGTTTTGCTCTTTTATAAAAGCGCCAGCCTTGCGCTCGTTGTAGGCGTTTCCTTGACCGCCACCATCATCATTGCAAAAATGGTAGGCTGTATGCTCCCCATTCTAGCTAAGCGTTGCCGCATTGACCCCGCTATTATGGCTGCGCCTTTAATTACCACCATTGTTGATACCTTGTCCATCATCATTTACTTTGGCATTGCCACTGTTGTTTTTAAACTGTAAAAAGCCTGCATCATGATTGGCTCAGGCTTGTTGTATAAAGTATAAGCATCAAATTATAAAGCCGGGAAGAGCACTAAGCGTGTGCAGCTTCCCGGCTTTATTCTTTAAAAAAGCTCACTAAAAACTGCCCCTATGCTGTCATGTATGATCAGATCAGCTTGCTTGTCATAGGGCGTTTCAGATTTGTTGATCAAAATTAATTTGTTCCCTTGATAATAGCTCACTAGCCCAGCAGCAGGGTATACTTGTAGAGAGGTCCCCCCCACAATTAAACCATCGGCCTGAGACAGAAAATGAAGGGCCTTTTCCATGGTGTCGGGGTCTAGGCCTTCTTCATACAAAACCACATCCGGCTTTATAATGCCTCCGCAATGACATAGAGGAACCCCTTTGCTGTGTAGGATGGCTTCTATGCCGTAAAAGCTTCCACAGTTCATGCAGTAATTTCTGTGTACCGAACCATGGAGTTCGATAACCGTTTGGCTCCCCGCCCGACTGTGAAGCCCGTCAATGTTTTGGGTGATCACCGCTTTCAAAGAGCCTTCTGCTTCTAGTCTAGCTAGGGCCAGATGAGCGGCATTGGGCTGGGCATCAAGGAAGATCATTTTGTCCCTGTAAAAATCATAGAAATCCTTGGCGTTCTTTTTAAAGAAGCTGTGGGATAGGATTGTTTCGGGCGGATACTTGTACTTTTGGCTGTACAATCCGTCCTGACTTCTGAAATCTGGAATCCCGCTCTCAGTAGATACACCAGCGCCTCCGAAAAAAACGATGTTTTTGGAGCTGTTCAAGATTGTTTTAAGTTCTGTATACATAGTTTAAAACCTCTTTTCATCGAATAAACTCTGAATGAGTATAAACCAACACAAGGAGCTAATCAAGGTTTATATACCTATTGTAAATAGGATGTTTTGTGCTATACTAAAAACCAGAAGTACCCTTCTCATAATAACCGTATCGTTTCGCAAAAAAGCGGGGATTGGAGGTGAAAATGATTTGATTTTTGCAAAAATGATGTTTATTTCGTTTACTTTATTTATTTTCGTGTTAGCTCTTATGTCTATCTTCCGCGGATATAAGGGCTTAAAAACGAGTAAGGGTTTAGAAATGGTCGATCGAAAAACGAAAATAGGGTATGGGATCGCTTCCGCTATACATATGTGGGCTGGTATTTTGATTGTTTTATGTTATCTCGTAGCTGTTCTTTTATTTTTCTTACTTACTTAAGGAGACGATTTTATGGCATTTATCGGAATTATTTTGATGCTGTTTCCTTTCTTGGCAGCGATTATTGGCGTTTTACTTGTGTTCCTCTATTTTATGGCTTTCTGTTTAGTACTTATTGGTGTTTCAGGTATCGTTATGAACAAACTGAATACGAAACAAGTAGGCTCTGTAAGTCCCGTGGTAAAGCCCTGGCTAAACAATAGTGCTATTCTTGCTGGTGTGCTTATTGTTTTATCACCTTTTGGCGTGATTTTGTTTAAGTTTATTTCCTTGTTATTCAGGTGAGGTATTGTTGGAAAAGTACATATGAGAAATCCTATCTGTTTTGTATTTAAAAGATGAAGGTCACGCTGAAAACTGCATGGCCTTTTCCACTTTGATTTATAAGACGAGGTGATCACTTGCCGTCGTTGATATTCTTGGCATAAGGTCGATACTTTTCTATTATTGCAGAGAAATCCCTCGTTTTCACTGATTCTTTAAATTGCGGATTGTTTTCATACCAAGTAAGCATACGCTTAACCAGGTTATCTTTAAAGCTTCCAAAGTTCGTTAAAATGTCATGCTTTAGTTTGTCTTTAGTCAATGCAATCTGCCTGTCTGATGCTATAAAGTCATCAAATTGAACCGCATAACTTAAGGCAAGATCAGCATATTCAGCTACCTCATCCTCTTTATGGTTTTGAAGGTATTTTAAAACAATGCCATCGTATGTGAAAAAGATAAAATAATAGAGAGGTTCATAGTGGGTGTCTTCAAGTAATTTTATTAAGTATTCTGCTATACGCCACGTTCGTTTCATAAACTCCTAATAATTTCCAGGAGGTGATTATCGTCAATTAAACTCCGCAATAAACTAGCTTTAACACTATATTTTTTAGGCTGCTTACCTATATGATTTTTATGAAGCAGAAGAGCAAGCTTTCTAAATATGTTCAAGTTTTTTTGACCATTATCAGATAAAATAGCGCACTTATCTTCTGAAAAAACAACATCTAACAACTAGTGCATACTTTCGATTTTCCAGTGTTCACGAGAAATTCTCAAAAGTTCTTTCGCATCGGTATCAAGGCTAGAAATGTAATAGCTTGTTTCATCAGAAGTTACATCTTTTGTTGTGACAATACGCCTAACATAAAACACTGTGGTGAGACCTTCCCAATCCTTTTTGGAGAACAACCAGTTTATATACGCCTTTCGGAATGAAAATAGCATCAAGCAACAAGTGTAACAACATC